>NZ_DASZTJ010000186.1:0-42069 GCF_035548235.1 Rhodopila sp.
GCGGGCGAGATCGCGGACGGCCTCCGATCGGTTCTCGTAATGGTGGGTGGCCATGAAGACGGCGAGTTCGGCGGCGAACTCGTCGGACATGCTGATGGTGACGCGCTCCATGGGGACCTGCGGCGTGTATGATGTTTGACGCTAGTTATCATACACAGAGGAAGGGGCAAGGTCCGACTGGGAAAGCTTTCGGCCTCGACAACGACACCGCCTTATCCGGTCGGGGCACCTCGCCTTCATGCGGCCAACCCGTTAAGACGATCCGTGACGCAGCATGGACCGTGCGGGCACGCCGGCCTGGCCGCATACCGAAGTGCCAACGGGGGTCTATCATGACAGATGTATTGAGCCTCACTGCGACCCAGGCCGCCCGGCTGATCCAGGATGGTCGGCTTCGCCCCGAGGCGCTGATGGACGCTTATCTCGACCACATCGCCCGCCGCGATCCCTCGGTGCTGGCGTTCGCCCATTTCGACCCCGCCCAGGCTGCGGCGGCAGCGGGTGCGGCAAAGGCGGGGCCGTTGCGGGGGATTCCGATCGGCGCGAAGGACGTGCTCGACACCGCCGACATGCCCAGCCAGTACGGGTCCCCCATCTGGGCCGGCTGGCAGCCGAAGGCGGACTCAGCCCCGGTCGCCTGGGCACGCGCGGCGGGGGGTGTCATCGTCGGCAAGACCGTCACCACCGAATTCGCGACCCGCGCCCCTGGGCCGACGCGCAACCCGGTCAACCCTGGACACACGCCCGGCGGGTCGTCTTCCGGCTCCGCGGCGGGCGTCGGGGCGGGGCTGTTCCCGCTCGCCTATGGCACGCAGACCGCCGGCAGCGTCATCCGTCCTGCCGCGTTCTGCGGCGTCGTCGGCTATAAGCCGACCTTCGGCACGATCAGCCGGATCGGCATGAAGATCATGGCCGACAGCCTGGACACGATCGGCGTCATGGCCCGGACCGTCGCCGATTGCGCGCTGTTCGCCTCCGCCGTCTCGGGCCGCGACCTGGGTGATCCGGACGCCAGGCCGTCGTCCAGCCCGCGCATCGGCATCTGCCAGTCGCCCGCCTGGTCCATCGCCCAGCCCGAGACCCGCAGCCTGCTGGAGCGCGTCGCCACCGCGCTCGGCAAGGCCGGCGCACAGGTCGCAACCCGCGAGCTGCCGCCGCTGTTCAACGGCCTGGTCGACGCCCATCCCATCGTCATGAACGCCGAAAGCGCCCGCGCTCTGGGCTGGGAACTCGCCCACCACGCCGACCTGCTGACCGAAGGCCTGCGTGAGCGCATGGGTTTCGGCCTGAGCCAGACCGAGGCAGCGCTCCGCAACGCCTACGACGTGTTCGAGACCACCCAGCGCGCTTTCCCGGACGCCATGGACGGGCTCGACATCCTGGTCACCCCGGCTGCCCCGGGGGAAGCGCCGAAGGGCCTGGGCTGGACGGGTGACCCGGCGTTCAACTCGATCTGGACGTCGCTGCACGTGCCCTGCGTCACGGTCCCGGCCGGGTCCGGACCGAACGGATTGCCGCTGGGCATCCAGGTCGTCGGTCGAGCAGGGGATGACAAGGCGGTGCTGGCCTGGGCCCGATGGGTCGAGGCGGCGATTGCCTGAAGGGCGGATATCGGAAGGACGGCCGCCGGACGCACCGACGATCCTGTTCGCGGGCGATCCGCACGGCAATTTCACCCCCATCCTGCGGGCCTGCGCCGACCTGCGGCCGGGCACGCTGATCGTCGTCGGCGACCTGGCCTGTCCGGCGCCGCTGGCCCATGTCTTCGCCCCGGCGATCGAAGCCGGCTGGTCGGTGCGCTGGATCCTGGGCAACCACGACACCGAGACCGAGACCGCCTTCGACCACCTGACCGGCCATGACGGCGACCTCGGCCATCGGGTGGAAACGATCGGCGGCCTGCGGTTCGCGGGCTTGCCGGGCGTGTTCCGGCCACGGGTGTGGGAGCCTCGGGACGGACCGGCTGCTTTCCGCACCCGCGCGGCGTTCCAGGCGGCGCTGCGTCCCAACGAGACCTGGCGCGGCGGGTTGCCGCTGTGGCACCGGGACACGCTTTTTCCCGAGGATTTCGACCGCCTGGCCGCCATGCGATGCGACGTGCTGGTCAGTCATGAGGCGCCGTCGAGCCACCCGCACGGCCATGGGGTGATCGACGACCTCGCCGCCGCCTGCGGGGCCAGGCTGATCGTGCATGGCCATCACCACCAGTCCTATGACGCGACGCTGCCCAACGGCATCCGGGTCCGTGGCCTGGGATTGGCGGAAACATGGTGCCTGGAGGTCGGCGGACTCTGACCGCGGTCCCGGCGGAGAGCCAGCCTTCACGCCGACGCCGAGCAGCGTTGCATACCCCCGCTTTCGCTTGGGGCCGCGTCTGGCGTAATAGGACTGCAAAGCGTCCAACCCGTAACGCCCGAGTGCCCCGTGACAGACATCGCCATCACCCGTACGACCTCGCCGAAGCAGACGCCGCCGGACGAGTCTCTTAGCTTCGGCAAGGTCTTCACCGACCATATGTTCCTGATGAACTATGAGGAGGGCAAAGGCTGGCACGACCCGCGGATCGTGCCTTATGCGCCGTTCACGCTGGATCCCGCCTGCTGCGTGCTGCACTACGGCCAGGGCATCTTCGACGGGCTGAAAGCCTTCCGCGGCCGTGACGGCCAGGTCCGCATCTTCCGCGGCCCCGACCATGCGCAGCGCCTCAACCGCTCGGCCCACTATCTGTGCATCCCGGAACTCGATCCGGCGCTGGTCGAGGAGTCCTTCCGTGCATTGGTGGAAGTCGATGAGCGCTGGGTCCCGTCGCTGGCCGGGACTTCGCTTTACATCCGCCCGACGGTCATCGCGACCGAGACCTTCCTGGGCGTGCATCCCTCGCATTCGTATCTGTATTTCGTGATCCTCTGCCCCGTCGGCGCTTACTACAAAGAGGGCATGAACCCGGTTCGCATCCTGGCGTCCGACCAGCACGTGCGGGCGGTGAAGGGCGGGCTGGGCGCGGCCAAGACGATGGCCAACTACGCCGCGTCCCTCTATGGCGCCGAGGAGGCGCAGAAGGCCGGCTACACCCAGGTGCTGTGGCTCGACGCGGTCGAGCACAAGTACCTGGACGAGGTCGGCACAATGAACATCATGATGCGGATCGGCGACGAAATCGTGACCCCGGCGCTGAACGGGGCGATCCTGGACGGCATCACCCGCCGGTCGACCCTGACCCTGCTGCGCGACTGGGGCTATCGGGTGTCCGAACGGCCGGTCTCGATCGATGAAGTCACCGCGGCGGCGAAGGCCGGGACGCTGGAAATGTGGGGCACCGGGACCGCGGCGGTGATCTCGCCGGTGGGCGAGCTTGGCTACAAGGGCGAGCGCTACGTGATCAACGGCGGCGTCACCGGCGCGCTGACGCAGAAGCTGTATGACACCATCATCGGGATCCAGTACGGCACCAGCAACGATCCGTATGGCTGGGCGAAGCCGGTTCGCCGGGGGTAACGTCCCGGTTCGCCGGTCGTCGCAACCGTCACGGCCCGGCTCGTCCGGGCCGTCTTCGTTCCTGGAGGCACGGGACGGCCCATGATCCGGATCAGCGAACTGAAGCTGCCGCTTGACCATCCGCCCGAGGCCCTTCGGGCGGCGGTGCTGGCGCGGCTTGGGCTCGCGGATGACAACCTTCTCGGCGTCGCCGTCGTCCGCCGCGGGTATGACGCGCGGCGGCGGTCCGCGATCTCCCTGGTCTATGCCGTCGATGCCGCGGTAAGGGACGAGGCGGCGGTGCTGGCACGGGATCCGTCGCTGCGGGTCGCGCCCGATACGACGTACCGCTTCCCGGTCCGAGCCGCCGACGCGCCCCGGCGGCCGGTGGTGATCGGCGCCGGTCCGTGCGGGCTGATGGCCGCGCTGACGCTGGCGGAGATGGGGTTCCGCCCGCTGATCCTGGAACGCGGCAAGCTGGTGCGGGAGCGCACGCGCGACACCTGGGGTCTCTGGCGCAGGTCGGTCCTGGCGCCGGAGTCCAATGTCCAGTTCGGCGAAGGCGGGGCGGGGACGTTCTCGGACGGTAAGCTCTATTCCGGCATCAAGGACCCGCGCCATCTCGGCCGCCGCCTGCTGCAGGTCTTCGTCGAATGCGGCGCGCCGGAGGAGATCCTGTGGTCCTCCAAGCCGCATATCGGCACCTTCCGGCTGGTCACCGTCGTCGAGGGCATCCGCGCGCGGATCGAAGCGTTGGGCGGGACTTATCGCTTCGGCACACGCGTCGAGGACCTTGTGCTCGGACCCGACCGCCATGTCCGGGGGCTGCTGCTGTCCGACGGTTCGACGCTGGAGGCGGATCATGTCGTGCTGGCCATCGGCCATTCCGCCCGCGACACCTTCGCCATGCTGCACGGGCAGGGGGTGGCGATGCAGGCCAAGCCGTTCTCCATCGGCGCGCGCATCGAGCATCCCCAGTCGCTGATCGATCGCGCCCGGTTTGGCGCGTTCGCCGGGCATCCGACGCTGGGGGCGGCGGATTACAAGCTGGTGCATCACGCGTCGAACGGGCGGTCGGTCTACAGCTTCTGCATGTGCCCCGGCGGGCGGGTGGTCGCGGCGACGTCGGAGGCCGGGCATGTCGCGACCAACGGCATGAGCCAGTATTCGCGCGCCGAGTTCAACGCCAATGCCGGGGTCGTGGTCGGCATCACGCCGGAGGCGGACTATCCCGGCGGGCCATTAGCCGGGATCGCGTTCCAGAGAGAGTGGGAGCGGCGGGCATTCCTGGCCGGCGGGTCGAGTTACGCGGCGCCGGCGCAGCGCGTGGGGGACCTGTTGGAGGGACAGGCATCCAGCGCGATGGGCGAGGTGACGCCCTCCTATCGCCCCGGCGTCACGCCCGCCGACCTCGCCGCCTGCCTGCCCGGTTTCGCGATCGAGGCGATCCGCGAGGCGCTGGGCCATTTCGCCCGCGACATCCCGGGCTTTGCCATGCACGACGCGGTGTTGACGGGCGTGGAGACGCGGACCTCGTCTCCGTTGCGCATCCTGCGCGGGGTGGGGGGCGAGAGCGTCAACACGCCCGGCTTGTTCCCCGGCGGCGAGGGGGCGGGATACGCGGGCGGCATTCTGTCGGCCGGGGTGGACGGGATCCGGGTGGCGGAGGCGGTGGCCTGTGCGATCACCGGGACGCCGGCGCCGGAGCGGATGACGCGGGGCGATGGGGTGGGGGTCTACGGGTAGCACCGAGGCCGCGCCTCTACCCCTCCATCCCGTCCCCTGTTACGCTTTTCCCTGAAATCCAAAGGGAACGTCACGACAAGCCATGCCGACCATCGACACAGCCGTCAACATCGACGACCTCAAGCGCATCGCCAGGCGCCGCCTGCCGAAGATCATGTTCGACTTCATCGAAGGCGGCGTGGAGGACGAAACCGGCCTGTCCGTCAATGCCCAGGCCTTTCGCAACACCCGCTTGGTCCCGCGCTATTACATCGACACCTCCAAGCGCGAGCAGACGGCCAAGATCCTGGGGCTGACCTTCAACGCCCCTTTCGGGATCGCCCCCACCGGCATGGCCGGCGCCTTCCGCAAGGACGCAGAGCTGTTCCTGGCCCAGGCGGCGCATGAGGCGAACATCCCGTACCTGATGTCCGGTGCCTCCAACGCGTCGATGGAGAAGGGGGTGAAGCTCGCCCCCAAGAACCTTTGGTACCAGATCTACGGCGCGCGCGACCGCAGCTTTCAGCTCGACCTCGTGAAGCGGGCGGTCGATTGCGGCCTGACGACGATTGCGGTCACCTGCGACGTGCCCGTCAGCTCGAACCGGGAGCGGAACCGTCGCAACGGCTTCGTGCGCCCGATCCGGATGACGCTGCCCACGATCCTGGAAGCGATGCTGCACCCCGGCTGGGTCATCAACTACTACCGCGACGGCGGCCTGCCGATGCTGGGCAACTGGGAGAAATACGCTGCGGCCGGCTCGACGGCTGACCAGGTGGCGGACATGTTCGCCAAGCAGACCCCGGACGCCAGCCAGACCTGGAAGGACCTGGAGGCGATCCGCAACGCCTGGCCCGGCAAGCTGCTGGTGAAGGGGATCATGCACCCCGAGGATGCCCGCATCGCCACCGGCATGGGCGTCGACGGTATTATCGTTTCCAACCATGGCGCCAGGCAGTTGGACAACATGCCCAGCTCGCTGGAGATGCTGCCGCTGATACGGAATGCGGTGGGACCGGATACGGCGCTGCTGCTGGACAGCGGCGTGCGCCGCGGGTCCGATATCGTGGCGGCGCTGTGCATGGGCGCGGATTTCGTGCTGACCGGCCGCGCCACGCTGTATGGCGCGACGGCCGGCGGCCTGGCAGGCGTGAAGAAGGCCGTGTCGATCTTGCAACGGGAAATCGACCTCGTCCTTGGCCAGATCGGCGCCCCCAACCTGGATGCGCTGGGGCCGCATTATCTGCTGGAGACGGTGAAGGCCGAGGAGGAACGCCGGAACTCCGGCGCGATGGCGCGGCGGTAGGGAAGGAACGACCCTCCCTTTCACATCGAGATCGAGAATCCGCCGTCCACCGGGATTGCCGTCCCGGTCACGAAGTCTGACGCCTTGCTGGCCAGGAACGCACCGATCCCCGCCATGTCGTCCGGGGTGCCCCAGCGGCCTTGGGGCGTGCGCGTCTCGACGCTGGCATGCAGCCCGTCCACCTGCTCCCGAGCGCGCTTGGTCAGGTCGGTGTCGATCCAGCCGGGCAGCACGGCGTTGACCTGGATGTTGTCCTTCGCCCAGGCCGTCGCCATCGCGCGCGTCATCTGCACGATGCCGCCCTTGGATGCCGCATAGGCCGTGGCGAACGGTGCGCCGAACAGCGACATCATCGAGCCGATGTTGATCATCTTGCCGCCACCCTGGCGCAGCATCGCCGGATAAGCGGCTTGCGAGCAGAAGAACGCGCTGGTGAGGTTGGTGTCCAGCACGTGGTGCCATTCGGCCTCGGAAAAATCCTGAGGCGGCTTGCGGATCGACGTCCCGGCGTTGTTCACCAGGATGTCCACGCGGCCAAATTGTTTCTCGGCCGATGCGATCAGCGCCTCGCAGGTGGCCTTGTGCGTGACGTCGCCGGCGACGAACCCGGCCTGCGCACCCATGCCCCGCAGCGTCGCCAGGGCTTCCTCGGCCTTCGCCTCGTTCCGGCCGGCGATGACGATGGTGGCGCCCAGGGAGGCGATGCCGCGCGCCATCCCCAGCCCGATGCCGCCATTCCCGCCGGTGACAACAGCGACTTTGCCCTTGAGGTCAAAGAGATTCATGACACGGCCTTCCTTCCCGATGCGCTTGGCCGGCAATCTGCGGGCAAGGACGCCGCGGTGCAAGCGCCGCTCCTCACGCGCCGTTCGTCATGAGCCGTTCGTCATGAGCCGACTTGGGGCATGACCTCCGTGGCGAAGCGCTGCAAAAGCTCGACGGTTTCGCTGATGGACTGACCGCGGAAGTCGAAGATCAGCTCATGCACCCCGATGGCGGCAAATCCGCGGATGTCGCCGGCGATCTCCTCCGATCTGCCGGAGAAGCTGCGGCGCGTGCCGTCACGGTCGGAGACCGCGGTGTCATACAGCGGCGCCTTGTAGGAGATGGTCAGCGCGGAGAAATCCCGACCCTCGGCTTCGGTCAAGCGCTTCAGCGTGTCGAGGTGCGCGCGCATCTCCTCGGGTGGCAGCGGTGAGGCGGCGATGGCGCCCACCGGGTGCCAGCCGTCGCCGAACCTGGCGGTGCGACGCAGGGCCGCCCGCGAATGACCGCCGACCCAGATTGGCGGATGCGGTTTTTGCAGTGGAAACGGTTCCGCCTTGACATCGGCAAAACTGTAGAATTCGCCCGAGAAACTGGCCGGCGACCGACTCCAGAGCTGCTTGAAGATCGCGATCCACTCGTCCGTCACGGCGCCGCGCCGATCGAAGGGCGGACTTTCCAGTGCCTCGAACTCCTCCTTCAGCCAGCCCACGCCGACGCCCAACGTCACGCGCCCTCCGGACAGGACGTCCAGAGAGGCGACCATCTTCGCCGTCAGCACCGGGTTCCGGTACGGCAGCACCAGGACCGACGTCACCAGCCGCAGCCGTTCGGTCGCGCCGGCGACCACGCCCAGGATCGAGAACGTTTCCAGCGCATCGCCGCCGCCCGGATGCTTGCGGTCGAGCGTGTAGGGGTAGACGGAATCGCTCTGCGCCGGAAAAACGATGTGGTCGGCGATCATGGCGGAGTGCAGGCCAAGCCGCTCGCCTTCGCGCGCGAGCGTGAGGATTCCGTCACGGGTGGCGGTGGGGCCGCGGGTGGGCAGATAGAAGCCGTAGCGCATGGATGGTTCCTCCCGGGCCGGGAGCGTATCCGGATTTGCCTCGCCGCGACAGTTCAGCCGCGATTGCGGAGCTTCGGGTCGAGTTCGTCGCGCAGCGCGTCGCCGAACAGGTTGATGCCCAGTACCGAGAGCATGATGGCCACGCCAGGGCAGATGGCGATCCATGGGGCGCTGGTCGCGTATTCCTCGGCGCCGCCTTGCAGCATCAGGCCCCAGGCCGGCACGGGCTCCTGCACGCCGAGGCCCAGATAGGACAGCGACGCTTCCGCCAGGATCGCCTGTCCGACGAAGGCGGTGATCATGATCAGGAACGGCGCCACGACGTTGGGCACCATATGGCGCAGGATGATCCGAGCATGGCCGTAGCCGGCGGTTCGGGCGGCGTCGATATACGGTACCTCCCGGATTGCCAGGGCGGAGGCGCGGACGACGCGGGCGCAGCGCGGGATCAGGGGGATGGTGATGGCGACGATGACGTTGTGCACGCCGGTGCCGAAGATCGAAACGACGGCCAGCGCCATGATGATCAGCGGGAAAGCCATCATGATGTCGAAGATCCGTTGCAACACCAGATCGACAAGGCCGCCGAAATAGGCGCTGGCCACACCCAGCACCAGACCCAGCGCGCCGCCGACCAAGGCGGAGGACAGGCCGACGATCATCGCGGTGCGGGCGCCGAAGATGATCCGCGACAGCAGATCCCGCCCGAACTGGTCCGTCCCCAGCCAATGCGCCCAGCTCGGCGCCTCGGTCATCGCGGAGAAATCGTTGCTGGTGGGACTATAGGGCGCGATCAGGTCCGCGGCCAGGCCGCAGAACGCCATGACGAACACGATCACCAGGCCGAATGTCCCCAGACGTTCGCGACGGCAAAATCCCAGCATTTTCGGCCAGAACCGGCCGGTTGCGTCGGGGGTCTCCAGGGCTGTGGCTGACATCGGCGGCCTCCGGTCAGGCGAAGCGGATGCGTGGGTCGAGCCAGCCATACAGCAGGTCGACCAAAAGATTGGTCAGCACGAAAATGGCGACCGTCAGCATCACCAGCGCCTGGGTCAGCGTGTAATCCTGGTTCTGCACGGCCTGGACGAACAATCGGCCGACGCCGTTGAGGTTGAAGACCTGTTCGGTGACGACGAGCCCGCCGATCAGGAACGCGAACTCGATCCCGATCAGCGTCACCACCGGCAGCAGCGCGTTCTTCAGTGCGTGCCGGTTGACGATGATCTTGTTGATCATCCCCTTGGCCCGCGCGGTGCGGATGTAATCCTCCCGCATCACCTCCAGCATCGCGGAGCGGGTCATGCGCATGCTGACGGCCGCGTAACGATAACCGACGGTGACGGCGGGCAGGACCGCCATCGACAGATTGCGGATCGGGTCCTTCCAGATCGGCACGTAGTCGATCGGCGGCATCCAGGGCGTGCCCGTGATGGCATTGGTGATGTCGAGCATCAGCAGGATCGCCAGGATGCCGATCCAGAACGACGGCGTGGCGATCCCGCCGATGGCGAAGACCCGGACGGCGTAGTCCAGCCAGGTATTCTGCTTCAGCGCCGATATCGCTCCCAGCGGGATGGCGATAGAGATCGCGACGACCGTCGCCAGGATCGCGATCTCCAGCGACAGCGGCAGGCGGGCGGCGATTTCCACCGTGACGGGCTTGCCGGACCACATCGACGTACCAAAATCCAGGCGGCAAAATCCCCAGAGGAAATCGAGGAACTGCAGCCAGACCGGGCGGTCCAGCCCCAGCTCCGCATGGCAGGCGGCGAGGGCGCGCGGATCGTAGCTTCCGCCGCCGGAGCCAAGGCGTACAGCACAGATGTCGCCGGGGATCAGCCGCATCAGCAGGAACACCAGGGCGGCGGCCCCAAGCAGGGTGGGGATGACCAGGAGGATTCGTTTCAGGATATATGACCGCATCTATTTATCCAGCCATATGTTCGCCAGATCCTGGTTCAGGTAATGGCTGGGACTGATCTTCCAGCCTTTGACATAGGACCGCATCGGCACGATGCGATACCACCAGGTCACCATGAGCTGATGCGCGCCCACATCGATCGTCTGACGCTCATATTCCCGCATCAGCACGCGTGCCTTGGTCATGTCGGTCTCGCGCAGCATCTGGTCATAGAGCTGCACCTGCACCGGATCCTTGTGATACGCGAAGTTCTCGCTGTAGCGATCATGCGGCAGGTAGCGGCCGACATCGGCGATCGGATTGACGATGTTCTGGCAGTTGGCTTCCAGCGCGACGCTGAAGTCGCCTCGCCGCATCGTGTCCAGCCATGGGCCGGTCGGGACGACCTTCTGCGTCACCTTGACGCCGATCTTGCTGAACTGGTCCACCAGCCAGGTGCCGACGATCAGATAGGGCTGGTCGACATTGCGGTTCAGCATCTCGAACGACAGGTTCTCCTGTCCCGCCTCCTTCAGCAGACGCCGTGCCTCTGCTCTCGATTTCTCGATGTCGGGCCAGTAGCCGGGGAGTTTCTCCAGTTCTTCCTTCGTCGCGGCGAGAGGGGAATCGGGAAAGACGATGCCGCCGACGGTGCGCACGGTGGCGATCTTCGACAACGCAGGCGCGCCATGCCACTGGTCGATCGCCAGGAACAGCGCCCTGCGCACCCGCACATCGTCGAACGGCGGACGGCTGTTGTTGGGCGTCAGGACGTTGCCGCAGTTCCAGTCGCTTTCCTGCACCGTGATCTTGTCGCCGAGTTCCTTCACCAGTTGATCGCGCGCCGACGGCGGCAATCCCCGGAACTCCAGAGCTGCCCGGTCGGCCCTGATGGCGTCGACGCGCACGGCCTGCTTCGGGGCGAAGATCGCAACGAAACCATCCAGGTAGGGCTGGCCGGGATGATAGTAGTCGGGATTGCGGACGCCCTTGATGGACTGGCCAATCTCATAGCTTTCCAGCTTGAACGGACCGGAGCCCATGATGTGCTTCTCGTACCAGTGCATATCCTTGTCGAGGATTGCCTTGGAATAGATGAAACCATATGGGTCGGCGAGGGCCGGCAGGAACGACAGCGTGGCGAACTTCAGCCGGAAGATCACGGTGGTATCGTCCGGGTCCTCGATCTTGTCGACCATGACGAAGTTGTTGGCGCGGGCGCTGGAAACGCCGGGCGGCGGGCTGACGATCTTGCGCCAGCTTGCCGCCACGTCGTGCGCCGTCAGCGGCGTGCCGTCATGGAATTTGACGCCCTGCCGGATCTTGAACGTGTAGGTCAGGCCGTTATCGGTGGGTTGGGGCATCTCCGTGCACAGGTCGCAGACGAAGTCCGTGGTGGAGGCGGGGTCGTCGGGGTTCACCCGTATCAGCACGCTATAGAACGGCGCCGTCGCGTGCAGTACCGCATACGTCGTCTCCCGATGCCCATCCAGGCTCGGCCCCCCATCCGCAGGGATCATATAAGTCAGTATACCGCCGCGCTTGGGCTCGTCGGATGCGGGCGCCGAGGTTCCGCAGGTGATCGCGAACATGACGGCCAGCGCTGCCGCCATTGGCATCTTGAACCGCATTCATCCACTCCCTGTAACAGTTTTTTGTTTTGATACTCTTTTTAGACGTTGACTTCGCTGCAGGCGACGACGTGGCCTGGCAGTACCTCCCTCGGTTCGGGCCGCGTGCGCGCACAGCTTGGCACCGCGATCGGACAGCGCGGATGGAAGACGCAGCCGGATGGCGGATTGATCGGGCTTGGGACTTCCCCTTGCACGGGGCGGAAGACGCGACCCCGTTCCACCGTCGGATCAGGTGTCGGCACCGCGGCCAGCAGCGCCTGCGTGTAGGGATGCAGGGGCGTATCGAACAGCGTGTCGCAGTCCGCCATTTCGACGATGCGGCCCAGATACATCACCGCAACGCGCTGGCACAGATGGCGGACCACCGACAGGTCGTGCGCGATGAACAGATAGGTCAGTCCGAATTCCGCGCGCAAGTCTTCCAGCAGGTTGACGATCTGGGCCTGGATCGAAACGTCCAGGGCCGAAACGGGCTCATCACAAACGATGAATTCCGGTTTCAGGGCGAGAGCCCGAGCGATGCCGACGCGCTGGCGCTGGCCGCCGGACATTTCGTGAGGATAATGGTCGGCGAACCTCGGGTTCAGCCCGCAGATCGACAACAGCTCCCGGACCCGAGCGGTGCGCTTGGCTTTGTCAGGCTCGATACCGTGGACCTTCATCGGTTCGGCGATGATGGCGCCGACTGTCATCCGGGGGTTCAGCGAGCTGTACGGATCCTGGAAAATCACCTGGATGCGTCGGCGGAACGCCAGCAGATCGTTGCGATCCAGCGCAGCGAGATCGATGCCGTCGAAGATGACCTCGCCCGACGTCGGACGTTCCAGCCGCAGGATGCACCGGCCGGTCGTTGTCTTGCCGCAACCGCTTTCGCCGACGAGTCCCAGCGTCTCACCCTTCCGCACCGTGAAGTCGACGCCGTCGACGGCCTTCACCTCGCCGACGGCACGGCGGGCGACCACCCCTTCGGCAATCGGGAAATGCATGTGCAGCGCTTTGACTTCCAGCAGCGGGCGCATGGGGGTCACCGGCGTGCTCATGCCGCGGCCCCGGTTTCCACGCCGATCTCCGCGGCCCGGAAGCACGCGGCGACGTGGCCGGCTTCGCCGACCCCGGTCAGCGCGGGTCGTGCGTCCGCGCAGGCCGGCACGGCGAAGCGGCAGCGCTGGCGGAACGCGCATCCGTGGTCGAGCCGGGTCAGATCGGGCGGCTGGCCCTCTACCGGCTCCAGCCGCGCCTGGCGCGGGCGATCGAGGCGCGGGACGGACCGCAGCAGGGCCATCGTGTAGGGGTGGCGCGGATCATGGTAGATGGCCGCGGCGGGGCCGGATTCGACGATACGGCCGGCATACATCACATTCACCCGCTGCGCGTAGCGTGCGACGACGCCAAGGTTATGCGTGATGATGATCAAGGCGATGTTCAGCCGCTGCGTCAGTTGTTTCATCAATTCCAGGATCTGCGCCTGAATCGTGACGTCGAGCGCGGTGGTCGGCTCATCGGCGATGACCAGCTTCGGTTCGCAGGCCAGGGCCATGGCGATCATGATGCGCTGCCGCATGCCGCCGGAAAGCTGGTGCGGGTACTGCTTCAATCGCCGTCGCGGATCGGAAATCCCCACAAGCCCCAGCAGTTCCTCCGCTCGGGCACGCGCAGCGGAGGGTGAAGCGTTGCGGTGTTGTTCAAGGACTTCGGTGATCTGCCTGCCAATTGTCAATACCGGGTTCAACGACGTCATCGGTTCCTGGAACACCATTCCGATATCGCCGCCGCGTACCAGGCGCATGGCATCTTCCGGCAGTTTCAGCAGGTCGCGGCCATCGAACCTGATCTCGCCCGAGACGATCCGTCCCGGCGGATCGGGGATCAGGCGCAGGATGGACATCGCGCCAACGGATTTGCCCGATCCGCTTTCGCCGACGATGGCGACGGTTTCGCCCGCATCGACGGTATAGCTGATCCCATCGACAGCGCGTACAATTCCGGCACCGGAGCGGAACTCGGTGTGCAAGTCACGGATGGCAAGGAGTGGCGACAACGGCTCGCTCCCTAGACGTTTCGATGAAGCCTCAGTTTATTCGTTTTCTGATGATGACATACGGGAGCGGAGAGAGCGCTGTCAATCACGCTCTGCGCGCTTCGTGGATGGCCGAAACACGACCTGAAGGCGCCAGGCAGGCGCCTTTTGTCCTGGTAGCCGAAGCTTCGCCGTCCGCGCCTCGCGGTGCGGGTGAGAAGGAGGGTGTGGACGGTGGGCCTTCGGCCACCAGGACGAGAAGGGCGCCCGCGCCGGACGAAAGAGGGGCCCCGATCAGTGCCCGCGCAGGATCTGGCTGAGGAACAATTTCAGGCGATCCGTCTGCGGGTTTTCGAACATTTCGGCCGGCGGACCGCTTTCCACGATCTCGCCGCGGTCCATGAACACCACCCGATCCGCGACCTGCCGCGCGAAGCCCATTTCGTGCGTGACGCAAACCATGGTCATGCCGGTTTCCGCCAGGCCGATCATGGTATCCAGCACCTCCTTGATCATCTCGGGGTCCAGGGCGCTGGTCGGCTCGTCGAACAGCATGATCTTCGGCTTCATGCAGAGCGCCCGGGCGATGGCGACGCGCTGCTGCTGGCCGCCGGATAGTTGCCCGGGATACTTCTTTGCCTGTTCGGGGATCTTCACCCGCGACAGGTATTCCATTGCCAGCGTCTCGGCCTCGGCCTTGGGCATCTTGCGGACCCAGATCGGCGCCAGGGTACAGTTCTCCAGGATCGTCAGGTGCGGGAACAGGTTGAAGGACTGGAACACCATCCCGACCTCCCGCCGGATCGTGTCCAGGGATCGCAGGTCATCGGTCAGCTCCGTGCCGTCGACGATGATCTGGCCTTCCTGGTGCGTCTCCAGTCGGTTGATGCAGCGGATCATCGTCGACTTGCCGGAGCCGGACGGCCCACAGACGACGACGCGCTCCTTCTCCATCACGGTCAGCGACACGTCACGCAGGACGTGCATCGCGCCGTACCATTTGTTCACTTTGTCCAGGATGATTGCGGGTGCGACCATTACGCTCTCCTCAGCGGGTACGGGCGCGGCTGAGGTCGCGCTCCAGGTTGCGGCTGTATCTCGACATGGCGAAGCAGAAGACGATGTAGATGATGGCGAGGCCGATATAGACCTCGGTGGAGAAGCTTTGCCAGGGCGGGTCGCTCAAGGCGACCTTGCCCATGGTCAGCAGGTCGAACAGGCCGATGATCAGCACCAGGGACGTGTCCTTGAAGAATCCGATGAAGGTGTTGACGAGGGGCGGGATGACCAGCCGCAGCGCCTGCGGCAGGATGATGAAACCGGTCTTCTGCCAATAAGACAGACCCAGCGCGTCGGCGGCCTCGGTCTGGCCTTTGGGAAGGGCCTGCAGGCCGCCGCGCACCACCTCGGCCAGATAGGCGCCGGCGAACAGGATGAAGGCGATCTGCGCGCGCAGCAGCTTGTCGACGTTGATCCCCGCCGGCATGAACAGGGGGAACATCACCGAGGCCATGAACAGGACCGAGATCAGCGGCACGCCGCGGATCAACTCCACGTAGATGACGCACAGCACCTTGACCGCCGGCAGCTTGGTCGACCGTCGGCCCAGCGCGACCAGCACCGAGAGCGGGAAGGCGAAGGCAAGGCCGAAGGTCGCCAGGATCAGGGTGATCGGCAGCCCACCCCAGTAGTCTTCCGATACAGCCGCCAGGCCGAACACGCCGCCCCACATCAGGATGCCGACGACGGTCAGGGTGATGACCCAGATCAGCGCCAGTTCCTTGCGCCAGAAACGGCGCATGGCCGAAACGACGTAAAGGCCGACGAACAGCAGCACGACGATCGCCGGCCGCCATTGCTGGTCGTAGGGATAGCGGCCGAACAGGATCAGCCGGTACTTGTCGCTCCAGACCGCCCAGCAGGCACCGATGCCTTTCGCGTTCTGGCAGACCGACGTATCCGCTATCCCGTTGGCCGAATAGGGCACCGACCAGATCGCGTGGACCACGCCCCATTCGACCAGGGCGAAGACGACGCGGACGATGACATAGCCCAGCGCCAGCGTGACGGCGGTCGACCAGACCGATCCGAACAGACTGGTCCGCGCCCAGCCAAGGATGCCGACGGACCCGATGGGCGGACGCTCGCGCGGAGCGAGGGACGGGCCGGAGGCCGCGACGCTCGTGCTCATGGCCTAGCGCTCCACCAGCGCGATATGCGCGTTGTACCAGTTCATGAACAGGCTGATCGACAGGCTGATGACGAGGTAAACGGCCATGATGACGGCGATGCCCTCGATCGCCTGGCCGGTCTGGTTCAGCGTCGTGTTGGCGACCGAAACGATGTCCTGGTAGCCGATCGCGACCGCCAGGGAGCTATTCTTGGTCAGGTTGAGGTATTGGCTGGTCAGCGGCGGGATGATCACCCGCAACGATTGCGGCAGGATGACCTTGCGCATGACCTCACCGTTGCGCAGCCCCAGTGCGTTCGCCGCCTCCCACTGGCCTTTCGGCACCGCGAGGATGCCGGACCGGACGATCTCGGCGATGTAGGAGGCGGTGTAGGTGACAAGGCCCAGCAGGAGCGCGAAATATTCCGGACTGAGCGTGATGCCGCCCTGGAAATTGAAGCCGCGCAGGACGGGATAATCGACCGTAAACGGTTCACCCATGACGGCCCAGACCAGGAGCGGCAGGCCTGCCAGCAGAAGCAGCGCGATGGGCCAGGTTGCGGGGCGAACGCCGGTCGCGTCCTGCTTGCGATCGGCGTAGCGGCCCCACAGGATTGTCCCGCAGAGGCCAATCAGGAACGCAACCGCCGCCGCCGTATGCGCCGGTTGCCAATCCAGCTCCGCCAGGCGCATGCCGCGATTGGTGAGATACAAGGCGTTGCCCAGGTGCAGCGCCTGTCGAGGCGCGGGCAGTCCCTGCAGGATCGTGTACCAGAATAGAAGCTGCAGCAGCAGCGGGATGTCGCGCAGCGTCTCGACATAGAAGGCGGCCAGCTTCGCCAGCAACCAGTTGGTCGACAGCCGGCCGATGCCGATCAACGTACCGAGGATGGTCGCCAGCACCACCCCCACCGCCGCCACTTTGATCGTATTCAACACCCCGATCAGCAGCGCTCGGCCGTAGGTGTTCACCGCAGGGTTGTAGGGCAACAGGGACTCGCCGATCGGAATGCCGGCGATACGACCCAGGAACGCGAAACCGGTAGCGATATGACGGGCGTCGAGGTTGGCGATGGTGTTGCTGATCAGATACCAGGCAATCAGCGCGACGGCGCCAACGATCACCACCTGCCAAACGGTGGCGCGGAAACGCGGGTCGCTCCAGGACAGGCGCATGCGCCTTTTCGGCGCCGCGCGGGCGCCGACGAGGCGCGGGTCGGCGACTGTTTGGGACATCAGGCGGTGAGCTCCCCTGGGTTGGCTCGCTGTTTCTGCAATAACGGGGCCATTGGCGATGCGTCGTTCGCAATGCTGTTGCAGCGTGACTGTGCTTCGGATCGTCCCGCGGATCAATGGAAAGCTGATCGCCAGCAGGGCGCGGCCAAACCGCGGATGACCATCGCCAATCAGGTACCGGGGCGCTATGGGTTCGTCTCGAAAACTTGGAGGAACGTCGCCATGGATGCGCCCTCTTACGCGCCGCTGATGCCGCCCGAGACGCGGCGCGTCCATATCCTGAAGCAGCTTGAGCGCAAGCTGCTGTGGCTGTCAGCCTGGATGATCCACAATGCCAACCATATCCGGCCCAACCGGGACGGGCTGAAGGTCGGCGGGCATCAGGCGTCGTGCGCGTCCTGCATCTCGATCCTGGCCGCACTGTATCTGGATGTGGCGCGGCCGCAGGACCGGATCGCGATCAAGCCGCATGCCGGCCCGGTGTTTCACACCATGAACTACCTGTTCGGCCGCCAGACGCGAGAGAAGCTGGCCTCCCTGCGCCAGTTCGGCGGCATCCAGCCCTATCCGTCCCGTGTCAAGGATGGGGCGGAGGTCGATTTCTCCACCGGTTCCGTCGGCTTGGGCGTGGCGATGACCAGCTTCTCGGCGCTGATCGCCGATTACACCCGACTGCACGGGCTTGGCCGCACCGATCTGCCGGCAGGCCGGCACATCGCCGTCGCCGGCGACGCCGAGTTGGATGAGGGCAACATCTACGAGGCGTTGCTGGAGGGCTGGAAGCACGACGTCCGCAACGTCTGGTGGATCGTCGACTACAACCGCCAGAGCCTCGACAGCGTCGTGCCCGACCGGCTGTTCGGCCGGATCGAGGGCCTGTTCCGCGATATGGGCTGGAACTGCGTCACCATCAAATACGGCCGCAAGCTGCAGGCCGCCTTCGCGCGGGAAGGGGGCGAAGCGTTGCGCGCCTGGATCGACGACTGTCCCAACAGCCTGTATTCCGCGCTGACCTTCCAAGGCGGCGCCGCGTGGCGCGCGGCGTTGTTGTCGGACCTGGGGCGGTCCAAGGCGCGCGCGATCATCGATGAGCTGAACGATGAGGAACTCGGCGCCCTGATGACCAACCTCGGCGGTCACGACATCGAAACCCTGATCGAGACCTTCAAGGCCGCTGATGCCGACGGCGACCAGCCGACCTGTTTCATTGCGTACACGATCAAGGGCATGGGCCTGCCCTTCGCCGGCCACAAGGACAACCATGCCGGGCTGATGTCGAAGGAGCAGATGGAGCAGTTCCGTCATGAGCTGGGCATCCGTCCGGGCCACGAATGGGATCCGTTCGAGGGTCTGGACGTTCCGGAAGACGAACTGAGCGCCTTCCTGGCACAGGCCCCGTTCGGCACGCCTCTGACGCCGGAGGGCCGGAAGCTTTCCGCGCCGATCGTCGCCATCCCGCCGACACTGCCGCTGCCGAAACTGGCGGGACGGAAAATGTCCACGCAATCGGGGTTCGGCGAGATCCTGGCGGAGATCGGGCGCGGGCAGGGCGAGTACAAGGACCTTGCCGCCCATATCATGACGACGTCGCCGGACGTGACGGTGTCGACCAACCTGGGACCGTGGGTGAACCGGCGCGGCATCTTCGATCGTCACACACGAAACGACGTATTTCGCGACGCCAAGCTGGCCTCGGCGCAGCGCTGGGGCATGTCGCCGAAAGGCCAGCACGTGGAGCTTGGCATCGCCGAACAGAACCTGTTCCTGCTGTTGGGCGCCGCCGGCCTCGCGCCTTCGATGACCGGCGCCAGGCTGTTGCCGATCGGCACCGTGTACGACCCCTTCGTCAATCGCGGGTTGGATGCGCTGATCTACGCCTGTTACCAGGACGCGCGCTTCCTGCTCGTTTCGACCCCGTCCGGCCTGACGCTGGCGCCCGAGGGCGGCCAGCACCAGTCCGTCAACACCCCGCTGATCGGCATGGCCGCCGACCGGCTGGCGTCGTTCGAGCCGGCGCATGTCGACGAACTGGGCATCCTGCTGCGCCATGCGTTCGAACTGATGCAGCGTCCCGACGGATCGGCGGTGTGGCTGCGCCTGTCCACGCGGGCCCTGCAGCAGCCGCAGCGGACGTTGGACGCCAATGCCGTGATCGCCGGCGCCCACTGGGCAGTCCCGCCACAGCCCGGCGCTCGGATTGCCCTCGCTTACCAGGGGGCCATCGCACCGGAGGCCGAGGAAGCGTTCGCGGTGCTGCGGGAGGAAGACCCGGCCGCCGGCCTGCTGGCCATCACTTCGGCCGACCGGCTGCATGCCGACTGGCTGGACGCCCAGAAAGCGCGACGAGCAGGGGACCGGAGCGCAGCGGCCCATGTCGAGCGGATCCTGGCGCCGCTGGCTCCGGGAGCCGCGCTGGTGACCATCCTGGACGGACACCCGGCAACCCATGCCTGGCTTGGCGGCGTGCGGGGGCACCGGGTGGTGCCGCTGGGGGTCGACCACTTCGGGCAGGGGGGCGACATCCCGGATCTGTACAGGGAGTACGGACTGGATACCGACGCGGTGCTGGACGCCTGCGCGCAGGCGATGCTGGGGTAGCGTCCGGCCGCGTCAGTCCCGCCGATACGCCGCGCGCGTCAGCAGCCAGCCCGCCGCGGCATCCAGGTCCGGTTCCACCCCCAGCCCAGGCGAGTCCGGCAACGGGAACGCCCCGTCCCGCACCCGGGGAAAGGGCCGAGCCAGCGCCTCGCGCAGCGGGTTCTCCATCACGTCGTGCTCCAGCATCCCCGGACCGCCGACGGCGGCCAGCACCTGGGCGGCGGCGAGCAGGCCGAGGCCGCTGCCCAGCCAGTGCGGGCAATAGGACCGTCCCGCCGCGACCGCCCGGCGTCCCACGGCGTAAGCCCCGGTCAGCCCACCCCATTTCAGCATGTCCGGCTGCACCACGCCGTGATGGCCGTTGTTGATCAGCGCGGCGAAGTTTTCATAGCCCATCACGTTCTCGCCGCCCGCCAGCGGGACCGGGGACAGCATCGCCAGTTCCGCCCATTCGGCGGCGGGGCGGTCGGCCGGGATCGGTTCCTCGATGAACCCCAGCCCATACGCCCCCAACCGAGGCACCGCGCGGCGGGCCTCAGGCAGGTCCCAGCCCTGGTTGGCATCGACCATCAGCCGCTCCCCGGTCCGCAGGTCGCGGGCCAGGCCGGAGACCGTACGTATATCGGTCTCGGTCCCGAACGCGACCTTGACCTTGAAGGCGCGGAAGCCTGCGTCGCGACAGCGGGCGACCGTGTCGGCCGCGGTGTCCGGGTTCAGGCCGCTGGCATAGGCCGGCACCGTGTTCCGTACATCGTCCCCGGCCAACAGCGCCCGCAACGGCTTGCCGGCGCGGCGTGCGGTCAGGTCCCACAGCGCCAGGTCCATGCCGGCGATGCAGGCAGCGAACGGCCCTGGCTCTCCGCCTTGGCTGGCCCAGCGCGAAGTCCGGGCGGTCAGGTCGTGCCAGGCGTCGGATGGGTCCGCATAGGTGCCGGTCAACGCGGCGGGGGCGATCACCGTCTCGAACAGGCGCATCTTGTTGTCGGCGCTGTAGGGCGGGAAATTGCACCAGACCTCGCCCCAGCCATGGGCGCCGTCCGTGTCCTCGATCCGCAGAAGCAGGGCGCTGCGGCGGGGGATGCTGCCGAAGGACGTCTTCACCGGCTCCTTCACATCGGCGCGGAACAGGAAGGTTTCGATCCGAGCGAGCTGAAGGGGCATGGCGGTTCCTCCTGTTGCGGGGCTGGGCGCGCCCGTACGGGGGATTACCATCGGCGTGGTGGGCCCGATAACGATTCATCGCGATAGGGCTTATCTCAAACAGCGATAGCCCACGCGTCAGAACGCCAGCAGGTTATCCCGGAACTGCGCGTGGCTGTATTGCGTCCGCACCAGTCCGCGCTGCTGCAGTGCCGGCACCAGGCCGTCCGTGATTTCCGCGACGCTCTTGCGGCTGACATTCGGCAGCGCGATCAGGAAGCCGTCACCGCCGACTTCCTCCATGATCTCGCCCATCTGAGCGGCGACGGAGTCCGGTGTCCCCACCAGGTCCACCGATCCGCCCATGCTGCTGAAGGCGATCACCGCCTCGCGCAAGGTCGTGCCACCGGCCTTGCGGATGAAGTTGTACAGGCTCGACTGGTGTCCGTTCGTCGTCAGCTCTCCGACCGGGGCGTCCCAGTCATGGGTCGAGAAATCCAGATTCGTCGTCCAGCCGATCTGCGCCATGCAGCGTTCCAGGTTGTTGGCTGCCCAGACCGCCCGCTGATCCGCTCTTTCCCTGGCCTCCCGCTCCGTATCGGCGACGATCGGATAGGCCATGAACAGGACCTTGCAGGAAGACGGATCGCGGCCGAACGCCTTCATGTGGGTGGTGATCTCGGCGCGATACGTCTTCATCGCCTCCACCCCCTTGGGGTGCGCCACGATCGTATCGGCATAGCGCGCCGCGATTGCTCGGCCCTTGGCCGACCCGCCGGCCTGGGCGATCACCGGCCGCCCTTGCGGTGCCGGGCCGGAGTTCAGCGGACCGCGGCTGGCGTAGTATTGGCCCTTGTAGTCGATCGTGTGGACCTTCTCCGGGTCGATCAGCACGCCGCTCTGCCGGTCCGCGACGATGGCGCCGGGGTCCCAGCTATCCCACAGCTTGGTGACGATCTCGATGTATTCCGCTGCCATCTCGTAGCGGGTGTCGTGCTCCGGCAGCCGGTCCAAGCCGAAATTCTGTCCCGAGAAGTCGGAGCTGCCGGTCACCATGTTCCAGCCGGCTCGCCCGTCGGAGACCTGGTCCAAAGTGCCGACGATGCGGGCAGTCAGGTATGGATGATAGGCAAACGTGGACAGGGTCGGCACGATCCCCAGCCGGGACGTCGCGGCGGCCATCAGCGTGGCGACCACCGTTGGTTCCTGCCGCGGCACCGACATGCCGTTCTTCAGGAAGATATCGCGTTTGTTCTGCCAGTTCTGGCCGACATAGATGGAGTCCTCCAGCAGCAGGTAGTCGAAGCCGGAGCGCTCGATATTGCGCGCCAGGTCGACGAACATGCCGGCCGACATCCACTCCTCGCTGATATTGCCGGTCCAGTTGGCGCCCCAGGCCTGGATGCTGGAGCCCTGGAGGAACCAGGCGAGGTGGAACGGACTGACGCTCATTGCGATGACCCATGACCGGTTGGACGAATGCCCCGGGCCAAGCAACCGCTGGGCCACGTGGGGCACCGGCGTCGATTTCTCCGTGGCGGGCGTAGGCCCGTCCGCCCCGTTTATCACCATCGCAACGTGCGGGCGGGCGACCCTCTGGCCGCGTCAGTTGGAGGCTTGCCGGGACCCGAAGCCCAGGAAGCCGGCGCTGGGTTGCGGAGCACCGCCGTCATTGGCCCAGAGCTTCGGCGCCGCGATCGGCTTTTCCGCGATAATCTGCGACGCCTTCGCGGGCGCACGCCGGGTGCGGGCGACGGGTGTCGGGGCGGACGAAGACTTGCCGGTCGCGAGCACCGGGGTGCCTTGTCCGGCGTTTCGCCCGGCGCTTCGCGGCGCCTGATCGCCGTCTTCGCCCCGCAGCGACAGCAGGAGGAAGGAGATATCGTTGCGGCCGAGATCGACCGACAGTTCCATCGGCGTCATGCCCAGGACATTGCGGGCATCCAGGTCGGCGCCGCGGTTCAGGGCGTCCCGAGCGGCAGCGATGTCGCCGCGGTCGATGGCGTCGAAAAGGGCGTCGTTGGGGCTCATATCGCTGGCCGCATGGGTGGCCGGAGCCGCCGGCTGGCGCGCTTTCGCACCGGGGATCCCCGATGGTTCGGCGGGCGCGGGCTTCTGCGCCGGCTTGGCGCCGTCACCATTTTGCAGCACGCCTCCAGGCAATCCACCCGCTCCCCCGACGACACCGAATTGCGCCCATGCGCCGTTCCACGTGGCCGTGGAGGCAAAGGCGGCGATCACGAGAACTAGGCCGTGGCGGCGGATCAATGGGTGCATAGGCGTGTCCCATACCGGTCGGGCGGCCCCGACTCAATCACTGTCTTGTCTCCCAACCAGACTCGCGGCGTCCGGTTGCATCGGGTCTTCACCCGTCAGCGCAACCGTGCGTTGAGCTTCGCCAGTTCCGCATTACCTGGAACCAGGCGTTCCTGCGCGACCGCATTCAGCGGCGTTTCCGCCGTGTTCAGGTGCGCGTGCAGGTCGACCGGGTCGGGATCGACGAACAGCAGGCCGGTGACGATCTCGCCCATCGCGTGCCTCTGCTGCATGTAGTTCATTGCCGAGGCGCGATCGTACATGTCGTATTCGGGGTGCAGCTTCCGCAAGCGGAGGGTCGACCCGTCGTGCTGCGTCACTGTCTCCACCGTCCCCGGCGCGTAATCGACCGTGATTTCCTTCCGACCTGTGATGACGTCGAGGTAGTTCACCGCCGCATTGTGCTCGCGGACATAGTCGAAACTTTTGGTCGAGCCTTCATGGTTGTTGAACGCGACGCAGGGGGAGATGCAGTCGATGAACGCGGCGCCCTTATGCCGCAGCGCGCCCTCGATCAGCGGCACGAGCTGCGCCTTGTCGCCGGAGAAGCTGCGGCCGACATAGGTGGCGCCGAGTTGCAGCGCCAGGCCCACGAGGTCGATCGGTTCGTCGGTGTTGACCACGCCGCGCTTCGATTTCGCCCCCTTGTCGGAGGTGGCCGAGAACTGGCCCTTGGTCAGTCCGTAAACCCCGTTGTTCTCGACGATATAGACCATGTTCACGCCGCGCCGCATGGCATGGGCGAACTGGCCCAGCCCGATCGACGCCGAGTCGCCGTCGCCGGAGACGCCCAGGTAGATCAGGTCGCGGTTCGCCAGGTTTGCGCCGGTCAGCACCGACGGCATCCGGCCGTGCACCGAGTTGAAGCCGTGGGACGCGCCCAGGAAATAGGTCGGCGTCTTGGACGAGCAGCCGATGCCGGACAGCTTGGCGATCCGGTGCGGCGGCAGTTCCAGTTCGAAACAGGCCTTGATGATCGCGGCGCTGATCGAATCGTGGCCGCAGCCGGCGCAGAGGGTCGAGATCGCACCCTCATAATCCCGCCGCGTATAGCCCAGGCTGTTCTTGTGCAGCTCGGGGTGGTGCAGCTTCGGCTTGGTCAGGAAGGTCATGGTTCAGGCCCCTTGCTTGCGAGCCGTGGGCCGGCTGGCGATGGCGGCGGCGATTGCGTCGGTGATGAAACGGGCGCTGATCGGCGTGCCGTCGTAGTGCACGATCTTGACCAGCTTTTTCGGGTTGATCTCCAACTCGTTGATGAGCAGCGAGCGGAGCTGGCCGTCGCGGTTCTGCTCGACGACGAAGACCTCGTCATGCGCCTCGACGAACGCTTCGACCTCGTCGCCGAAGGGGAAGCCGCGGACACGCAGCAGGTCCAGGTGGATGCCTTGGTCGGCCAGCAGCAACTCCGCTTCGTTGATCGCGGGGCTGGTGGAGCCGAAATAGATCGCGCCGCGCTTCGTCGGCCGGGCGGCTTTCCGCTCGATCGCCGGGGGGACCATCGTGCGGGCGGTGCGGTGCTTTTTCAGCAGCCGCTCCATGTTGTCCTGGTAGTCCGGCCCTTCCTCGGAATAGCGCGCCATGCGGTCCTTGGAGGTGCCGCGGGTGAAGAACGCGCCCTTGGTCGGATGCGTGCCCGGCAGGGTGCGATAGGGGATGCCGTCGCCGTCCACGTCCAGGTAGCGGCCGAACGTCTTGCCGGCCTGCAGGTCCTCGGCGGTCATGACCTTGCCGTGGTCCAGCTTGCGGCTGTCGTCCCAGGTGAACGGGCGGGTCAGCCGCTCGTTCATGCCGATCTCGAGGTCGAGCATGACGAAGATCGGCGTCTGCAGCCGGTCCGCGAGGTCGAAGGCCAGCGCTCCGAACTCGAAGCACTCATGCGGGTCTTCGGGAAACAGCAGGACGTGCTTGGTGTCGCCATGGGAGGCGTAGGCGCAGGCCAGGATATCGGTCTGCTGCGTGCGCGTGGGCATGCCGGTGGAGGGGCCGGCGCGCTGCACGTCGAAGATCACGGCCGGGATCTCGGCGAAATAGGCCAGGCCGATGAATTCCTGCATCAGCGAGATGCCGGGGCCTGACGTCGCGGTGAAGGCGCGCGCGCCGTTCCAGGCGGCGCCGATGACCATGCCGATCGAGGCCAATTCGTCTTCGGCTTGCACGATGGCGAAGTTGTGCTTCCCGGTTTCCTTGTCGACCCGGAACCGGCTGCAATAGCGGATGAACGCTTCGGCCAGCGATGACGACGGCGTGATCGGATACCAGGCGCAGACGGTCGCCCCGCCATAGACGGCGCCCAGCGCGGCGGCGCTGTTGCCGTCGATGAAGATACGGTCGCCGATGCTGTCGGCGTGGCGCACCGTCAGGCCGATCGGACAGTCCATGTTGTTGCGCACCCAGTCGCGTCCCATATGCAGCGCCTGGACGTTCGCCTGGATCAGCTTTTCGCGCCCGTTGAACTGTTCGGACAGCAATTGCTCGATCACCGCCGGATCGATGTCCATCAGCGCCGATAGTGCGCCGAGGCCGACGATGTTCTTGAACAACTGCCGCTGCCGCGCCTCGGAATAGGCCTTGTTGGTCATTTCCGTCAGCGGGACGCCTAGGATGACGATATCGTCGCGCAGCTTGCTGGGCGGGATGGGGCGCGTGTTGTCGTAGAACAGGTAGCCGCCCGGCGTGATGGACTTGACGTCCTGGTCCCAGGTCTGCGGGTTCATCGCCACCATCAGGTCCGGCCCGCCGCCGCGCGCCGCGAGGTGCCCGGCTTCCGAGATCCGGACTTCATACCAGGTGGGCAGGCCCTGGATGTTGGACGGGAAGATGTTGCGCGGCGTGGCGGCGATGCCCATCCGCAGGATCGACTTGGCGAACAGCGCGTTGGCGCTGGCGGAGCCCGATCCGTTGACGTTGGCGAATTTCACGACGAAGTCGTTGACCCGCACGAGTCCTTGGACCCGGTCTAGTGACTGCAGCATGCGTTCTCCGCTTGTGCGACATCGATCAGGAAGCGTTGCATGTCCCACGCGCCGGTGGGGCAGCGTTCGGCGCAAAGCCCGCAATGCAGGCAGACATCCTCGTCCTTCGCCATGATGCGTCCGGTCTTCAACGGTGCGGAGACATACAGCGCCTGTTCCACGTTGTGCGCCGGCGCCGTCAGGTGCGTGCGCAGCTTGGCTTCATCGTCGTTGCCGGTGAAACTGATGCAGTCGACCGGACAGATGTCCAGACAGGCGTCGCACTCGATGCAGAGCTTGTCGGAGAACACGGTCTGCACGTCGCAGTTCAGGCACCGTTCCGCTTCGGCGTAGCCGAGTTCTGCCGTGAAGCCGAGCTCGACTTCGGATTTGATGTCCTTCAATGCCTGCAGCTTGTCGCGGTGCGGCACCTTGAAGCGCAGGTCCAGCGAGATCGCGTTGTCGTAGCTCCACTCATGGATGCCCATCTTCTGGCTGACCAGCGTGACCATCGGCGGCGGCCGGTCCTTCACGTCCTGGTCCTGGCAGAACTGGTGGATCGAGATCGCCGCCTGGTGGCCGTGGGCGACGGCCCAGATGATGTTCTTCGGCCCGAACGCCGCGTCGCCGCCGAAGAAGACCTTCGGGTGCGTCGACCGGAACGTGACCTGGTCGACGACGGGCATGTCCCATTGGTCGAAGTCGAGGCCGATGTCGCGCTCGATCCAGGGGAAGGCGTTTTCCTGGCCGACGGCGACCAGCACGTCGTCGCATTCGAAGAACTGTTCGGGCTCCCCGGTCGGCACCAGCTTGCGCCGGCCGCGGGCGTCGTATTCGGCCTTCACCTTCTCGAAGGTCATGCCGTACAGCCGTCCGTTGTCGTGCTTGAACTCCTTGGGCACGAGGTAATTGAGGATCGGGATGTCCTCATGCATCGCGTCTTCTTTTTCCCAGGGCGACGCCTTCATCTCCTCGAAACCGGAGCGGACGATGACCTTGACGTCCTCGCCGCCCAGCCGGCGGGAGGAACGGCAGCAATCCATCGCCGTGTTGCCGCCGCCCAGGACGATCACGCGCTTGCCGATCTTGCTGATATGGCCGAAGGAGACCGAGGACAGCCAGTCGATGCCGATATGGATGTTCGCCGCGGCTTCCTGCCGGCCCGGGATCGGCAGGTCGCGGCCGCGCGGCGCGCCGGATCCGACGAACACTGCGTCGTAGCCTTCGTCCAGCAGCGCCTTCAGGCTGCCGACCTCCTGACCCAGGCGCAGCTCAGGCCCGAGGTCGGCGACATAGCCGACCTCTTCGTCGATCACTTCCTCGGGCAGCCGGAACTTGGGGATCTGGCTCCGGATCATCCCGCCCGCCCTGTCGTCGCGGTCGAAGATCACCAGGTCGTAGCCCAACGGCGCGAGGTCCCGGGCAACGGTCAGCGAGGCGGGGCCGGCGCCGACCAGGGCGATGCGCTTGCCGTTCCGCGATGTCGGCCTGGGAGGCATCCGGGCCGAGACGTCGCCCTTGAAATCCGCCGCGACCCGCTTGAGCCGGCAGATGGCGACCGGCTCTTCCTCCACCCGGCCGCGGCGGCAGGCCGGCTCGCAGGGGCGGTCGCAGGTGCGGCCCAGGATTCCGGGGAAAACGTTGGATTTCCAGTTGACCATATACGCATCGGCGTATCGGCCATTGGCGATCATACGGATGTATTCGGGAACGGGCGTATGGGCTGGGCACGCCCACTGGCAATCGACCACTTTGTGGAAGTAGTCGGGATCCTTGATGTCAGTCGGCTGCAACGATGGCTCCTGTTTCCTCCACCTCACTGGCCGGGTCGCTTGGTGGACCCTTGGTCGAGTCGGTTGCGCCTCGGCCGGGAGGGGCAGCGTGACGCCTCTGATGACAGCGCAACCCATCGCACGCCGACGGGCAACGATCAAGCATGGAAGCCGTTACGTGAGGGTATAGGTCACATTCGGCCGCGCGACCGTGCCGCACCGGCGCCTGTTCCGTCTTGGCCGGGGTCGGCCCGACCATCCGCGACCTGCGGTGCAGGTGGAGAAAAAGTCGCGGATGATCGGCCCTTCAAGACCGCGGGCGGCGCCGCCGGCGCCTCGCCCACCTTACCGTCCGTGAAGCGGCGCAGACCATTTCCAATCCGCGACCTCCGGCATGTCCTTGCCGTACCGGACGATGTACTGCTCGTGCGCGACCAGCTTGTCGCGCATCGCCTGCTTCACATACGCCGCCTTCCCGCTTACCGCCGGCACCCGCGCGGCGACCTCCGCCACCAGATGGAAACGGTCGAGCTGGTTGCGGACGACCATGTCGAAGGGCGTGGTCGTCGTGCCTTCCTCCATGAAGCCCCGGACGTGGAAATTCGCGTGGTTCCTGCGGCGGTAGACCAGCCGATGGATCAGCGACGGGTAGCCGTGATAGGCGAAAACGACCGGCCGGTCCGTGGTGAACAGGGCGTCGAAATCGGGATCGGTCAGGCCGTGCGGGTGCTGCGATTTCGGCTCCAGCGTCATCAGGTCGACGACGTTGACGACCCGCACCTTCAGCTCCGGCAGCATCGTCCGCAGCAGGTCGGCCGCCGCCAGCGTCTCCAGCGTCGGCACATCGCCCGCACAGGCCAGTACGACATCCGGGTCCGAGTCGTGGTCCGAACTAGCCCATTCCCAGATGCCGACGCCTTGGGTGCAATGCGCGACCGCCTGGTCCATCGTCAGCCATTGCGGCTGGGGCTGCTTGCCGGCGACGATCACGTTGATGCGGTCCCAGCTTCGCAGGCAGTGATCGGTGACCCAGAGCAGCGTGTTCGCGTCCGGCGGCAGGTAGACCCGCGCGATATCGGCCTTCTTGTTCACCACATGGTCGATGAAGCCGGGGTCCTGGTGGCTGAACCCGTTATGGTCTTGCCGCCAGACGTGGCTGGTCAGCAGGTAGTTCAGCGACGCGATCGGTCGCCGCCAAGCGATGTCTCGGCTGCTTTTCAGCCATTTCGCATGCTGGTTCACCATCGAATCGACGATGTGGATGAACGCCTCGTAACAACTGAAAAGACCATGCCGTCCGGTCAGCAGGTAGCCCTCCAGCCAGCCCTGGCAGGTGTGCTCGCTCAGGATCTCCATCACCCGCCCGTTCGGCGCCAGGTGGTCGTCGTCGTCCCGCCGTTCCGCGTCCCAGGCCCGGTCGGTCGCCTCCAGGACGGCGTTCAGGCGGTTGGAGTTGTTCTCGTCGGGCGAGAACACCCGGAAGTTCGCCGACGCCATGTTCCGCTTCATCACGTCGCGCAGGAATTCCCCCATCACCCGCGTCGACTCATGCTCCGTCGCCCCCGGGCTTGGAACATCGACGGCGTAGTCCCGGAAATCCGGCAGCTTCAAGGGGCGCTTCAGCAAGCCGCCATTGGCGTGCGGATTGGCGCTCATGCGCCGATCCCCCTTCGGGGCCAGGCCGGTGATCGCCGGGATGGGCGTGCCGTTCCCGTCGAACAGTTCATCCGGACGATAGCTTCTGAGCCATTCTTCCAGCAGCCCGAAATGCTCCGGCCGGTTCATCGTGAACGGCACCTGATGGGCGCGCCAGTTGCCCTCGGCCGGCGCGCCGTCGACGGTCTTGGGACCGGTCCAACCCTTCGGACTGCGCAGGATGATCATCGGCCAGCGCGGCCGCTCCCGCTCGCCGCCCTGTCGAGCGGCTTGCTGGATGGCGCGGATGCGGTCGAAGGCATAGTCCATGGCGGCGGCCATCGCCTGGTGCATGGCGTCCGGCTCGCTGCCCGCGACCTCGATCGGCTCATACCCATAGCCGGTCATCAACGCGTGCAGTTCGTCGCGCGGGATGCGCGCCAGCACGGTGGGGTTGGCGATCTTGTAGCCATTCAGGTGCAGGATCGGCAGTACCGCCCCGTCGGAGGCCGGGTTGAGGAACTTGTTGCCGTGCCATGACGTCGCCAGTGGTCCCGTCTCGGCTTCCCCGTCGCCCACCACGCAGGCGGCGATCAGGTCGGGGTTGTCGAGTACCGCGCCGAACGCATGCGACAGCGAATAGCCCAACTCCCCACCTTCATGGATCGAGCCCGGCGTGTCCGGGGCCGCGTGGCTGGGGATGCCGCCGGGGAAGGAGAACTGGCGGAACAGCCGCGCCATCCCGTCGGCGTCCTGGCTGACATCCGGGTAGGTCTCGCTATAGGTGCCTTCCAGCCAGGTGCTGGCGACGACGCCGGGCGCGCCGTGGCCGGGGCCGGCGATGAACAGGATGCTCAGGTCGCGGTCGTTGATGATCCGGTTGAGGTGCAGATAGAGGAAATTCAGCCCCGGCGTGGTGCCCCAATGGCCCAGCAGCCGCGGCTTGACGTCCTCGGGTTTGAACGGCTTGCGCAGCAACGGGTTCGCAAGCAGATAGATCTGGCCGACAGACAGGTAGTTCGCCGCTCGCCACCAGGCGTTCATGCGATCGATCTCCTGCTGGCTCAGGGCGCGGTGTTCGGACATGTCGGCCTTTCTCTCGCTGTTCAACCGGAACGCGCGGCGGAGGGAACGGGCCACGGCGCTGCCGGTCCATGATGGGGATCAAACGGGGTTCAGCACCGTAAACCCGGCATTCAGGTAAAAGGCGAACACGCCCCATAACAAATACGGCACCATCAGCCACGCCGCGACCCGCCGAACGCGCCTGAACGCTCGGATCGTCATCACAACCAGGCCGAGCATCAGCAGCAGGTCGACAAGGGCGAGCGGCGGGCTGCGGAGGCCGAAGAAGCAGGGCACCCATAACGCGTTGGCCGCCAGTTGCCAGCCCCACAGGCGGAGGGGATGCGACGCCCCGTTGCGTTGCCATACCATCCAGCCGGCGACGCCGATCGCGATGTAAAATCCTGTCCAGACCAGCGGGAACACCCAGATCGGCGGCGTCAGGGGCGGAGCCTTCAGATGCGGATACCAAGCATGCAGTGCGGACGTGGTGATGGTCGCTCCGCTCAACCCGACCAGAAGGCACAGCCCGATAAACCCCACCAGCGCCAGAACCGGGGAGATCGGCGCCGAAGAATTGGGGAAAGACCCCCAGTCATTGGGTCCAGGCTGCTGGAAGACACGCCTCCTTGCAACTGAGGAAACCGTCAATCTGGGTTAACCCGTTCGGGTTACCACCCGTTCACCCTATACCAGATTGCACTCACTTCCTGGTCTCCATCCACCACGAAATAACGATCATGCGCCGCTGCGGTCATGCAGACGTGATTGGGGGCGATGCGCAGCCTGGCGCCGACCGGCAGGTCGATCGGCGTTTCGGGTTCATACTCGATCACCCCGTGCTCCTGGTACGCCTTGCGCACCACGGCGTAGCCATAGCTCGCGCGGCCGGCGACATCGAGGGCGAGGCCGAACCCGTAATCGTGCGGTACCGCCTCGGTGCTGCGGTCCTTGGACAAGGCGATCCCGCCTGCGTCCACCAGCACTTTCCCGGGACGATGTCCGATCACGCTGGTCAGCACCGTCAGCGCGATGGAATCCAGGCCGTGGGTTTCGATCTCCGCCTGGAACAGGTCGCCGAACATGTAGACGCCGGCCCGCAATTCGGTGACGCCGGCGAAATCCACGGCATGGCGCGCCGTGGGGGAACTGCCTGCGGACACGATCGAAATCGGATGCCCGGCTTCTCGCAACCGGGTCGCGGCGCCGACGATGGCATCGCGTTCGCCCGCCGCGATCTGCTCCATCTCCGGCACGCTGCGTCCGGCATAGGAGTGTCCGGCATGCGTCATGACACCGGCCAGCGCGCCGCCGAGGCGGGCGGCGAGTTCCAGCAGCCTGTCGCTGTCGGGCCGGACGCCCCCGCGTTCCTCGCCGCTGTCGATCTCGATCAGCGTGCGTGGCGGCATGGGGCGGCAGGCGATGGTGTCCGCCATCATCGGGTCATCGGTGATGACGATGATCCGCGCCCCGGCCTGGTTCAGCGCCAACACCCGGTCCAGCTTCTGCGGCGTGATGCCGACGGCATAGAGCATGTCGGTGATGCCGTGGCCGAGGAAATACTCGGCTTCCGCCAGCGTCGAGACGGTGATCCCGCCGGGCTGGCCTTCCAGCGCCATGCGGGCGACGTCGATCGACTTGGCCGTCTTCATATGCGGGCGCAGCGGCACGCCCAGGCGGGCGACGGCGGAGGCCATGTCGCGCAGGTTGCGTTCCAGGATCGTCCGGTCCAGCACGAGGCAGGGGGTGGGAAGGTCGTCGAGGGTCATCGGGCGGGATTCCATTCGGCGTGATCGTCGATCGGCAGGACCGGACGCGGCATGTACCGCCACGCGAAGCGGGAGAGGATCGGGCTGGTCAGGCCGGGCGCGTCGACCTCGATCACCTGCTCATGGCGGAAGAACTCGTCGAAGCCGCCCCGGAAATGGCCGCGCGACTTGACGACGACGACCCTGGCGGCGGCGATGTCGAGCCCGAAGGCCTCGAAGAACATCGGATCGGCGCATTGATAACGGTTGGACAGGACCACGACGGTGATGCCGTCCAGCGCGATGGCCGCCGACGGGCCGGTGTCCAGCGTGTTGTCGGCATAGATGCCGCGCCGGCCGCGGATCGGCTGGTCGCGCACGGATTTGACCACGGCCGGGGCGGAGAAGGGCTTGGAGAACGCGTCGCCGCCATCCCGGTTGAACCGCGCCGTGAACGCCGCGCCCACGCCCAGCCCAAAGGCCTCCCGCGCCAGGGCCGGGTCGTGGATGACGCCGACCAGTGCGCCGGTCACGCCCGCCTGGTGGAAGGCCTGGAGGATCGCCATCGTGTTGCCGCGCCCGCCGCCGCCCGGATTATCGGCCACGTCGGCGAAGATCAGCGGCGACGCCGTATCGCGCGCCAGCCGCACCGCGTCCTCCAGGCTGGTGAGCATCGGCCGGAACTTCGCGCGGCGGGCCCATCCGGCCTCGGCGATCTCCCGCGCCAGACCATCGGCCGCGTCCTGGTCGGTGGCGGTCACCACGACCGTCAGGCCATTGAACGGCGTGTCGGCGAAAGCGAAGCCGCCCATGACCGAGACGTTCAGCACGCGTCCCGCATAGGGCGGCTGGCGCATGCGCTGCTGCCCGAGGTCGATCAACTCCCCATACGGCCGGTTGGTGGCGTCCTTGCCGGTCAGTTGCGTCACGGTCGGCGGCACGATCGGCAGGCGGATATGCGCCAGATAGGTCTTCTGTCCGTCCAGCAGGCGGCGGACCATGGCCGCCGCCTCGGCACCGCGTTCGCGCATGTCCAGATGCGGGTTGGTGCGGTAGCCGATGAAGGCGTTCAGCGTCGTCACGTCCGCGTCGGCGACGTTGGCATGCAGGTCATAGGTCGCGACGATCGGCACGGACGGACCGACGACGCGCCGGACCATCCGCAGCAGCGTGCCTTCCGGGTCATGATCGTCGGTCGTCAGCCCGGCACCGTGCAGCACGGCGTAAACCGCATCGATCCGGCCGGCGGCGGTGAGGTCCGCCTCCCATTGTGCCATCAGGCGGTCGAAGAAGCCTTGCTCGACCGGGCCGTTCGGCTCCGCCATCGCCAGCACGCTGGGCAGCGGCTCCCACGGGCCGGCCGCGTCCATGGCGGCGATGAAGCCCGGCATCTCTCCCAGCATGCGCGGGGCGGGCGACCGGGCCTCCCGCACCATCTCGGCGCCGGCGATCAGGGTGCGGGTGACGAAGTCCGTCTCGGTTGCGATCGGGGCGAAGCGGTTGCACTCGATCGAGAAGCCCAGCAGGGCGATACGCGGCGTCAAATCGAAATCCCCAGTAGTTCTGCGATGCGCGGCGTCGCTTTCTGTCCCGATCCGGTCAGCACCAGCACCGTCGTCTGATCGGCCGTGATGGTGCCGGCCGCGAGCAGCTTGGCGAAGGCGGAGGCGGCCTGCGCGCTGGTCGGCTCCACGTAGATGCCGGTCTTCGCGAGGTCGAGCGTGGCCCGAGCGATCTGGTCCTCGGTGGAGGTCACGGCACCGCCACGGGAAGAGCGCAGGGCGCCCAGGACTTCCCGCAGCCGCACCGGCTGCGCGATGGCGGTGCCTTCGGCGATCGTCGGGCTGATCTCGGTCGGCGCCAGCGTATCGGACCCCGCCTGGAATGCCGCCGCGATGGGCGCGCAATTGGCCGGCTGCGCGGCGAACAGACGCGGCATGGCATCGATCTGCCCGGCGCGAAGCAGCTCGGAGAACCCGATTTCGCATCCCAGCACGTTGGAGCCGGCGCCGCAGGGGATGATGACATTGTCGGGGGCGCGGAAGCCCAGATCCTCCCACAGCTCATAGGCCAGGGTCTTGGTGCCGTGCAGGAAGAACGGGTGCCAGTTGTGGCTGGCGTAGAATATCGACGACGACCGCGCCACGGCGGCGTCGGAGGTAGCTTGCCGCGGACCGGGTATCAACTCCACCGTGGCACCATGAGCGCGCATCTGCACCGTCTTGGCGGGGCTGGTGGAGGCAGGGGCCATGATCGTCGCCCGCATGCCGCCGGCTGCGGCATAGCAGGACACCGCCGCGCCGCCGTTGCCGGAACTGTCTTCCAGCACCGCATCCACGCCCTGGGCGCGCAGCAGCGACAGCATCACGCTCGCTCCGCGGTCCTTGAAGCTGCAGGTCGGGTTGAACCACTCGCATTTGACCAGGACCCGCGTGCCGGCGACGTCGCGGGGGATCAGGGGCGTCATGCCCTCGCCCAGCGTGATCGGGTCGTCGACCTGCATGGGAAAGGCGGCGCGGTAGCGCCATAGGCTGCGGGTCGTGGCGTCTATTCCATCGCGGTCCAGGCCGGGCAGCGGCGTGATCAGCAGCGGCGCCTGGCCTGGACCGCACCAGCGTGGCTCCGCCAACGGGAATGTCTCGCCGCTGCGAGGATCGATGTAGGTCGCTGACATGACGCGATTGTGCGCGGGCTTCGGCGCCGGCTCAAGCGGGTGCGTGGTGCCGTTCCAGTTGCGGAAGGGCCGTTCGAGCGTCTATCGAAGGCGGATGGATACCATCGCTTCGACTATCGCCGACCTGACCCGCGACCTCGTCAAGCTGGACAGCCGGAGTTCCGTTTCCAACATCCCCGTGGCCGACCGGATCGAACCGGAACTGAGGGGCTTCGACGTGGAGCGCGTCGATTACGCCGACGCCGCCGGCGTGGCGAAGCGGGTGTTGGTGGCCAACCGGGGCGGGCCAGGCGGGATCGCCTTTTCGGGCCACATGGACACGGTGCCGGAGACAGGGTGGCAGGCCGATCCCTGGTCCGGGCGCGTCGACGACGGCGGCGTGCTGCACGGGCTGGGCAGCACCGACATGAAAGGCCCCGTCGCTGCTGCGATCGTCGCCGCCCGGTCGCTTCCCGACCGCGTACCGGTCACGCTGCTGATCACCACCGACGAGGAGACCACCAAGCGAGGCGCCCGCGCGATCGCGGAGAAATCGGAGTTGGTGAAGCGGATCAGGCCCAAGGGGATCCTGGTGGTCGAACCGACCTCCCTGCGTCCGGTACGCGGCCATCGCAGCCACATCCAGTTCACCTGCACGGCCGAGGGCGTGCAGGCGCACAGCTCCACCGGCAAGGGTCGCAACGCGAACTGGACGCTGATCCCGTTCCTGGCGGAGATGAAGACGATCTATGACCGGTTGCGGACCGACCGGACGCTGCAGGACGACGCTTATGACCCCCCGTTCAGCGATTTCAACGTCATCATCGACAATCACGGGACAGCGGTGAACGTGACGGTGCCGCTGGCGACGGCGGTGATCAAGTTCCGTTATTCGGCCAGCATCGACCCGACCTATGTCCGCGAGGCGGTGCACGCCGCCGGCCGGACCCATGGCGTCGCGGTCCGGGAAGCCGAGGAAGGGTCGCCACCCGAACTGCCGGCGGACCACCCGTTCGTCGCAGCCTGCACGGAGGTGGCGGGGCAGGCACCGGTCACGGCGCCGTTCGGCACAGACGCGTCGATCCTGCAATCCATCGCCCCCTGCGTGATCATGGGACCGGGCGATATCGGGGTGGCGCACAAGCCGGACGAGGCGGTCTCGATCGGCGAACTGGCCAGTGCCGTGCCGCTGTTCCAGGCATTGGCCGGACGCTTCGCATGATCGGGGCGCCTGGTAACGGCCGACTGTTGCCCTGAACGCCGGAATTCGGCACTCAATCCGTCATGGACCTGATTGCTGGACTGAACGTCTTCGTCCGCGTCGCCGAAACCGGCTCGTTTTCCGCCGTCGCTCGGGAAACCGGCACCAGCCAGTCAGCGGTAACCCGCCAGATCGCCCAACTGGAATCGCATTTCGGCGTCAGGCTGCTGCACCGGACCACGCGTAAATTGTCGCTGACCGAAGACGGGCAGGGGCTGCTGACCCGAGCGCGGCATTTGATCGAAGAAGCGGAGGACCTGGAGGACACGTTCGGGCGTGACGCCAAGGCGGCGACGGGCCTGGTACGCATCGGGCTGTCGATCGGCAGCGCGATACTGCTGACCCCGGATTTCGGCCCGTTGCTGCGCGAGCATCCCGGCCTGTCGATCGACATCCTGGTCAGCGAACACGTCGAGGACCTGATCGCCGACCGTCTGGACCTCGCGGTCCGGCTTGGTGCGCCGTCGGACACGACCCTGGTGTCACGCGGTCTGGCCATGGTGGGGTGGGCGCCCGTAGCCGCCGGGCCATATCTGGAGGAGCATGGCGCGCCGCGGCATCCCGAGGACCTTGCCGGTCATGCCTGCGTCCTGTGGGACCAGGGGCCGGATAGCGGGCATTGGGTGTTCGAGGGACCGGACGGCAAGATCGATGTCTCGGTGACCGGGCCGTTCCGGTCGGACAACAGCCTGGTGGTGCGCCATGCCGTGCTGGCCGGTTACGGGATCGGGCTGCTCAGCGAGGCGCTGATCATGAACGACATCCGTTCCGGCCGGCTGTACCGGCTGCTGCCCGAATACACCGCGCGGCGGCGTCCCGCGTTCGTGGTCTATCCCTCCCGCCGATTCCTGCCGCAGCGGACGCGCGTGGTCATCGACTTCCTGGTGCAGCGCTACAAGGCGATGGAGGACCGGCTGCGCGACGGGCGGCAATGGGGGGAGAACGAAGCGACCTGGCTGGTGTGACCGTCACTCGACGGGCACGAAGATCGAGTGGCGCATCTTCCCGCCGATCGACTTCGAAAGATGACCCTTGCCGCGGACATCCTCGACCAGGATGACCTCGCCGGCGCCGATGTCCCGTGCCTCCCCGTCGCTGGCGGTGATCTTTACGCCGGCGTCGAGGTTGATGATGTATTGGCGGCGCGGGGCCGGGTGCCAGTCCAGGTCGTAGTCGCCGCTGGTTTCCCGGAAGATGATGCCGTTGGCGGGCAGGCGGGCGGAGAGCTTGCTACCGCGGCGCTCCTCGACCCATTCGACCTCGATGTCGCGCCAATGGGTCTCGCCGGCGTCGTCGACGTAGATGTTGTGGATTTTCATGGTTGGGTCCCTTCCCTGTTGGCCGGTATTGAGGACCGGTTTGGGCGGCGCGTCCAGGGCCGGGGGTATTCTATCCTGGTGGTGTTCTTGGGACGGCTGGCATAGGGTTTGAATAGCATCGCCACCTCCCGTGACCGACAGGAAGCCTGCATGATACCCGGTGAAATCCTTGCCGAACCTGGCGAAATCGAACTGAACGCCGGGCTGGCGCGCACGGTGCTGACGGTGGCCAATACCGGCGACCGCCCGATCCAGGTCGGCAGCCATTATCATTTCGCCGAAACCAACCCGGCCCTGTCGTTCGACCGCAAGGCGGCGCACGGCCAGCGGCTGGACATCGCCGCCGGCACCGCGGTGCGGTTCGAGCCGGGGCAGACGCGAGAGGTCACGCTGGTGCCCTATCGCGGCGCCCGGCGGGTCTTCGGGTTCCGCGGTGACGTGATGGGGGCGCTCTGATGGCGCGCATCACGCGGTCCGCCTATGCGGACATGTTCGGTCCTACCACGGGCGACCGGGTGCGCCTGGCCGACACCGACCTTGTCATCGAGGTCGAGAAGGACTTCACCCTTTACGGCGAAGAAGTGAAGTTCGGCGGCGGCAAGGTCATTCGCGACGGGATGGGGCAGTCCCAAGCCTCCCAGGCCGAAGGCGCGGTCGACACCGTCATCACCAACGCGCTGATCGTGGACCATTGGGGCATCGTGAAGGCGGATGTCGCGATCACCAACGGCCGCATCGCCAGGATCGGCAAGGCGGGCAATCCCGATGTCCAGCCCGGCGTCGACATCATCGTCGGGCCGGGCACCGAGGTCATCGCCGGTGAGGGCAAGATCCTGACGGCAGGCGGCATCGACTCGCATATCCATTTCATCTGTCCGCAACAGGTGGACGATGCGATCGCGGCGGGCATCACCACGCTGGTCGGTGGCGGCACCGGCCCCGCCACGGGGACGGCGGCGACCACCTGCACGCCGGGGCCGTGGCACATGGCGCGCATGCTGCAAGCGGCGGAGGCGCTGCCGGTCAACCTCGCCTTCGCCGGCAAGGGCAATGCGTCCCGTCCTGCCGCGCTCGAGGAGATGGTGCGCGCCGGCGCGTCCTGCCTGAAGCTGCACGAGGACTGGGGGACCACGCCGGCGGCGATCGACACCTGCCTGTCGGTGGCGGACCGTTTCGATGTCCAGGTGATGATCCACACCGACACGCTGAACGAATCCGGTTTCGTCGAAGACACGATCGCGGCGTTCAAGGGCCGCACCATCCACGCCTTCCACACCGAGGGCGCGGGCGGCGGCCATGCGCCGGACATCATCAAGGTCGCAGGCTTGGCCAACGTGCTGCCCAGTTCCACCAACCCGACGCGGCCCTATACCGCAAACACGCTGGACGAGCATCTGGACATGCTGATGGTGTGCCATCACTTGGACAGCTCGATCCCCGAGGACGTGGCCTTCGCGGAAAGCCGCATCCGCAAGGAAACGATCGCGGCCGAGGACATCCTGCACGACCTGGGCGCGCTGTCGATGATGTCGTCCGACAGCCAGGCGATGGGACGGGTGGGCGAGGTCATCATCCGCACCTGGCAGACGGCGCACAAGATGAAGACCCAGCGCGGCGCGCTGCCGGGTGATTCCGAACGCAACGACAATGCGCGGGTCAAGCGGTACATTTCGAAATACACGATCAATCCCGCCGTCGCGCATGGCTTCGCGGCCGAGATCGGGTCGATCGCCGTCGGCAAGCTGGCCGACCTGGTGTTGTGGTCGCCGGCGTTCTTCGGCGTGAAGCCGGACCTTGTCATCAAGGGTGGCTCGATCGCCTGCGCGCCGATGGGCGACCCGAACGCGTCCATCCCGACGCCGCAGCCGGTGCATTACCGGCCGATGTTCGGCGCGTTCGGCAGGGCGCTGGCGGCGTCGTGCCTGACCTTCGTCTCGGCGGCGGCGTTGGAGGCGGACATCGGCAAGGCGCTGGGCCTGCAACGTACGCTTGCGGCCGTATCCAACACCCGAGGCGGCATCGGCAAGAAATCGATGATCCACAACGATGCGACGCCGGTGATCGAAGTCGATCCCGAGACCTATGAGGTGCGGGCCGACGGCGTCCTGCTGACCTGCGAACCGGCGACGGTGCTGCCGATGGCGCAGCGCTATTTCCTGTTCTGATGCGCCCCGCCCAGGTTTTCCCCGCCGGCGCGTGGGATGTTGCGAAGGAAATCGACCAGGTCCTGATCGACTATGACCGCCGGTTCCGGCGCCGTATCCTTCTGACCACGGTGTCGGGCCGGGAGATACTGATCGACCAGCCCCAGGCCGTGCGGCTGCGCGAGGGGGACGGCCTTGCGGTAGGGGATGGTTTCATCCGTGTCCGCGCGAAGCCCGAACCCTGCATGGAGATCCATGCGCATGACGAAGGGGAACTGGTGCGCATTGCCTGGCACCTGGGCAACCGGCATCTGCCGGTGCAGTTGCTGGGCGAGCGGATCCGCATCCGCGCGGACCACGTCATCGGGGACATGGTGGAGGGGTTGGGGGGGCACGTGGACCTTGTCGATGCCCCGTTCGATCCCGAGGCCGGCGCCTACGCCGGCGGCCACCAGCATCATCACGACGACGATGACGACCATCGCCACTGAGTCCCGGTCGCTGCTGAGCCTGCTGGCCTGGCTGTCCCCTGCGTTCCCCGTTGGCGGCTTCGCCTATTCGCATGGGCTGGAGTGGGCCATCGAGGCCGGCGATATCCGGGACGGCGCAACGCTGCGGGAATGGCTGTTGGATGTGCTGCTGCACGGATCGGGTCGGACGGATGCGATCCTGCTGCGCGCCGCATACCGGTCCTGCAACGACCTTGATGCCCTCGTGGTGGTCGCCGAGACGGGCCTTGCCAGCGTCGCGGCGCGGGAGCGGCGGGAGGAGACGCTGAACCAGGGACGAGCCTTCGCGCTGGGAATGGCGGCTTGGGGTGGGTTGGACGGGCCGGAGGAGATGCCGTACCCGGTCGCGGTCGGCATCGCCTGCGGCCGCCGCGGCGTCCCCGAGGACGATGCCGTCCTGGCCTGGCTGCAGGCCTTCGCCGCCAACCTGATTTCCGCCGCCGTGCGACTGGTGCCGCTGGGCCAGTCCGTCGGGCTGCTGGTGCTGGCGGCGCTAGAGCCGGTCATTGTGCGGCTCGCGGCGGAGACGCGGAGCGCTACCCTGGACGACCTGGGCGGCTGCGCCTTCCGGTCCGATCTCGCCGCCATGCGGCATGAAACGCAATACACGAGGTTGTTTCGATCATGACGACATCCCTCCATGGCCCGCTGCGCGTCGGCGTCGGCGGACCCGTCGGCACCGGCAAGACGGCGCTGATGGATGCCCTGTGCAAGACGTTCCGGGAAAAATACGATATCGCCGCGATCACCAACGACATCTACACCAAGGAAGACGCGGAGTTCCTGACGCGCGCCGGATCGTTGCCGGTGGAACGGATCATGGGGATCGAAACCGGCGGCTGTCCGCATACGGCGATCCGGGAGGACGCGTCGATCAACCTCGCCGGCGTCGCCGACTTGCGTCGGCGGTTCCCGAACCTGGACCTGATCCTGATCGAATCCGGCGGCGACAACCTGGCTGCGACGTTCAGCCCGGAACTGGCGGATCTGACGATCTATGTCATCGACGTGTCGGCGGGCGACAAGATCCCCCGCAAGGGCGGTCCGGGAATCATGCGCAGCGACCTGCTGGTGATCAACAAGATCGATCTCGCCCCCCATGTCGGCGCAAGCCTGGAGGTCATGGACCGCGACGCCAGGAAGATGCGCGGGGACCGGCCGTTCGTCTTTGCGAACGTCAGGGCGGGACAGGGCGTCGCGGAGGTTGCGGTGTTCATCGAGAAACAGGGCGGCCTACGGGCAGGTTGAGGCTACATCGAGGTCTTGTCGACGGGACCCGAACCGCCGCCGGGGATATGGCGACCGGCTGCCGGACTGCCCGAAGGCGCGGTCTTGCGCTGGCCGGTCGGATCGCCGCTGGTGCTCTGCCGGGTCGGACCGGGCCGGTCGATGAAGCCCCCCGCCGGCGTTCCCGATCGCTGGCCAGCGGCGGGGCTGCCGGTGGCCGTTCCCCCCGGTGGCGTCCCGCTTGGGGATTGAGCCGCCGCCGGTGCCGCACAGGCGATGACGGTCAACGCGGCGGCAAGGATCGGTAAATTGCCCTGCATCGCCTCTCAACGCCGCGCGGGCGCCCCTGGTTGCCGTGCCTCTAACCGCATGACGACGACGCTTTCGCTCACGCGGCATGCTTCGGGTAGCTGTCTGATCGCGCGATGCAGACCTGCG
>NZ_DASZTJ010000187.1:0-11787 GCF_035548235.1 Rhodopila sp.
CACCCGAGTGTATAAAGTCCGTAACCTTGGGCGAGCGGACGCCTGTCACGGAACAGCGCGCGATCTATGACGCTGTGAAAGACACGCGGATAACCCTCACGCTCGCTGCCATCGACCATCGCGGCTATGCGTTTAGACGCGAGCTGATTAAAATGGCCGTTCCGGTCTCAGATATGAATCCATGGATCACGCCGCGTACGGCTCATATCTTCAGCCACCTGACGACGCCATTCGGTGAGATCGCGCGTCATCTGATCGCCAGCCATCCGATGAGCAAGACCGTCAACAAGCCTGTGTGAGGACCGCCGCAGGATGCAAGCGAATACTCCAGCATACCGCGGCGAACATTTGGCGGACGGGGTGAGATTCGAACTCACGGTACGCTTGCACGTACGGCGGTTTTCAAGACCGCTGCCTTAAACCACTCGGCCACCCGTCCCCGCACGGACCGGCGCCCAGCCCTATCGCGTTCACACCGTCCCGTCCATAGGCATTCGCCCCGGCCAAACGGCCCCCTCAAGTCCCGGGATCAGAATGCCCGCAGATTGTCTCGCAGCATCGCATGCTCGTAAGTCTTGCGCACCAGGCCCATCTTCTGCAGCGCGGGGGTCAGCCCGTCGGCGATCTCGGTGATATAGCGGCGAGTGAATTCCGGATCCATGACCAAGAACCCGTCGCCGCCGACCTCCGCCATGATCTCCGCCATCTGCGCGGCGACCCGCTCCGGCGTACCGACGAGGTCGACGTCCTTGAGCGATCGGCCCTGCATCACGATCTCCCGCGGCGTGCGGCCGGAATAGCCTTTCGCGACGGAAAGATGGCCGTTCGACGTCAGTTCCGGCAGTTTCTCGTCCAGGTCGTATTTCGAGAAATCGATCCCGGTCACGCGCGACATGTTCGCGAGGTGGAACTCGATATGCGTCTCTGCCTCCTTCAGCCGCGCCTGTTTCCGAGCCAGGGCGGAGTCCATGAACTCATCGACGATCGGGGCGATCAGGAACATGATCTTGATGTGGTCGGGATTGCGCCCGGCCGCGACGGCCTGCTGGCGGATGTCGTCCCGGAATGCCTTCATCGCCGCCACGCTGCCGGCCGAAGCGATGATCGTGTCCGCCCAGCGCGCCGCGAACTGGCGCCCGCGTGGCGAGCCGCCGGCCTGGCAGATCACCGGATGGCCCTGCGGCGACCGGGGCGCGGATAGCGGCCCGCGGGAGCGGAAATACTTGCCCTCGTGGAACACCGGCCGCACCTTCGCGGGATCCGCGAAAATCTCGTTTTCCTGGTCGATCACCATCGCGTCGGCATCCCAGGAATCCCACAGCTTTTGCACCAGTTCCACGTATTCATCGGCCATGTCGTAGCGCTGGTCGTGCGGAAACTGCCGCTCATGGCCGAAATTCTGCGCACCACCGTCATTGCTGCCGGTCACCAGGTTCCAGCCCGCTCGGCCGTCGCTGACATGGTCCAGGGCGTTGGTCAGCCGCGCCAGCAGGAACGGATTGTATTCGGTCGTGGACAAGGTGGTGATGATCCCGATCCGGGACGTCGCCTGCATCATGAACGGCGCCAGCACGGACGGATCGAGCTTCGGAGAATCGACCGCCAGCCGCAGATAGGTCTCGTGCGAATTCTTGTAGGTATAGGGAACGTTGCAGGAGTCCTCGATCATCACGTAGTCGAACGCGGCACGCTCCAGTTCCTTCGCCAGATGGACCAGAAGGTCGGGCTTCACCCAGCCATGCGGGTTCGGGCCACCCCACTGGTTGCGCCATCCTTTCGGCCCGTAACCTTTCATCACGAACCATCCCATGTGGAAGGGCTGCTGTGCCATCCGCGAGCGACTCCATCTTGTCCGCGTAAGGACAGTGCAAGACGGATGCCATGACAGTCGGTGGTGACGGCAAGGCCTAGAAGGCGAACAGGTTGTCTCGCAGCCTCGGCCCGGCATAGCCGCTGCGCGCAAGGCCACGCCGGCGCAGGATCGGCATCAGCTTCGTCGTCACCTCTTTCAGGTAGCCGATGTCGCCGACCTTGACGCGGAAATGGAACCCGTCCGCGCCGCCTTCCTGCGCAGCGTGCTCGATGATGTCGGCCACCTGTTCGGGCGTCCCCACGATCGGGAAGGTTTCATGCATCGCCTCGTGCTTGGCGACTTCCCGCAAAGTCATGTCCTTCTTCGCCTCGGTGTATTGCAGCAGCTTGCCGATCATGCCCTGGACCGGCAGGTCGGGCGGCAGCGGTTTGTCAAGATCGAAGGGCGACAGGTCCAGGCCCATCATCGCCGACAGGTAGCTCAGCCCGGCCTCCGGCTGCGCGTCCTCGTAATTGCACGCCCATTTCTCCTGCGCCATGTCCGGCGTGTCGCCCATCACCGGCTTGATCGAGAAGAAGATCTTGCAGCTTGCCGGGTCTCGCCCGGCCTCGGCCAGTTGCCGCCGCAGCGCGGTCGAATAGCTCCGCATGTCCTCCAGGCTGTTCTTGTGCGCGATGACCATGTCCGCGTTGGTGACCGCGAATTGCTGGCCGCGACGGGACGTACCGGCCATGACGATGATCGGATGGCGCTGCGGCAGGGCGGGCACGGTCAGCGGGCCGCGGGACTTGAAGTATTTCCCCGCGAAATGGACCGGCTTCACCTTCGCCGGGTCGGCGAAGATCCGCCGTTGCGTATCCTGCAGCACCGCGTCCGCCGCCCAACTGTCCCAGAGCCGACGCACCAGTTCCAGGTATTCGTCGGCTATGTTGTACCGCTCGTCATGCTCCGGCAGGTCGTCCTGGCCGTAATTCTGTGCCGCGGCGGCGTTGGAGGACGTGACCACGTTCCATGCCGTCCGCCCCGCCGTCAGGTGATCCAGCGTGCCGACCATGCGGGCCAGCAGGAAGGGCGGGTACAAGCTTGTCGACAGGGTCGCGCCTAGCCCGAGATGGCGCGTCACGCCGCCCATCATCGCCAGGATCGGCGCCGGGTCCAGATGGGCCTCGAACCCATGGCGGACGTAATGGTCGTTGTTGCCGCCATAGGCTGTGGGGATCGCGGGGATATCGGCGAACAGGACCATGTCCAGGAACGCGCTTTCGCAGATCCGGGCGATGTCCATGTAGAGGCGGCCCTGGCGCCAGTCATAGGTCGCCGCCGAGGGTAGGTCCCAATAATGCGCACCGGGGGCGCCGAACCAGGCGAAATGCAGCATCTTGGGCATCGATCGGCCTTTCCCATCGGGGATCGCATGTCTCATGCACGAGATGGACCATCCGCACGAGATGGACCATCCGTTCGACCGGACAGGCAGGCGACCCCTATCCGATCCGCGAGTAACCGCTATAACCCGCTGACCGCAAAGGGTGGCTGGTCCGAATCACTCGACCCGGTCATGATTGGCCACCGGATCGGACTGGATAGCGATGAGGTCGTTTTCCCGTCCGATTCAATGTGCTAGGGTGTCCACCCGTTGCGCTCCGACAGACGATCGTTCATCCTGAGGCGTTCATAAAGGCTTCCGAAGACTGACCGCATGAAGTTCTGGACCCTTGCTCCCCTCGCGGCGGTTTTCGCCCTCCCGATCGCTTTACGGCCGGTTCCGGCACTGGCCCAGGCGACGCCGGACAATAGCAGCATCTGGACGCTGCAGGACGAGAACGCCTCGATTTCGGCCGGCACGCCGACGGATAGGTTCTATGTCAATGGCTTGCGGCTGAGCTGGTTCTCACCCACGACTGTCGTGCCTGACTTCCTGGCCGATCTCGGCCGGACCCTTTGGGGGCCGGGCGAACTGCGGGTGGGCGTCGACCTGACGCAGCAGATCTACACGCCCGCCAACACCTCCCTGAGCGTGCCTGATCCGCGCGACCGTCCTTATGCCGGCGTGCTGCTGGGCAATTTCTCGCTGCTGGGCGACACCGAGGACACGCGCAGCGTCTTCACCATCAGTGTCGGCGTGGTCGGCCCCGGGTCAGGCGCCGCGAGCCTGCAGAACGGCTTCCACGACCTGATCGGCCAGGACCATGCCAATGGCTGGGACCATCAGATCAGCAACACGCCGGTGTTCAACGTGATGCATGAGCGGACCTGGCGCCTGCCCATGGGCAAGGTGTGGGGCCTGGAGACGGACGCACTGCCATCCCTGACCGCCGCGGTCGGCGACCTGCGCGATTACATCCAGACCGGCATCCAGTTCCGCATCGGTCAGGGTTTGGATTCGGATTTCGGCGTGCCGCGCGTGCGCCCGGGCCTGAGCGGCGGGGACGTGTTCAAGCCGACCCGGCCGTTTGCCTGGTACGTCTTCGTCGGCGGCGACGGGCAGGCGGTCGGATACGACCTGCTGCTGAATTCCCACCCGTTCCGCGGCGGCCCGCATGTCAACCCGATCTGGGACGTCGGCGAGCTTCAGGGCGGCTTCGCGGTCATGGCTTACGGCATGCGCCTGACGTTCGCCTATGTCATGCAGACCCAGGAATTCGAGCACCAGACCGGCGGCCTGCACCAGTTCGGTTCGGCGGCGCTGTCGATCCGGTTCTAAACCGTCTCCGCGCCGCCAAGCCGTAGTGGCCTACTCCCCGACCAGTCGGGCGGGCATCAGCGGGGCCGCCAAGCGCATCAGGCTTGATACGTCCGCCGTCGTGTCGATCGCGAGCACCGCGTTCGCCAGGGCCGCGGCTCGTTCCACCCCCAGGATCGCATCCGTCAGCCCGGCGAACTTCGCCCGCAGTTCAGCCTCGGTCAGGAAGTTGGACGGTTCGCCTTTCGGCACCACCACCTTCTTCTCGAAGGTCTGGCCACGCGCGGTGATCGTCAGCTTGCCGGACATGTTGGTCGGGAACTCCGCCTCGATCTCAGGGTCGAAGGCGCATTCCACCTTCGGCAGCAGGCCGCGGATCGTCTTGTCGTCCAGCAGCTTGTAGCTGTCCCATCCCATCGCCCCGGTGGCCAGCGCGCTGGAAATCACGAACGGCCCGCTGAACTGGCCGTCGACGACGTTCTCGGGGTTCGCCTTCTTCTCCGCCGGCGCGCCGACCAGAAGCATGCCGGACTTCGGCAGGCCGAGGCGGATATGGGTGATCTCCTCCGGCTTCAGGTCGTTGGCGGCCCGCAGCGCCAACGCCGCATCGATGCCGGCATGGCCATAGCGGCAGGACGGGTATGGCTTCACCGCCGTGTTCATCAGTTCCCACACCGACCCCAGGTCCTGGAGCGCCCGTTCCGGCGTCGGATTGGGCGCATAGGCGCGCATGAAACCGTGCTTGCCCTCCAGCGCCTCGGACGCGCCCTTGAACCCCTCGCGCACGAGGGTCGCGGCCATCAGCCCGTTGGTCGCAGCCCAGCCGACCTGGAAGCGCTTCGTCCACGCACCGTTGGCCAGGAATTGCAGGCTACCCGCCGCCTGCGACAGCACAGTGCCGAGCGCATTGGCCACGCCGTCGGCGTCGAGGCCGAAGACACGGGCGGCCGCGGCGGCCGCACCGAACGCGCCGCAGGTCGCGGTCGGGTGGAAACCCCGGTCGTAATGCTCGCCGGCCGGCAAGGCCAGCGCGACGCGGCAGGTGATCTCATACCCGGCGATGATGCCGGCCAGCACGTCGGCGCCCGAAGCCCCGGCCATCTCGCCGGCCGCCAGCGCCGCAGGAATCACCGGCGCACCGGGATGCAGCGAGCCGGCCGCGTGCGTGTCGTCGAAGTCCAGCGAATGCGCCAGCGCGCCGTTCAGGAATGCCGCACCGGCGGGGGTATAGCGCGCCGCGTCGCCGAAGACGCCGGAATTGCCCGCCGCCATGCCCATCGCCCGTGCCGCCGCCAGGAAGGACGGCGTGCTCTCCGCGTCGTGGCGCGCGCGGACGATGTTGCCGACCAGATCCAGCACAAGGAACCGCGCGCGGGTGACGACATCGGCCGGCAGCGCGTCGATGCGCAGGCCGGCGGTGAATTCGGAAAGGGTGGCGGTCACGCCCATGGTCGGTTCCTCCAGGCTACTGCTTGGTATTGTGCCGGAAACGCAGGGTCAGGCAAAGGCCGTCAGTGGCTTTTCCAACCGCCGATCTTGCATAGCTTCTTCCAGTGTGCCGCCGAGACCGGCATCACCGACAGGCGGGACTGCCGCACCAGCGCCAGGTCGGCGAAGTCGGGATCAGCCTTGATCTCGACCAGCGTGACCGGTTTGGGCATCGGCCCGACCACTTTCATGTCCACGCAGACCCAGTCGCCGGACTCGGCGGTCGGGTCGGGATAGGCTTCGCGTGCGACCTCGACGACGCCGACGATCTCCTTTCCGACATTCGAGTGGTAGAAGAATGACAAGTCGCCCTTCTTCATGGCTTTTAGGTTGTTCCGCGCCATGTGGTTGCGGACGCCGGTCCAGGGTTCGACGCCGTTGGCCACCTGCTGATCCCAGGAAAACGCATCGGGTTCGGATTTGACCAACCAATACGCCGGCATCGATCCTCCGTTTAAAGACGGTTTCGATCCGGATACCGCCGCAAGCCGGGGTGGACAAGGACCTTCTGTACGGCCTTACACAAAGCCGTCGCGGCTTTGACCCTTTCCGTCGTGGCCACTCGACATCACACCGGCATCGACCGGCGCTGGTGTGCGCGCCCGATCCGGGCGGTTTCCTCGGAGTGGCCGGCGATGACGCGGACGCCTTCGTCGAGCCGGGCAGCGATGTTCGCCGGGGTGCAGCCTTCCAGGAAGGCGATCCCATAACGTCGGCAGGCGGCGAAGACCTTGTCTCGTGCCGCCTGCATCACGGGCGGGTATGGATCGCGCATGATGTCCACCGATCCGAGCGAGAGGCTTAGGTCGCCGGGACCCATCTCGGCAAAGCCAAGACCCGGAACGGAGCAGATCGCGTCCGCGTTGGCGATCCCTTCCGGGCTTTCGATCTTCACGCCGAGCAGAAGCTCGCCCTCGGGGTTCAGCGGCCAGGGATCGCAGCGGTTCATGTACTCCGCACCAGAGATGCCCCAAACGGGCGCGGCGGTGCTTTCTGACCCGCGACCCCGTGCGCCGATCCCCAGCATGCCCTCGACGGGCGCAGGCAGCGCGGCGCCATTCAGCCGGTCCTCGGGCGACGGCAGCGCGCGATCCACCCCCGCCAGGTTGTGCGGATACCGGCATGCCTCCACGAACGCTCGGACGGCGTCCGGGGTCTCGGCCTGGCAAAGCAGGATGCCGTGCACCCCACGCCCGAGGATCTGCCGGAACTGCCAGGCGTTGAAGCGGACGTTCGCCTCGTCTGTGCCATTGACCGGCGCTTCGACGATCACCGCCGGCGTGCGGTGGCCGGAGCGGGTCGGGCCGGCTTCGACCATGCCCCGCATGTATTCGGCCAGGCCGGTCATGTCGAAGCAGCCATGCTCCATGCCGACATTGATGTAGTCAGCCCAAGTCCCGGCCTCGTGCAGCCCCTGTTCATAGGTCAGCACGTGACCGCTATGCGGGCCGTCGTAATAGATCGCCTGTCCTTGCCCCAGCAGTTCGATCGCTCGGTTGATCCGGCTGGCCATGGCTGGTCCTCCCTATCTGTCGGCGCAGTCTGCATCCTTCCCGGTCCCGCGTGGAAGACCGGGGGGAAGTCCGAGACGAGCGTGCCTTGTCTCCATACGGGCCGATGTCGGGGTAATTATTTGAGATGGACGAATGATTGCGAAAAGATGACGTGGACGACATGATTGCTGGACAGCAAGCCTCGCGGTGCTGCCGGCAAACGGGTCTCGAACTGAAACGGGGATAGCGACATGAAATCGAGCCGCATGACGACCTACATCCTGATCGCCATGATATTGGGTATCGCCGCCGGCGCGGCCGTGCACGGCTACTTCCCCGCCCCCGCGACGCAGAAACTGTTCGCCGGCTATATCTCCATCGGCAGCATGGTCTTCCTTCGGTTGATCAAGATGATCATCGCGCCCCTGGTCTTCTCGACCCTGGTCGTGGGCATCGGCCACATGTCGGATGCCGGCGCAGTCGGGCGGGTCGGCGGCAAGGCGATGCTGTGGTTCGTCAGTGCGTCGCTGGTGTCCCTGGCCCTGGGCCTGGTACTGGTCAACCTGTTCGAGCCTGGGGTCGGCGTTCATAAGGCCGTCAGCGGCGTGTCCTCCGGCATAGACGCACACGCCATGACGCTGGACGGGTTCGTCAAGCACGTCTTCCCCGACTCCGCCATCCGCCCGATGGTGGATAACGAGATCCTGCAGATCGTCGTCTTCTCGATCTTCTTCGGCATCGCCTGCGCGGCGATGGGCAAGAAGTCGCACGTGGTGCTGGAAGGGATCGAGGGCCTGTCGCACATCATCCTGCGCGTCACCGGCTACGTGATGAAACTCGCCCCGCTGGCGGTGTTCTGCGCCATGGCGGCGACGATCGCCACCAACGGCACCGGCATCCTGCTGAACTACGCCAAGTTCATGGGTGAGTTCTATTTCGGCCTCGTCTGCCTCTGGCTGATCCTGATCGCCGTCGGGTTCCTGCTGCTGGGACCCAGCATCGCACGGCTGGTATCGCTGGTGCGGGAGCCGTTCCTGCTGGCCTTCTCCACCGCCAGTTCCGAGGCCGCCTATCCGAAAATGCTGGAGCAACTGGCGAAGTTCCCGATCAGCCGGACGATCTCCAGTTTCGTGTTGCCGCTGGGCTACTCGTTCAACCTCGACGGGACGATGATGTATTGCACCTTCGCGTCCGTCTTCATCGCCCAAGCCTATGACATCCCGCTCACCCTGGGGATGCAGATCGCGATGCTGCTGACGCTCATGCTGACCAGCAAGGGCGTTGCCGGTGTTCCGCGTGCGTCGCTGGTAGTGATCGCCGCCACGCTCAGCCAGTTCAGCCTTCCCGAGGAAGGGTTGCTGCTGATCCTGGGCATCGACACTTTCCTCGACATGGGTCGGTCCGCGACCAACGTCATCGGCAACTCCCTGGCGACCGCCGTCGTCGCGAAATGGGAAGGGCTGCTGGTTGCGGACGAAGAAACCCGCGACATGATCGAGGAGATGGAAGTGGAGCCGGCATGATCCGCCTGCTTGCCCTCCTGACGGCGGCCTGCTTTCTCTGCGCACCGGCCCAAGGTCCGGCATGGGCCGAGGAGGGAGAGCCGCTGACCGGCACGCTGAAGACGATCGCCGATCGGGGTACGATCCTGATCGGCTATCGCGAAGCGGCGCCGCCCTTCGCGTTCCTCAATCCCGGCAAGCAGCCGGTCGGGTTCTCGGTCGATCTCTGCCATGGCATCGCGACCGATGTCGCACGGACGCTGAACCGTGACCTGCTGGAACCGGACGCGCCAGCCTGGCAGAAAGGGGTGCGCATCGTCTATGTGCCAGTCGCCGCCGATGAACGGCTGGCCAAACTGGTTTCGAGTGCAATCGACCTGGAATGCGGCTCGACCACGGACAACGCCGAACGGGAAAGGACGATCGCTTTTTCACCGGTCTTTTTCCTGGCCGGTACGAAGCTGATGGTACCGCTGGTGAACGGACGCCCATCCGTCGCCACCTATCGAGGGCTGGCCGGCAAGACGGTGGTCGTAGGCGTCGGCACGACGAACGCCGCCGTCCTGCACCGGCTGGCGAAACAGGTAGCGCCGCCGATGACGGTACGCGAGGTGCCAAGCCTGGATGACGCCTATGCGATGCTGGGCGCCGGAACCGCCGACGCCTTCGCCTCGGACGATATCCTGCTCGCGGGCTTGCTGGCGACCAAGCCGGACGGGCGGAAATTCGCCATCACTGGCGACTATCTGTCGTTCGAGCCTTATGCGATTGGTCTCAGGCGCAACGACCCAGCCTTCGCCGCGCTGGTGCATGACAGCTTCGTCCGCATGGCGTCCGAGGGAACGCTCTACACGCTGTACAAACGGTGGCTGATGGCTAAGCTGCCGAATGGCCAGCGGATGAACATGCCGATCAGCCCGCAGCTCGCGGAGATGTACCGAGCGTTGGGGCAGCCGGATTAGGCTGGTGCCGGCGGCGTCAGTTGAACGCCATGCCGCCCGACAGCGCGACTGTCTGTCCGGTCATGTATCCGTTGCCAACCAGCATCAGCGCAACCTGCGCCACCTCGTCCGGCGTGCCGAACCGGCCCAGCGGAATCCGCGCAGGCGAGGATGCGACGCCTGACCGGACCATGTCGGTCTCGATCAGCGACGGCGCGATGGCATTCACGGTGATACCCTGCTTGACCAGACGCGCCGCATAGCCGCGGGTCATCCCCTCCATCCCGGCTTTCGAAGCGTTGTAATGCAATCCGACTCCCCCTGCCCCACGCGCCGCGCCCGAGGAGATGTTGACGATCCGTCCCCAACCCTGTTCCCGCATATGCGGCAGAACCGCCCGGGTGCAGAGGAACACCGATTTCAAGTTGACCGCGATGGTTTCGTCGAAATCCGCTTCCGTCAGGTCGTCGAGGCCGCGGATCAGTGCGATGCCGGCATTGTTGACCAGGATATCGATCGCCCCCAACTGCGCTTCGACATCCCGCACCATCCCCACGACCGAGTCCGACCGCGATACATCCGCCCGGACCGCTAACGACTTGCGTCCAAGCGTCCGGATCGTGGCAGCGACACGTTCGGCGTCGGCGGCACGCTCACGGTAATTGACGGCGACGGCTGCGCCGGCCTTGGCCAGCCGCAATGCGATGGCCTCGCCGATCCCGCGCGATCCGCCGGTGACGAGGGCGACGCGGCCGGTCAAATCTGACGTCAGGGTCATACTGAGCTCCTGCTGAAATGGCAGGCCAGTAGAGGGCATTTTACTGATGCCGTCGACAGCGCCTCGAATTCGCCGGTTCTGCCTGGGGGTTTTTCTCTGCAGCCACTCCAGGACCGGTTTTTCCAGCCATCGCTCTTGCCAGCAGCGCCAAACCATGCGGCACTACCGTCATAAAAATGGGAGGAAACGACAATGTCCGTCCCCACGGTCTCGTCAAAACTGCGACGCATGCAGTGGATCGCCGTCGCCCTGGTAACCGCCGCGATCGCCTTGAACTATATCGACCGCTCGACGTTGGCGATCGGCAACGTGACCATCCGAAAGGAATTCGGGCTGACCGCGACCGAGATCGGCGCGCTGCAATCCTTCTGGTCCCTCACCTATGCCTGCGCCCAGGTGCCGATCGGCTTCCTGCTCGACCGCCTGGGTCCGCGCTATCTGATCGGTTTCGCACTCGTCGCGTGGTCGCTGGCACAGGGGGCTGGCGGGCTGGCCGTGAGCTATACGCAACTGTTATGGGCACGCGTCGCACTAGGCGTGACGGAAAGCCCCGCCTTCCCCGGCGCGGTGCGCATCACCAGCGACTGGTTCCACGTCAAGGACCGCGGCAAGCCGACAGGCGTTTATAATTCCGGCGGCAGCATTGGACCCGCCATCGCGCCGCCGATCCTGACCGGCCTGATGCTTGGCTTCGGCTGGCGGGTGATGTTCATCACAATGGGCGTGGCGGGACTTTTCAGCGCGCTGGTCTGGTTCAAACTGTACCGCGACCCGGCGAAGACCGCGCTTGAGCCACAAGACACGGCCTACCTGGCCGCCAACCGCGCCGCCGAGACACCGGTCGAGCTCCGGAACTGGAGCCGACTGTTCCGACACCGTACGATGTGGGGCTTGATGCTGGGCGCGTTCTGCGGCGGCTATGCCGTGTGGATGTACCAGACCTGGCTGCCGGCCTATCTGGAGATGCAGCAGCATATCAGCATCGCCAAGACCGGGTTCCTGGCGATGATCCCGCTGATCTTCTCGGTGCTGGGCGCCTGGGCCGGCGGCTGGGTGACCGACAGGCTGGCACGCGGGAACATGGAGCTG
>NZ_DASZTJ010000188.1:0-4509 GCF_035548235.1 Rhodopila sp.
CACGGCGAACCCCGCGCGGGTCGGTCCGGTCTCGGGATGACCGGTGATCGCCATGATCCCCGACATCGCCTGGATCTTTCCGTCATAGCCGGCCTGGTTGCTGTACGGCCCGGTCTGCCCGAAGCCCGAGATCGCGCAGTAGATCAGCCGCGGATTGACCGCCGACAGCGCCTTATAGCCCAGCCCCAGCCGGTCCATCACGCCCGCTCGGAAATTCTCCATGACGATGTCGGATTGCATCGCCAGCTTGCGCACGATCTCCTGCGCTTCCGGTTTCTGCAGGTCCAGCGTCAGGCTTTTCTTGTTGCCGTTCACCGCGATGAAGGCCGACGCCATGTTGCGTTCGGCCCATTCGCGCGACAGCGGCGTGCGGCGCATGTCCTCGCCGCCCCGCCGCTCGATCTTGATCACCTCCGCGCCCAGCAGCGCCAGTTGGTAACTGGCGTAAGGACCGGCCAGGACCTGGGTGAAGTCGAGGATGCGAACACCCTCGAACGGGCGGCCGGTCATGCCGCCTTCTCGACCCGGTTCGGACGCGCCAGCTCCTTCTGCCGGTCGAACTCGGCGCGGCGGCGCTGCAACTCCGCCTCGCCGATCTGCTCCAGGTTCAGGTAGTCGAGCTTCCACGTCCCGTCCGCGTTCCAGCGGATCGGCGACTGCATCGTCGTCTGCGGGCCGGCGGCGGTCTCCAGCAGGTGCAGCGCGTGTTCCAGCGTCTGGTCCTGGGACGCGACGTCGTGCGGCTTGCCGGCGCTGTTGCCCAGGGGGAAGTCGCTGAACAGGAAGCGCGGCACCGCTGCGTGCTCGACGATGTCCTTGGCGCAGCCCATCAGCACCGTCGGAACGCCGTTGGCTTCGAGATGCCGAGCGGTGAGGGAGCAGGTCTGGTGGCAGACCGGGCAGTTGGGGACGAGGATGGCGACGTCCGCCCCGTCCTCCCGCACGCGGCGCAGGATCTCGGGGGCGTCGGTCTCGATCGTGACCCGGTGGCTGCGGTTGGTGGGCGCGCCGTGGAAGCGCGGCGCGACGGCCCCGATGCGGCCGGCGGCGGCGGCGCGGCGCAGGGCCGGCAGCGGGAACCAGGTGTTGCAGTCGGTCGCCGTCGTGTGGGTACGGTCGTAGCCGATATGGGAGATCCGCAGGTCGTGGTCGTGCGCGGTATCCCCCGAATACACCTGGTAGAACTTGGCGCGGCCGTTATACGGCGCGCCCGGCCCCTGGTCGCCCTTGTCGGGCTGGTACGGCGCCGCCGTCGAGATGATCGCGACCTTGCACTGGCTCAGCGGCTTGGACAGCGCCGTGAACGGCGCCGACAGGTAATGCGCCCAGCGGTACGGCGTCGTATAGCCGATCGCGGTGTAGTACGCCCGCGTCCGCTGCATATAGGGGATCGGCGAGTCGTAATCGGGCGCGAAGCCCATGGCTGCATCGAGCGCGGCATCGATCGGTGCTGGCGTTGCGGTACTCATGCAGGTTCCCTCCTATCCGGCTGACCCCAGCCTTGGCGGCGAACAGTCTCGCACGGAACTGTCTTGCGTGGAACCGCACTGCAGGGAATTGGCGCGACCGATTGCCGCGACGGGGCCGGACGGCCGGCGTGCTCCGCCGATCGGCTACCAACGGACGGTCTGCCCCTGGTGGTTCAGGTAGTGCAGCCCCGGCTTGCGGCCGTTCGCGGCGATCGTATCGACCACGCCGCGGATACTGGTCTCCACGTCCAGGTGGGCTTCCGGACCGCCCATGTCCGTCCGCACCCAGCCGGGCGCGATCAGGAAGAAGCTGCGCGGATCGCCGGCGTGGCGCGCCGCATAGCTTCGCATCAGCGTGTTCAGCGCGGCCTTGCTGGCGCGATAGACTTCCCATCCCCCGGTTTCGTTGTCGGCGACGCTGCCAAGGCCCGAGGACATCACCGCGATCGATCCGGTCGTCGGCACCAGCGCGCCGAATTCCTCCACCACCCGCATCGGGCTCAGGGCGTTGGTCAGCATCACGTGGAAGAAGGTCTCGTTCGTCACCTCGCCGATGGTTTCGCCGCGTCCATTGGATACGCCGGCGTTGACGAACAGCAGGTCGAAGTTTCGCCGCGCCAGCCGCTCCCGCAGCGCCAGGACCTGGGCGTGGTCGTTGATGTCGACGTGCTCGATGGTCACGCCATCGACCGCGTGCAGCGGGGTTGTCGCCGCCCCTTGGGCCGATCCGCGCACCGTCCCGGTCACCTCCCACCCGCGGGCGCGGTATTCCCGGACCAGGCCCAGCCCCAGGCCGCGGGAGGCCCCGATGATCAAAGCGCGTTTCGTCGGCATGGCAGACCTCATTGACGAGAGGGGTTCCGATATGGCGTTTCCGCTATACCCCCGTTGGGTATAACCCCGTTGGGACAACCTGAGCAGGATCGATCCATGGCAAAAGCACGCGGCCGTCAGTTCTTCGCCAACCCCGGGCCGACGAACATCCCAGACAGCGTCCTGCGGGCGATGGACCGCCCCAGCATCGACTTCAACGACCCTGATTTCGTCGAAGTCTACGATGCCGCGCGGGCCGGCGTGAAACGCGTCCTGCGGACCGGGCACCACCTGTTCATGTACAACGCCTCCGGCCACGGCGCCTGGGAAGCCAGCCTGACCAACCTGCTCTCGCCCGGCGACGCGGTGCTGGTGCTGGAGTCCGGCTACTTCTCGGACGAATGGGCGGCGATGGCGCGCGGCTTCGGGCTGGAGGTCCGGACGGTCGCCGCCGACTGGCGCGTCGGCGTGTCGATGGCCGACGTGGAGCGTGCCCTGGCCGAGGACAAGGCGCACGCGATCAAGGCGGTCTGCGTCGTCCACAACGAGACGGCGACCGGCATGATGATCCCGCTGCCCGCGGTCCGCGCGGCGCTGGACAAGGCGAAGCATCCGGCCCTGTTCCTGGTCGACACGATCTCCTCATTGGGGTCGCTGGAATTCCGCATGGACGACTGGGGCATCGACTGCGTCGTCGGCGGCAGCCAGAAAGGGCTGATGCTGCCCACCGGCATGAGCTTCACCGGCGTGTCGGAGAAAGCGATGGCGGCGCATGCCAAGGCGAAGCTGCCGCGGTTCTATTTCGACTGGACCATGATGGCGAACCGCCCGCAGAAGAGCTTCATCGGCACCGTGCCGGTGAACATCTTCTATGGCCTGCGCGAGTCGGTCCGGCTGATCGAGGAAGAAGGCCTCGACAACGTCGTCGCCCGCCATTCCCGCCTGGCCGAAGCCACCCGGCGCGCCGCCCGCGTCTGGGCCGGCAACAACGGGCCGGCGCTGTACTGCACCACCCCGGACCGGCTGTCGGACTCGGTGACGGCGATCCTGATGCCGCAGGGCTTCAACGGCGACGCGCTGCGCAAGACGATCCGCGAGCGCTACAACGTCTCGCTGGGCGGCGGGCTGGGCAAGCTGGGCGGCACGCTGTTCCGCATCGGCCACCTGGGCGACCTGAACGAGCCGATGCTGCTGGGCGCGCTGGCGGCGGTGGAGATGGGCCTGCGCGTCGAGGGCGTGCCGCACGGCCGCGGCGGCGTGGACGCGGCGATGGAGTACCTGGCCGCGGCCTGATCGGCACCGAACCCGCCGCGGCCGGCGAAGGGCCCGCGGGCGCGGGGATCGAGCAGGCCGCGCAGGCTAATCCGCCGTCGCGAAGCCGCGTTGCAGCGCCAGGGCACCGAGCGAGAGGCCCGTGTCGTCGAGGCCGTGGCCGAGGCCGGGAAGGTAATGCGCGTCGACCGGCACGCCGGCGGCGCGCAGCGCGGCCTCGGCGTCGTGGGAGCGGCCGACCGGCACCGCCTCGTCGGCCTCTCCATGCACCAGCAGCACCGGCGCCTTGTTCGCCAGCTCCGCCGGCAGGGTCTCGGGCGCCAGCAGCGCGCCGGAATAGGCCAGCAGCGCGCAAGGCGCATCCTTGCGCCGCAGGCCGGTGAACAGGGTGATCATCGCCCCCTGGCTGAACCCCATCACCGCGTAGTGGCGCACGCCGGCGCGTTTGCGTTCGGCATCGATGAAGTCGCTGAGATAGGGCATCGCGCGGCGTACGCCGGCCTCCATCACCGACGGCGTGCGGTCGGCGACGCTCCACCATTGCCGGCCGAAGCCGGAATCATGGGAAAAGGGCGCGTCGACCGAGGCGAAGACGGCGTCCGGACACGCATCGGCCCAGGCATGCGCGAGGTCGATCAGGTCATGCGCGTCGGCGCCCAGGCCGTGGCACAGCACGACGAGCTGCCGCGGCGTGCCCTTGGAGGCCGGTCCCCAGCGCAGTGCGTTCAGGGCCGCCATGTCTGCTCCTTCCGGAGTGAGGCCCTACCCTTCGGCCGGCAGCGGCATCGTCGGACGCCGGCCGCCGCCGGGCTGGAACCGTCTGAGGTAGGTCGGCACCACCAGCTCCGCCGGCGTGGGCGTGACCCCCAGGTCCGCCAGGCCCAGCGCGCCCTCCGACACGACATTGTCGTGCGACAGCATGACAAGCTGGTCCGGTGTCAGCGGCGCGCCCGGC
>NZ_DASZTJ010000189.1:0-9235 GCF_035548235.1 Rhodopila sp.
GAAGACCTGCTCAAGTTCGGCCTGATCCCGGAATTCATCGGCCGCCTGCCGGTGCTGGCGACCCTGGGCGACCTGTCCGAGACGGCGTTGATCGAGATCCTCACCCGGCCCAAGAACGCGCTGGCCAAGCAGTATATGCGCATGTTCGAGATGGAAGGCGTCAAGTTGCGCTTCCAGGAAGAGGCGCTGCATGCCATCGCCCGCAAGGCGATCCAGCGCAAGACCGGCGCGCGCGGCCTGCGCTCGATCCTCGAAGGCATCCTGCTGGAGACCATGTTCGAACTGCCGACCCTGTCGGGCGTGCAGGAAGTGGTCATCACCAGCGACGTGGTCGAGGGCAAGGCGCGCCCGCTCTATACCTATTCCGACAAGGTCGAGGCGAGGGAGAAGTCCGCTTCCTGAGCCGGCGCCGGCTGCGGTTCGCGCCGGCCGGATCTGCCGCGCAGCACGCTGCGCAGCAGCCGTGTGCCCGGCTGTTCCAGCACCAGATAGCAGAGATGGCCCGCCATCAGGCCGGCGGCGATCACCGCCGGCACATAGGCCCAGATCGCGTGCGGCCCGAAGATCCCGCGCCACATCACGCCCATCGCCAGCAGGGTGAGGTTGTGCGACAGGTAGAGGCTGTAGGAACTGTCGCCCAGCCGCACCATGGTCCGCCGCACGATGTCCCGGGGCGCGGTGTTCCAGGTCAGCACGCAAAGCCCGACGGTGACGAGCCCGACGCCGGCATTGACCCACATGGATGCGTGCCTGCCGACGAAAAGGACATGGATCATGACGATCGCGGCGATCAGCAGCGTGACGCCCGGAATCCGCGGCAGCGTTCTGCCGGAGGCCAGCCACGCGCTGCGGACGGCCGCCAGATAGAAGCCCATCAGGAATTCGAAGATGATGGGCGATGACCAGACGCGCAGCAGCGCGTTCTGGGAATGCAGCAGGGTGCCCGCCAGCCAGACCAGGAAGAAACTCGCCGTTATCGCCGCGATGCCCCAGGCGCGGCGCAGGAACAGGCTCGCGGCCACCACGACGTAGAAGGCCATCTCATAGTTCAGCGTCCAGCCCTGTCCCAGGATCGGCCGGTGCTTTCCCTCGACATTGAAGTAGGGGATGAAGAACAGGCTCTTGAACAGTTCGCCCAGGTTCAGCCGCCCCATGTCGAAATGGCCGCCCAGGCGGGAACTCGCCAGGAATATGACGCACTGAAGCAGGGTGAGGGCCCAATAGAGCGGGATGATCTTGCTTATCCGGTCGGCGGCGAAATTGCGCGGCGCGTCCTTGCGGCCGAACTTGTCCAACGCGACATATCCCATCACGAAGCCGCTGATGACGAAGAAGATGTCCACGCCCAACTGCCCGTCCAGGCCCAGGCGCGGAACTGTCATGTGGTATTTCTGCTCCCAATTGTCGTAGCGATCCTCGACATGGGAGAAGAAGACCATGAAGGCCGCCAGGAAGCGCAGCATCTGCAGCGCGTACAGCTTTTCCCGGCCCGTGGCGGCCATGCGCGGGGCACCTGGTTTCGAAATGATCGGCGCTGCAATCTGGTTCATCCCGAAGTCCGGTACGCTCCCTGAAAGGCACGCTATGACGTAAGCGGCAGGGAACACGGGACATTTTTGTGATATCGGGGAGATCCGCGCCGCGGCGCGGACGTCACGGCATGGTCAGCAGACCGCACCAGAACTGCGTTCCCGCGCTTGTGTCCACATCGTGTTTGCGCAGGAAGGCAAGCTTCCCGTCGGTTCCTATGCGGAACAGCGACAGTCCCGCACTGACGTCCTCAACGCGGTTCCCTGTGTGCACGGGCAGGGCAAGCTGGCTGGCGGCGATCAGCAGGGTGCCGCCCGGATCGATGGCGAAGGTGCGAATCTCGAAGCCGTGGCTGTCGATGTTCTGGATGCGGGTGGGCTCTCCGGTCTGGGGATTCAGCGACCAGACCGCGATGTCGTTCTCGCCGCCGTTCCAGACTTTCCGGCCCTGATAGTCCACGGTCCCCGATCCGCGGTTGGTCTGATAGACGAAACGGCCGTTGGGATGGACGTGGACCGGTCCTGCGGTCTGTCCCGGATATTTCGCCTTCGCGCCGGGATCGGCCAGTGCGTTCCTGATGAACAGCGGTTCTGCGCCGAAAGTGCCATCGGTCTTGAGGTCATAGATGCAAAGCGCATTCTCGCGTTCCAGCGAAACGGCGACATGGTGTGGCGCGAAGTCCAGGTGACGGGGGCCAAAGCCGATGCCGTTGCCGTGCGGCGCCAGCGGCTGGAGATTGGAAAGCTGGCCGTCTTCGAATGCGAATACCTTGATCGCGCCCGGGTCCTCGGGATGACCGGGACGGGGATCGTTGCCGCGCGTCACCAGCGCCGCCGTCCGGTTGCCCGGCGTCACGCGCACCTGATGGGCATAGATGCCGGTATCCAGCGCGTGCTTCTGCACCACCGGCTCGCCGATCGTGCCGTCGGCGTTCAGCCAGTGGACGGTGATGCTGCTGGGCAGGTTGTAGGCGATCAGGAGAAAGCGGCCGGTGTGGTCCACGGTGGCGTGGATCGGCCGGTGCGCGAGCGTCACCGCGCGGCCATGCGCGCTCAGCGCGCCGTCGGCGCCGATGCGGAAAGCCTGCGCGCAATGGCCTCCGGCATCGGGGCCCAGTCCGCCCGGTTTTGTGTTGCTTGCCACCACATAGAGGAACCGGCGCGCGGGATCGGGCCAGGCATACTGGACATTCGCCGGCAGCGTCACCGCGCCCCTGGGCGTCAGTGTCGCCGCCGCGACGTCCAGTGCGTAAAGCGACAGCCGCGGACCCACGCTGGCGTAAAAGGGCAGGGTGCGGTCTTGCGCGAAAGCGGAGGGGGCAAAAGCCGCCGGCGGCAGGGCCCCCAGCATGGCGATGACGGCGCGCCTGTCCAGCATCCTTTTCCCCCTTTATCTTATCGTTACCGCCACGATAGACGCGGGCCGCCATGACAGGCAATTGCTCCGCATACGGGCGGCAATTCTGCCATGGCGGCTCAAAAAAATGCGGTTCCCGGCGATTTCCACTGCGAAAACGGGAACTTGCCGCGATAAGCCCTTGGCTGCCTTGAAACACTCCATTAGGGAGGCCACTTTACCGTATCCGGAGTCGGCCGGATGGGCGGCTCCCTATTCCAGGCTTCGCCCAGTCGGGGAAGCCGATCCAAGCGCCGGCAGACCCGGCAGGAGCAAGCACATGGCGGATGACGCCACCAAGACTGCAGAGACCCGCGACAACCCGGCGAGCGCGCCGGTTCTGCCGCTGCGCGACATCGTCGTATTCCCTCACATGATCGTTCCCCTGTTCGTGGGCCGCGAGAAGTCCGTGCGCGCGCTCGAAGAGGTGATGAACGACGAGAAGCAGATCCTGCTTCTGACCCAGAAGAACGCCGCGGAAGACGATCCGTCGGCCGATGGACTGCATTCCATCGGCACGCTCGCGACCGTGCTGCAGCTGCTGAAGCTGCCCGACCAGACGGTGCGCGTGCTGGTCGAAGGCAAGGCGCGGGCCCGCGTGACCGGTTTCAGCCCCCGCACCGACTTCTTCCAGGCCACGGTCGAGAAGGTGGTGGAGGATTCCCCGCCCGCCCAGGAATCCGAGGCGCTGATGCGCACGGTGAAGGCCAATTTCGAGCAGTACATAAAGCTCAACAAGAAGATCCCGTCCGAAACGCTGGCGGCGGTGGCTCAGATCGACGATGCGGCCAAGCTGGCCGATACCGTCGCCTCCCACCTGTCGGTGAAGATCGGCGACCGCCAGGCGCTTCTGGAGACGTTCGGCACCACCGAGCGGCTGGAGAAGATCCTTTCGCTGATCGAGGCGGAGATCGGCGTGCTGCAGGTCGAGCGGAAGATCCGCAGCCGCGTCAAGCGCCAGATGGAGAAGACGCAGCGCGAATATTACCTGAACGAGCAGCTCAAGGCGATCCAGAAGGAACTCGGCGAAGGCGAAGAAGGCCGCGACGAGATGAACGAGCTGGAAGAGCGCATCCGCAAGACCAAGCTGTCGAAGGAAGCGCGCGAGAAAGCGCAGGCCGAGGTCAAGAAGCTGCGCTCCATGTCGCCCATGTCGGCCGAAGCCACGGTGGTGCGCAACTATCTGGACTGGCTGCTTTCGCTGCCCTGGGGCAAGAAGAGCAAGGTCAAGCGCGACATCGTTGCCGCCGAGAAAGTGCTGAACGACGACCATTTCGGCCTGGAGAAGGTCAAGGAGCGCATCCTTGAATACCTGGCCGTGCAGCAGCGCGTCGGCAAGCTGAAGGGACCCATCCTGTGCCTGGTCGGGCCTCCGGGCGTGGGCAAGACCTCGCTGGCCAAGTCCATCGCCAAGGCCACCGGCCGCGAATATGTCCGCATGTCGCTGGGCGGCATGCGCGACGAGGCCGAGATACGCGGTCACCGGCGCACCTATATCGGCTCGATGCCCGGCAAGATCATCCAGTCGATGAAGAAGGCGAAGACCTCGAACCCGCTGTTCCTGCTGGACGAGATCGACAAGCTGGGCGCGGACTATCGCGGCGATCCGTCGTCGGCGCTGCTGGAGGTGCTGGACCCCGAGCAGAACGCCACCTTCAACGATCATTACCTGGAGGTCGATTTCGATCTCTCGGACGTGATGTTCGTCACCACGGCCAACAGCCTGCACATGCCGCAGCCGCTGATGGACCGCATGGAGATCATCCGCATCCCCGGCTACACCGAGGACGAGAAGGTCGAGATCGCCAAGCGTCACCTGATCCCGGAAGAGGTCAAGGCGCATGGCCTCAAGCCCACGGAATGGACGATCACCGATGACGCCATCCGCGATCTGATCCGCTACTACAGCCGCGAGGCGGGCGTGCGCAATCTGAAGCGCGAGATCGCCAACCTGGCGCGCAAGGCGGTGAAGGAGATCCTGTCCAAGAAGGTCAAGCAGGTGGAGGTCACCGCCGGCAATCTCGGCAGCTTCGCCGGCGTGCGCCGTCACCGGTTCGGCGAGATCGAAGGCGAGGATCAGGTCGGCGTCGTCACGGGGCTGGCCTGGACCGAGGTCGGCGGCGAGACGCTTACCATCGAGTCCGTCATGCTGCCCGGCAAGGGCCGTTTCCAGGCGACGGGCAAGCTGGGCGACGTGATGAAGGAGTCGATCGACGCGGCCAGGTCCTATGTCCGCTCCAAGGCGACCAGCTTCGGCATCAAGCCGCCGCTGTTCGACAAGATCGACATCCATGTGCACGTGCCGGAAGGCGCGACCCCGAAGGACGGTCCTTCGGCCGGACTGGCGATGGCCACCTCCATCATTTCGGTGATCACCGGCATTCCGGTGCGCCGCGATGTGGCGATGACCGGCGAGGTGACGTTGCGCGGCCGGGCGCTGCCCATCGGGGGCCTGAAGGAAAAGCTCCTGGCGGCTCTCAGGGCAGGGATCACCACGGTGATCATCCCCAAGGAGAACGAGAAGGATCTTGCCGAGGTACCCGACAATGTGAAGACCGGCATGAAGATCGTGCCCGTGTCGTCGATGGGCGAGGTGCTGCAGGTGGCGTTGACCCGCCAGCCGGAGGCGATCGACTGGGTTGAACCGGAGGTCGGGACCCGGCTTCCCCTGGCCGATGAAGATATCGACCAGATGGTCACCCACTAGGACTAAATACCTGAAGACAGGGCCCGGAGCCGTGGTTCCGGGCCCTTTTTCTTTGCCGGCGCAAGGCAGAAATCCCCCGATTCCGCGTGTTTTCGGCTTTACGGGCCGCTCTGGCCCCCCCTACAGTTCTGCCCCGCCATGCTGGCAGCACCAAAATGGCGGGGGAGGAAGCACCTGCGCGAGCGGAGCGACCACTGCAAGGAGCGTCGGCGGGAGCCGGAGCGACCACTGTAAGGAGCGTCGGCGAGAGCCGGAGCGACACTTAAAAAAGGAGCCATCCGTGAACAAGAACGATCTCATCCAGAAGCTTTCGGACACGACGGGTCTTGCCAAGAACGACGCCGCGAAGGCCGTGGATGGGGTTTTCGATCTCATCGCCGCCACGCTCAAGACGGGCGAGGAAGTGCGCCTGACCGGCTTCGGTGTGTTTGTGGTGGCAACACGTGCGGGCGGCAAGGGGCGCAACCCGCAGACCGGTGAAGAGATCACCATCAAGCCGTCGCGCCAGCCGCGGTTCCGTCCCGGCAAGCAACTCAAGGATTCGCTGAATTGAGCGGGCAGGCGCGGTCCGTCCTGATGCCGCTGGTCCTGGTCTGGCTGGCGGTCCATGCGGCCGTGCTGGCGGCGATCCTCGGCCTCAAGTTCCTCACGGCCAAGGCCGTCGTGCTGTTGCTGCTGCTGGGCGGCGCGCTGTGGCTGGTTCTTGGCCGGCCGCGGCGAACGGCATTGCCGCCGCCGCACGGCATGGTATGAGGCGGCGTCCGGGCGGTTAGCTCAGCTGGTAGAGCATATCGTTTACACCGATAGGGTCGGCGGTTCGAACCCGTCACCGCCCACCATGTCCTTTGGCCCGGAAGGAGCGGTGCGGGGCTCCCGCACATGTCCACTCCGTCATTGGTCATCCCGCTTCGCCGCCGCTAGCTTGCTGCAAAAGGAATCCTGCTTGCGCCTGCCGATCCTGCTTGCCGTCTCCGCTCTTCTGCTTGCCGCCTGCGGCGGGCGGCAGCAGCCCCCTCCCTGGATGCGCCCGGCCGAAAAGCCGCGGGACGAAAATTATCATGGCGGCTCCTCCGCCATGCTCCTGAAATACGACGCCAATCATGACGGCACGCTGACCCGGACGGAACTGATCGCGGGCCTCCGGGCGGAATTCGCGGCGCACGATACGCACCACAATGCGTGCCTGGATGCGGAGCAGGCGGGCGAGATCAATCAGGCGCGGGTGGATGCCGACCAGTCCACCGCAACGCCGCTGATGGATTGGAACCAGGACGGCTGCATCGACTACACCGAATTTTCCGCCGTGCCTTATTCGCTGTTCGATCAGCTCGACCGCAACCATGATGGGAAACTGACGCCGCAGGAACTGGGTCCGGCGGGCGCGGGCCCCGGCAAGCCGGCGCAGCCCGATGGAGAGCATGTGCGCCGGGGCCGCAGGCCGGGCGGCGCGCCACCGGATCAGCAGGCCCCGGAGCAGGATCAATGACGGTCATTTGCGGTCCGGGATCTTCGCGGACTGGCGCTTGACTTGGGTTGGGGGCTCCCCTACATCGGCCCCCTTCGCGCGCGGTCCGGCTCGCCGGACGCAGCTTCGCGGGGGCGTAGCTCAGTTGGTTAGAGTGTCGGCCTGTCACGCCGAAGGTCGCGGGTTCGAGCCCCGTCGCTCCCGCCACTTTCTCAGTAAAATTGAGGAAGTGGTTCGTTTGCCGAACCCGCTCGCGGGTTCATCTCGCCGGGGCATGACGCTGGCGCTAGCCCCGGCTCGATCCCGTCGCTTGCGCCATTTCTCCGGAAACGGCCCGTTCCGCAGTGTTGCCGGAGGCCGCGGACTCTCGCTTTCTAAGAATGGTTCGCAATTAAGCGCGCGGTTGCCATTGCCATCGTCGCACCCCCGTTCCCGCGCTGATTTTCCTGTTTTTCTGCCGCGAATCTTCCTTTAAACCCCGCGTTGCGCGCGGGCAGGGCCTGCCTATACTGCGCGCGCGAAATGACACCGGTCCGGCCAGTTGGGGGCGCAAGCGCGCTTGGGGCATGGGCCATGGGATACGCGTATGGAAAAGCTGCTGCTGGAGTATCTGCCGATCCTGATCTTCATCGGGCTGGCGGCCGTTCTCGGCGGAGCGCTGATCCTGGTGCCGCTGGTCGTGGCGCCCAGCAAGCCCGATCCCGAAAAGCTTTCGGCCTATGAATGCGGTTTTCCCGCCTTCGGCGATGCGCGCATGAAGTTCGATGTGCGTTTCTATCTGGTTTCCATCCTGTTCATCATCTTCGACCTGGAAGTGGCGTTCCTGTTCCCCTGGGCCATCACGCTGGGCGCGACGGGCGTCTTCGCCTTCTGGTCCATGATGGTGTTCCTGGGCGTGCTGACGGTCGGTTTCATCTATGAATGGAAGAAGGGCGCGCTCGAATGGGAGTGATTCCTGCAGGCAAGGCAGGCCGCGCCGGAGTCGAAGGCGCCAACCCCGCCATCGGCGACAACGATCCCTATTTCAAGGCGTTGCAGGCCGAGATGGCCGACAAGGGCTTCCTGGTCACCAGCTCCGAGGCGCTGGTGAACTGGGCGCGCACCGGCTCACTGATGTGGATGACCTTCGGGCTGGCCTGCTGCGCGGTGGAGATGATGCAGGCGTCGATGCCGCGCTACGACCTGGAGCGGTTCGGCATCGCGCCGCGCGCCAGCCCGCGGCAGAGCGACGTAATGATCGTCGCCGGCACGCTGACCAACAAGATGGCGCCCGCGCTGCGCAAGGTCTACGACCAGATGCCCGAGCCGCGCTATGTGATCTCGATGGGATCGTGCGCCAATGGCGGCGGTTACTACCACTACAGCTATGCGGTGGTGCGCGGCTGCGACCGCATCGTGCCGGTGGACATCTATGTTCCCGGCTGTCCGCCCACGGCCGAGGCGCTGGTGTACGGAATCCTCCTGCTGCAGCGGAAGATACGCCGCACCGGAACGATCGAGCGCTGATATGACCGATCTGGAGTCCTTGAGCGAAAGCATCACCTCGGCGCTGGGCGCCGCCGTGACCGGCACGGTGCTGGCGCGCGGCGAGCTTACCCTCGAAGTCGTGCCGGCCGATATCCCCGCGGTGATGGCCCATCTGCGCGATGCGCAGGACTTCAAGATCCTGGTGGACATCTGCGGCAATGACTGGCCGCAGCGCCCAAAGCGCTTCGATGTCGTCTATCATCTGCTGTCGCTGACGAAGAACGCGCGCATCCGCGTCAAGGCACAGGCGGGGGAGGGGGAAAGCGTGCCCTCCATCGTCTCCATATACCCCGCGGCCGGCTGGTTCGAGCGCGAGACGTTCGACATGTATGGCGTGCCCTTCGACGGGCATCCGGACCTGCGGTGCATCCTCACCGATTACGGTTTCTCCGGCTATCCGTTGCGCAAGGACTTTCCGCTCACCGGTTATGTCGAATTGCGCTATGACGACGAACTCAAGCGCGTGGTCTATCAGCCGGTGCAGCTGGTCCAGGAATTCCGCGACTTCGATTTCATGAGCCCGTGGGAAGGCGCGCCGCACATCCTACCCGGCGATGAAAAGGCTGCGATGGCGCCGAACGCAACGTCGGGCGACACGGGGAAGAAGGCGT
>NZ_DASZTJ010000190.1:0-51452 GCF_035548235.1 Rhodopila sp.
ATAGACCAGCGTGGAGCACACGCCGATGGCCTGCAGCTTGAGCTGGGCGAGGCCGCCCGGCGAGCCGTCGGGGCTGGCGTCGGTCGCCGACAGCGGGCCGTAGGAGAACACGCCGGTCAGCAGCGCGCCGACGATGCCGCCCATGCCGTGCACGCCCCAGGTGTCCAGGCTGTCGTCGTAGCCCAGCAAGTGCTTCAGGCTGGTCGCGGCCCAGAAGCAGATCACGCCGGCGGCCACGCCGATGACGATCGAGCCGCCCGGCAGCACGAAGCCCGAGGCCGGGGTGATGGCCACCAGGCCGGCCACGGCGCCCGAGATCGCGCCCAGGACGGACGGCTTGCCCTTGGTGATCCACTCGGCGAACATCCAGCCCAGGGCCGCCGCCGCCGTGGCGATCTGCGTCACCGCCATGGCCATGCCGGCGCGACCGTTCGCACCCACCGCGGAACCCGCGTTGAACCCGAACCAGCCCACCCAGAGCAACGAGGCGCCGATGACCGCGAGCGACAGGTTGTACGGCGCCATGTTGTCCTGGCCGTAACCGACGCGCTTGCCCAGCACCAGGGCGCAGACCAGGCCGGCCACGCCGGCGTTGATGTGCACGACGGTGCCGCCGGCGAAGTCAAGGATGCCCATCTGGCTGGCCCAGCCGGACGGCGCCCAGACCCAGTGCGCGATCGGCGAGTAGACCAGCAGCGACCAGAGGGTCATGAAGATGCACATGGCCGAGAACTTCATGCGATCGGCGAACGCGCCGGCGATCAGCGCGGGCGTGATGATCGCGAAGGTCATCTGGAACATCATGTAGACCGTTTCGGGAATGGTCGTCGTCATGTCCGAAACGTCCTTGACCCCGGACGCCAGCACGAACGCCTGGTCACTGCCCTTCACGATATGGCTGGCGATCCCGTTCAGCATGATCCGGGAGAAATCGCCCATGTATTCGTTGCCGGTCGTGAACGCGATCGAGTAGCCGGCGACAGTCCAGACGATCGTTACGATGCAGCAGATGGCGAAGGACTGCATCATGGTCGCCAGGATGTTCTTCTTGCGCACCATGCCGGCGTAGAACAGCGCCAGGCCCGGGATGGTCATCAGCAGCACCAGCGCGGTGCTGGCCAGCATCCATGCGGTGTCGCCGCTGTCGATCTTCGGCGCGGCCGCGGCGGCGGCCGTGGCCGCGCCGGCCGCCGCGTTCGCGGCGTCATCGGCCCAGGCCGGCAATGTCGCCAAAAGAGCGAGCGTGAACGCGCCCATTCCCCAGGCGTAACGGGGCTTCATCATCATCCTGTTTCCCTATTCTCTTTGTTTAGAGCGCTTCGGCATCGACCTCGCCGGTGCGGATCCGCATGGCTCGTTCGATATCGAGAACAAAAATCTTGCCGTCGCCGATCTTGCCCGTGTGGGCCGCCTTCGCGATCGCCTCGATGACCTGGTCGGTGAGGTCAACGGGAACCACGACCTCGATCTTGATCTTCGGCAGGAAGCTCACGTGATATTCCGCGCCGCGGTAAATCTCGGTCTGGCCCTTCTGCCGACCAAATCCCTTCACTTCCGATACGGTCAGGCCTTGAACGCCGAGCGGGGTGAGCGCTTCCCGCACGTCATCCAGCTTGAACGGCTTGATGATCGCCATGATGAGTTTCATGTTGGCCGGTCCTCCGGTCGATAGGCGTTGATGACTATGTGTCGCATGGTCCTGTCCTGTCATGCCGTTCGCCGCGCCATCGCGGAGCAAGGGCAGAGCGCGGAAAACAAGAATCAACAATCGTGCCAAGTCGCGTCGGCGCGAAGAATCACGCTCGGTACCGCGTTTTTTTCGATGATCAAATGGGAATGCACAAGAAGCGTGCAGGTGCAGCAAGCATGTTTTGTAGGCGGATCGCGCCAATGCGGCGTAATGCTTTGGATTTTATGCCTTAATTGCGGGCATCCCGCCTGTATCGACAAGGGGTTCCACGCGCAATGCGCGTAATGCCGGGCGGTATCGTCGAAAATCGGCGCGAGTGGTTATAATTCCAAACAAAACCCCCGCCGCTTGCGCGACGGGGGCTGGCCGGCCGGATCGCTACGCGATCAGACGGAGTAGTACATTTCGAACTCGACCGGATGCGGGGTGTGTTCGAACTTGTAGACCTCGCTCCACTTCAGTTCGATGTAGGATTCGATCTGCTCCTCGCTGAACACGCCGCCCTCCAGCAGGAACGCATGATCGGCGGCCAGGGAGACCAGAGCCTCGCGCAGCGACCCGCAGACGGTCGGGATGCCCTTCAGCTCTTCCGGCGGCAGATCGTACAGGTCCTTGTCCATCGGGTCGCCGGGGTGGATCTTGTTCTTGATGCCGTCCAGCGCGGCCATCGCGATCGCGGAGTAGGACAGGTACGGGTTGCAGCCCGGGTCCGGGAACCGCACCTCGACGCGCTTGGCCTTCGGGCTGGTCGTGTAGGGGATACGGCAGGAGGCCGAACGGTTGCGCGCGGAATAAGCCAGCAGCACCGGCGCTTCGAAGCCGGGGATCAAGCGCTTGTAGCTGTTGGTCAGCGGGTTCGAGAATGCGTTGATTGCCTTGGCGTGCTTGATGATGCCGCCGATGGCATACAGGCAAGTCTCCGACAGGTCGGCGTAGCCATTGCCGGCGAACAGCGGCTTGCCTTCCTTCCAGATGGAGATGTGGGTGTGCATGCCCGAGCCGTTGTCGCCGTAGATCGGCTTCGGCATGAAGGTCGCGGTCTTGCCGTAGCTGGCGGCGACGTTGTGCACGCAGTATTTGTAGATCTGCATGTGGTCGGCCAGCGTCACCAGCGGGCCGAACTTGAAGCCCAGCTCGTGCTGGGACTGCGCGACTTCATGGTGGTGCTTTTCGATCGCCAGGCCCATTTCGCCCATCGTCGTCAGCATTTCGGCGCGCAGGTCGCTGTCGCCGTCGACTGGCGGAACGGGGAAATAGCCGCCTTTCACTGCGGGGCGATGGCCCATGTTGCCTTCAGGATAGTCCTTCATGGACGAGCCCGGACCTTCGACGCTGTCCACCTGGTACATGCCGTAGTTGCCGCCGGTGCCGAACTTCACGCTGTCGAAGATGAAGAACTCCGCTTCGGCGCCGATGAAGATGGTGTCGCCGATGCCGGTCGACTTCAGGTATTCCTCGACCTTCTTGGCGGTCGCGCGCGGGTCGCGCGAATAGTACTGACCGGTGGACGGTTCGACGATGTCGCAGAAGATGATGGCGCTGGGCTTCGCCGCGAACGGGTCCATGACCGCGGTCTTGGCGTCCATCATCAGGATCATGTCGGACTCGTTGATGGCCTTCCAGCCGGCGATCGACGAGCCGTCGAACATGATGCCTTCCGAGAAGGCGTCCTTGGTGATGGTCGAAACGTGCTGCGCCGTGTGCTGCCATTTGCCTCGCGGGTCGGTGAAGCGCAGATCGACATACTCAACCGAGTTGTCGGTCAGCATCTGGAGCACCTTTTCGACGTCGGCACTCGAGCTTTCAATCGCCATTCTGTTTTCCCCGTATCAAAACGAAAGCCAAACAATCCCGCCGCGGCATCGGGCGGCGGGATCAGGCCTGGTTACAGCCCCGCACCGTGCGGGACCATGGAACGGCCCCTCGACGATCCGATCGTCAGCCGATCGGATTGGCCCGGTGGTCGAACGCCGGGTCTATCCCCGGCTCGAACCCCCGTGTCAAACGCCCGTATCATGACATCCATGACAGGCACCCGCCGGGAGGCCGCTGATCGTGAATGGAAGGACCAAATCTGGTGGCGCGCCGGCCGCTCGGCCTGGGCGCTAGATCGCGTCCTCCCCTCGCTCTCCGGTCCGGATCCGGATCACCTCCTCGATCGAGGAGATGAAGATCTTGCCGTCGCCGATGCGTCCGGTCCGGGCGGAGTTGATGATCGCTTCCACGGCGCGTTCCACGACCGCGTCGTCGCAGATCACCTCAAGCTTCACCTTGGGCAGGAAGTCGACGACGTATTCGGCGCCGCGATACAGCTCCGTGTGGCCTTTCTGACGGCCGAAGCCTTTCGCCTCGACCACCGTGATGCCTTGCAGTCCAACCTCGTGCAGGGCTTCCTTGACCTCATCGAGTTTGAACGGCTTGATGACAGCTTCGATCTTCTTCATGTCCATCAAGCCCGGATACCCGGGCCCTCCATTCATGTTCAGGCTGCCCGGTTCGCCGCCCTCAAAGGCGAAATCTGCGACGTGAACAGCGATATAGGTTTGCACGCGGCGTGCCAAGCAGCAACGACCAAACGTACAACCCGCCGCAACATCACCCGTTCGTCCCGCGGCTTGGGTTGACGAGGGTCAAGAATACGCGAATTCCCCAAGGTTGCCTGCGTGTTGCGCAGGTGGTCTTCGTGCAGACAGCCTGCTTTTTATGCAGATGCTGGGACAAATCTATACGCAACCGGACAGGACGCCGGCCCCGCCTCGCTTCCGCAGGAAGCCCGGGGTGCTGGCCAGGCGATCGAACGTCCGCATTGGCACCTCCGCGGCCGAATTGCGAAGCGTAACGGCGTTGTCTAATCTGCCGCCCAGATGACGGTGCCCCTCTCGGGGGGTGAAACGGGAACTGCCGAAAGGCGGCTGCCCTCGCAACTGTAGGCGGTGAGCCCGGCCCCAATGCCATTGTCCGCTCCGGCGGACGAGAAGGCGGACCCGGGCGGCGACCCGCCAGCCAGGAGACCGGCCGGCGTCGAGACTGCGCGCGCGCACCGAGCGAGACGGATCGGGGTAGCGGGGAGAAACCCGTAGGCGGGCAATCGACAATGCAGGTCGATGGAGGTCCGCATGCGCATGCGCGCGCCGGCGGTTATCGCGGTTTTGGTTCCTATCCTGGCGACGCCTCTGTGCGTGGCGCCCGTTTTGGCCGACGAAGCGCCGGTCAACCTGCCCGACGTCGTGGTGACGGCCACCCGCGTGCCGTCCCCGGTCGAGCAGATCCCCGCCGGCGTGACGATCATCGATCGCAAGACGATCGAGACCCACGGCTACAACACGCTGTCGGACGCCCTGCAGGACGTCCCCGGCGTGCATGTCAGCCAGAGCGGCGGTCCCGGCGCCCAGACCAGCGTGTTCATCCGCGGCACCGAAGGCCAGCACGTCCTGGTGCTGCGCGACGGCATGCCGATCAACGACGCCGCGGACGTCAACGGCGGCTACACCAATTTCAGCACCGAGACGCTCGCCGACGTGGAGCGGATCGAGGTCATCCGCGGCCCGATGGCGTCGCTGTACGGATCGGGTGCGGTGGGCGGCGTGATCAACATCATCTCCCGCCGCGGCACGCAGCCGGGCATGCACTGGGAAGGCGATATCGCGGGGGGCTATCCGGCCGCGATCCGGGGCAGCGTCTCGGCCACCGGCGTCGAGGGGCCGATCGATTATGCCATCACGGCCGAGAGCCAGTCCTTCCAAGGGTATGATTCCACGCCGCAGCGGGAGTTCGTCTACAAGGGCGTGGCGCAAGGCTACCGCGACCGGCTGCTGACGATGAACCTGGGCTATACGCCGGTCGACGGCACGCGGCTGTCGCTGCTGCTGCGCGGGCATGTCGCGTATTTCGGCTACAATACGCTGGGGCAGACGGACGCGGACTTCAATCCGCTTCCCACCTTCGACGATTCCAACTCCAACGGCAAAACCAGCTCCTTGCTCGGCCGCCTGGGCCTGACGACGACGCTGTTCGACGGTGCGCTGGAGAGCGGGGCGTTCGTCGGGCGGGAGCAGGACGACCGGCGATACCAGGAGCCGCTGAACCTCAACGACCCGAACCTCGCGTCCTCGGACTCGCGCTATCACAGCTATCGCACCGACGTGCAGTGGAACAACACGCTGCACTTGGACCGCTACCTCCAGGCGCCGGCCCTGTCGGGCAGCGCACTGACCTTCGGCTACGAATACACCGGGGACGACATCAACGAACGGTTCCAGTCCAATTCCCTGACCGGCTTCTATGGCGACTCCGCACGGGCTTCGATGGTGACCAACGCCATCTACGCCGGCCTGCAGACGACGGTGCTGAAGCGCCTGACGCTGACCGGGCAGATTCGGCAGGACTGGGTCGACCAGCAGGCGCCGACGACATGGCGCATCGGCGGCGTGTACGACCTGAAGGAGATTTCGACTCATCTGAAACTGGCATACGGCACGGCCTTCCGGGCCCCGTCACTGTTCGAGCGCTATGGCGTCGATACGTTCGGCTTCGTGGGCAACCCGAACCTGAAGCCGGAGCATGCAGAAGGGTGGGAGGCCGGGTTCACCACCGACGTCGCGGCATTCGGCCGGCCCCGGTTCCTGACCTTCGGCTCCACCTATTTCGACCAGCGGATCACCGACCTGATCACCTCGGTGTTCGTTCCGGTCGATACCGAGGTCAACCTGAACTCCGCCCACAGCCATGGCGTGGAGACCGAGGCGACGCTGCGGCCGTTCGACTGGCTGGACGTGCATGCGTCCTGGACGTTCCTGAACACCTACGCCTCGGGTCAGTCGGCCGCCGTCGGGACGCGGCTGCTGCGCCAGCCTCAGAACAGCGCCGATGTGGACGTGACGGTGCGGCCGATCCCCAAGCTGCGGATCGTCACCTCGTTCTATTACACCGGCAGCGCACAGGACATCCTGATCGGCGGCGACGGCAACGGGGGCGGCATCGGCTACGGACCAGGCCAGCACGGGCTGATCGCCAATGTCGCGATCACCTACAAGCTCATGCCGCATGTCGATCTCTACCTGAACGGCTGGAACATCTTCGATTCGAAATTCGAACCGGTGAACGGCTATCAGACGCCGGGCCCCACCATCCTCGCCGGCGCTCGGATTTCATTGTGACGGGCAGGGGCGTGGCTGGCCCACGCCCCTGCAACATAACGGAATAGAAACATAAGAGCGGCTGCAACTCATTCTCATCATTACGAAACTCACTTGACTTGGGCGCTGCGCTGGCCACAGTGCCGGCATGCGCAACTTCTCGGACCTGACGGAACGCGAGATCCTCGCCCTGGCGATCGCCAATGAGGAAGAGGATGGACGGATCTATCTCGACATCGCCGAAGGCCTGCGGACCGACTTCCCCGCCAGCGCCCAGGTCTTCACCGAAATGGCGGGTGCGGAGGGCGAACACCGCCGGCGCCTGCTGGACGTCTATCGCGGCAAGTTCGGCGAACATATCCCGCTGATCCGCCGTCAGGACGTGCGTGGTTTCATCCGGCACAAGCCGGTCTGGCAGATGTTCCCGCTGAACCTGAAAGCGGTCCGCGAGTTGGCGGAAAGCATGGAGATCGAGACCCAGGCCTTCTACCGCCGCGCCGCGGCGCGCAGTGAGGATGTCACGATCCGCAAGCTGCTGGGCGACCTGGCGGACGCAGAGGTCGAGCACGAGCGTCGCGCCGATGCGCTCGTCGAGGAGAACCTGCCCCCCAATGTCCGCTCCGCCGAGGATGCGAAGGCGCGGAAGTCCTTCATCCTGCAGGTGATCCAACCGGGCCTGGCCGGGTTGATGGACGGGTCGGTGTCGACCCTGGCGCCGGTCTTCGCCGCGGCCTTCGCGTCGGGGAACACCTGGGACACGTTCCTGGTGGGCCTCGCGGCATCGGTCGGCGCCGGCATCTCCATGGGCTTCGCCGAGGCGCTGTCGGACAACGGCAGCCTGACGGGCCGGGGTGCGCCGCTGCTCCGCGGCGCGATCTGCGGCCTGATGACCACGGCGGGGGGGATCGGCCATACGCTGCCGTTCCTGATCCCGTCGTTCTGGTCCGCGGTCGCCGTGGCGATGGGAGTGGTGATCGTCGAACTGGCGGTGATTTCCTGGGTGCGCTGGAAATACATGGACACCCCGCCGTTGACGGCGACGCTGCAGGTCGCTTTCGGCGGCGCGGTGGTCTTCGCCGTGGGAATCCTGATCGGGAGCAGTTGAAGGGGCGCGCCCTGGCTGCGTCCGTTCCTCCTTCATCATGGCCAGCCTTGTGCCGGCCATCCGGGACGTTCGTGATGTCAATCGGTTAAACGCACGGACTGGCCGGACAAGGCCGATCAGGCGCAAACGGACTGGCCGGTGTCCACCCAAGGCCGATCGTGGCACAAGCATCCGAACGCGAGCCCCGCCACAACGCCCGCAAGAAGGACCCCGATGACCTGGCCCACCCAACAAGGCGTCTTCGACGCCGGCGACGTCACCCTGCAATCCGGCGTTCGGCTCACCGGCGCGCGGCTATCCTGGAAGACCCATGGCACGTTGTCGCCGGCCCGTGACAACGTCATCGTCTATCCCACCAGCTACGGCGCGCAGCACCCCGACCTGGAATGGTTGATCGGCCCCGGCAAGGTCCTGGACCCGACGCGCTGGTTCATCGTCATTCCGGACATGTTCGGCAACGGCCTGTCCTCCTCTCCGGCCGACCGGGACGACTACCCGACCCTGGTGACCATCCACGACAACGTGCAGACCCAGCGTTCGGCGCTGCGGACGCTGTTCGGGATCGAGCGCGTGGCCTGCGTCTACGGCTGGTCGATGGGCGCCCTGCAGGCCTATCACTGGGCCGCCCTGTTCCCCGACGCCGTCGAGCGCATCGTCGTCAATTGCGGCGTCGCGCGCACCGCGGTCCACAACCAGGTGTTCCTGCGTTCCTTGATGGCGACGCTGGAAGCCGCGCCGCAGCACATCGGCAATGGCCGCTTCTCCGCCGAACCCAAGGCGGCCAAGCGCGCGTTCGGCCGCATCTACGCCGGCTGGGCGCTCAGCCAGGACTTCTACCGGGCGGGACGGCATCTGAAGGACGGTCCGACGCCGAACCTGGGGGCGCCGGACCTGGAGACGTTCCTGAAGACCGACTGGGAAGACCGGTTCGGCGCCCGCCCGGCCGCCAACCAATATGCCCAGCTTCGCACCTGGGACGCCGCGGACATCAGCGCCAACGACCTGTATCACGGTGATCTGACCGCCGCCCTGGCCGCGATCCGGGCGCGCGTGCTGCTGATGCCCGGCGCCACCGACCTCTATTTCCGCACCGCGGACAATGAGGCGGAACTGCCGCATCTCCGCCACGCCGCGCTGAAGCCGATCCCCAGCATCTGGGGCCACCGCGCCGGCAACCCGGTGGTCAATCCCGAGGACGCGGCGTTCATAAGGCAGGAGGTCGGGGCCTGGCTGGACACGTAACCTTTCGTTGCGCGTTACGGCATTCGCGGCTTAACTCCCTCCAACCATTTGGGGAGAGAGACATCGATGCCTGCAGAGGTCACCCGCACCAATCCGTCCACCGTTCGCGCCCCGACTGGCTATAGCCACGCCGTGCAGATCAGCGGCGACTATCGCCGCGTCGTCATCTCGGGCCAGGTGGGCGTCGCACTCGACGGCACCGTGCCGTCCTCGGGGGAAGCGCAGATCGCCCAGGCCTTCGCCAATTTGCGCGCCGTGCTGGCCGAACACGGCATGGGGGTGGAGAACGTGGTCAAGACCACCGCGTTTCTGACCGATCGGGAGTTGCTGACATCCTACCGCCAGATGCGCGGGGCGATGTTCCCGGACCATCACCCGGCCTCGACCTTGCTGTTCGTCGCCGGCCTCGCCGACCCGGCCTGGGTGTTCGAGGTCGAAGCCGAGGCGGTGGCCTGACGGAGCCGCCATGGACCCAATCCACCGCAACACGGTCGGAGACGCCCTGCGCCGCGCCGCCAGGGTGCACCGGGACGCGCCGGCGCTGACGTTCCAGGACCGGGCATGGTCGTTCCGCGCGCTCGATGAGGGGGCGGGCCGGCTGGCACGCCATTTCGCCGACCTGGGGTTGCGGCCAGGGGACCGGATCGCCGCCTATGGCCGCAACTCCGACGCCTATTTCCTGGCATGGCTCGGCTGCGCGCGCGGCGGCTTCGTCCATGTGCCGGTGAACTACGCCCTGACCGGCGCGGAGCTGTCCTATATCATCGAGCAATCCGGCGCGCGGGCGGTGCTGGTCGCTGCGTCGCTGCAGGGCAACCTCCCAGGCATCGCGATCGAGCACACGGTGCTGCTGGAAGACCTGCTCGCTACCGCCCGCGACATCTCGATCCCGCCTGTCGACATGCCCGACATCACCGCGGAGACGTTGGGTCAGATTGTCTATACATCCGGCACGACGGCGGCGCCCAAGGGCGCGATGATGACGCATGGCGCGATGCTGGCACAATACTATTCAGTGATTCATCATTTCGAATACAAACGGACAGACCGAGCGCTGGCGGCGCTGCCATTGTATCATACGGCACAGACGCATGCATTTACGATGCCGCAACTATTGGTCGGCGCGCACACGACGCTGATCGAAGCGCCGGCGCCCGACCAGGTGCTGGCGCTGGTGGAAAGCGAACGGATCACATCCTTCTTTGCGCCGCCGACCGTCTGGATCAGCCTGCTGCGCCATCCGGATTTCGCGACGCGCGACCTGACGTCGCTGAAGAACATCTATTACGGCGCTTCCATCATGCCTGTCCCCGTCCTGCACGAGCTGCGCGAGCGACTCCCCGGCGCTCGGCCGTACAACGCGTACGGCCAGACCGAGATCGCACCATGTGCAACGGTCTTGGCGCCCGAGGACCACGACGCCCGCCCGGCTTCCTGCGGGCGGCCCGTGCTGAACGTCGAGACACGGGTCGTCGATCCCGACATGAACGACGTCCCGCCCGGCACGCATGGGGAGATCGTACACCGCTCGCCGCAACTGCTGACCGGCTATTGGAACAAGCCCAAGGAAACCGAGGAAGCCTTCGCCGGCGGTTGGTTTCATTCCGGGGACGTCGGCTATTTCGACGAGGACGGCTACCTTTACATCGTCGACCGCATCCGCGACGTGATCAACACCGGCGGCGTGCTGGTCGCCAGCCGGGAGGTGGAGGAAGTGCTGTTCACCCACGCCGCGGTCTCGGAAGTCGCCGTCGTCGGACTGCCCGACGAAAAATGGATCGAAGCCGTTACGGCCTTCGTCACCTTGCGGCCAGGACACGACGTGGACGAGGCCGTGCTGATCGCCCACGCCCGCCAGCACCTCGCGCCGTTCAAGCTGCCCAAGCGGGTGGTGTTCGTGGAGACGCTGCCCAGGAACACGGCGGGGAAGCTGCTGAAGCGGGAGTTGCGGAAGCAGTACGGGTGATGACCCGGCCTCTCCCCGTGTCACGACACGGGCAAGGACGTAGCCGCGCTCTCCACGTCCAGCACTTCCAGCGACCGGATCTCATCCGGCTCCCCGGTGTAGATCACCAGCGTTTCCGTCTCCTGCGCCAGCATCGCGCTGTGCGGCTGCCCGGTGGGATTGAGGCTGTAGCCCCCGGACCGTGCCGGCTGGCCGCTCTTGGTGGACCGGCCGCCGCGCAGATTGAAGATGTGCTCGTCTGACAAGGCGACGGCGACGATCTTGATCATCTTCCCCGGCGGCGGCTGGAACCGCACGATCCAGGCGATGCCTCCACCCTCCGCCCGCCGGTCGCTCAGCACTTTCAACTGGATGACGTCCCTGCCGTCATACACGGCGTTCGGCCCGTAGAACGGGACGGCGGAGGTCCAGGGCGCCTCCTCGATGTCGATGCGCGTGGTGGCCATGACGACGTTCTCCCTTGCGGTTGCGGATATCGCCACCATACTGACATCCTGCTGACAGCGTTGAGTCAGCAGTCTTCACGGGGGCATCTGGAGCCAGGCGCATGCGGCGGGCCGATCGGCTGTTCGACATCATCCAGGCGTTGCGGTCCGCGTCCGGCCCGCTCACCGCTGCCGCGATCGCCGGACGGCTGGAAGTGACGCCGCGCACGATCTACCGCGACATCGCCAGCCTGCAGGCCAGCCGCGTGCCGATCGAGGGCGCCGCCGGCGTCGGCTATGTCCTCCGCCGCGGCTTCGACCTGCCGCCGCTGATGTTCTCGACCGAGGAAGCCGACGCCATCGCCGTCGGCATGCGCCTGCTGCACCGGCTGCGCGACGCCGAGCTGTGGGAGGCGGCGGAGCGGGTGCTGTCGAAGATCGCGGCGGTGCTGCCGGAGAGCGTGCGCCGGTCGGTGGGCAGTGCGCCGTTCTATGTCTCGGACGGCAGCAGCAGCGTCCCCGACGGGATCAGCCTGTCGGTGGTGCGCGCCGCGATCCGTGACCGGCGCAAGCTGCGCCTTGGCTATGGCGACGGCGAGGCGCGGCAGACCGAACGGACCGTTTGGCCGATCGCGCTGATGTATTACGTCGATGTGACGGTCGTGGCGGCGTGGTGCGAGCTGCGGTCCGATTACCGGCATTTCCGGGTGGACCGGATCCGGACGCTCAGCGTGCTGGACGATCGCTACCCGGCGGACCAGCGCGATCTCGTCGCCGGTTACGAAGCGGCGCACGACGCGCACGGGGTGCCGGCCTCCGGATTTTAGGGCCGCCCCGGATACCGGAATTCCCGGGATTTCCGATCTTCACCTACCATCCGGGGGCGGTAGCGGCTAAAACACGCGGCAAGCATAGAAGTGATGGATCATGGCGAGCTACCAGTACGTTTACGTGATGAAAGACCTGACGAAGTCCTTTCCCGGCGGGCGGGAAGTCTTCAAGGGCATTACCCTGTCGTTCCTGCCCGGCGTGAAGATCGGCGTCCTGGGCGTCAACGGCGCCGGCAAGTCGACGCTGATGAAGATCATGGCGGGGATCGAGACCGAATACGGCGGCGAGGCCTGGGCCGCGCCCGGCGTGCGCGTCGGCTACCTGGCGCAGGAGCCGCCGCTGGACCCCACCAAGACGGTGGGGGAGAACGTGGAGGAAGCCTTCGCCGACCTGAAGGCCGCGCTGAACCGGTTCAACGAGATCTCCGCCAAATTCGCCGAACCGATGTCGGACGAGGAGATGAACGACCTGCTCGCCGAACAGGGCGAATTGCAGGAGAAGATCGACAGCCAGGACGGGTGGGAGCTGGACCGGCGTGTTGACATCGCGCTGGACGCGCTGCGCTGCCCGCCGGCCGATGCCCCGATCACCAACCTGTCGGGCGGCGAGAAGCGCCGCGTCGCGCTGTGCAAGCTGCTGCTGGAAAAGCCCGACCTGCTGTTGCTGGACGAACCGACCAACCACCTGGACGCCGAAAGCGTCGCCTGGCTGGAGCGGACGCTGCGCGACTACGAAGGCACGGTGATGATCGTGACCCACGACCGCTACTTCCTGGACAACGTCACCGGCTGGATCCTGGAGCTGGAGCGCGGCCGCGGCTATCCTTTCGAAGGCAACTACTCATCCTGGCTGGAACAGAAGCGCAAGCGCCTGGCGCAGGAAGAAAAAGAAGAAAGCGCCCGCCAGCGCGCACTCGCTGCCGAAGCGGAATGGATTTCCGCCTCCCCGCGGGCCCGCCAGACGAAAAGCCGAGCGCGTATCGCGAAGTATGAGGAGATGCTGCAGAAGTCGCAGGAGCTGCAGACGGGCGTTGCGGAAATCGTCATCCCGTCCGGTCCGCGCCTCGGCAATATCGTCATCGAGGCCGAGGGCCTGCGCAAAGGTTACGGCAACAACCTGTTGATCGATGGCCTGGACTTCAAGCTGCCGCCGGGCGGCATCGTCGGCGTCATCGGCCCGAACGGCGCCGGCAAGACCACGCTGTTCCGCATGATCACGGGCCAGGAGCATCCGGACAGCGGCAGTTTGCGGGTCGGCGACACGGTCAAGCTGGGCTACGTGGACCAGTCGCGCGACAGCCTGAATGCCGACAAGACCGTCTGGCAGGAGATCAGCGGCGGCGATGAGGTGATCTACCTGGGCAAGCGGGCGATCCAGTCGCGCGCCTATACCGCCGCGTTCAACTTCAAGGGCTCCGACCAGCAGAAGAAGGTCGGCGTGTTGTCGGGCGGCGAGCGGAACCGCGTGCATCTGGCGAAGATGCTGAAGCAGGAACACAACGTCCTGCTGCTGGACGAGCCGACCAACGACCTGGACGTCGACACGCTGCGCGCGCTGGAGGAGGCGCTGACCGAATTCGCCGGCTGCGCAGTGATCATCAGCCACGACCGCTGGTTCCTCGATCGCCTCGCCACCCACATCCTCGCGTTCGAGGGCGATGCGCACGTGGAATGGTTCGAGGGCAACTTCCAGGCGTATGAGGAAGACAAGCGCCGCCGCCTGGGCGCGGAGGCGACGGAGCCGCACCGGATGAAGTACCGGCCGCTCGCGCGTTGAGGGGATGACGCGGGTCATACCGGCGGCCCAGGCGCCCGCCGTATCACGCCACGGCGCCCTGTCGCCGCTGGGGCTGGTGCAGCTTTTCGCCTCGGTCATCCTGCTCGCCAGCGCCTGGCCGCTGACCAAGCTCGCGATCGCCGCCGGGGCCACGCCGCTGTGGTTCGCCGAAGGACGGGCGGTATTGTCGGGCATCATCGCCTCCATCCTGCTGCTGGCCTTCGGCGGGTTCCGCCGTCCCACCCGCCCCGACCTGCCCGCCCTGTTCGCCATCGGCACCCTTCAACTCGGTCTCTATTTCGCCTTGGCGCATGAGGCAGCGGCCTGGGTCCAGGCCGGGCGCGTCGCCATCCTGGCCAACACCACGACGATCTGGGTCGTGCCGCTGTCGCTGATCTTCCTGCGGGAGGCTATGCCGGTGCGGCGCTGGATCGCCGCCGGGATCGGCATCGCCGGGGTGGTCGTGCTGATCGATCCGCCGGCCGTGGACTATGCGAACCTGAACACCCTGATCGGGCAATTGCTGCTGCTGGGCGCCGCGCTCTCCTGGTCCGTCGCCATCATCGTGACCCGCGCCGCTCGGCCGAACCTGTCGATGTTCGCGCTGCTGCCCTGGTGCTTCCTGATCGCCTCGCTGGTCCTGGCGCCGCTGGTGCTGTGGCACGCGCCGGACGGCACGTTCGGACATCAGCCGATTTGCTGGATCGCGCTGGGCTATATCGGCCTGGTCGCCGGTCCGCTGGGGACCTGGTGCGTCATGGAGGCGACGGCGAAGCTGCCGGCGCTGGTTTCCTCGCTGGGCTTCCTGACCACCCCGGCGGTCAGCCTGCTGATCGCCACTGTCTTCCTGCACGAACCGCTGACCCCCGACCTGCTTGCCGGATCGGCACTGATCATGAGCGGCGTCGCGATCGCCGCCTGGCCGCGGAGGGCCGTATGATCCTGCATGCGATCGAGACCGGCGAAGGCCTGCCCGTCGTGTTCCTGCACGGCCTGTTCGGCATGGCGCGCAACTTCGGATCGGCGCAGCGGGCGCTGGCGCCTCGGTTCCGGGTGCTGGCGCTGGACATGCGCAACCATGGCTCCAGTCCGCACCAGGCGGGGATGACCTATCCCGAGATGGCCGCCGACGTGCGGGAGACGCTGCTGGCGCATGGAATAGAACGGGCCGCGGTCGTCGGGCACTCGATGGGCGGCAAGACGGCCATGGCGCTGGCGTTGCGCTGGCCTGACATGGTCGCGCGGCTGCTGGTGTCCGACATCGCGCCGGTGGCGTATGAGCACGGCAACGACCGGATCGCCAGCGCCATGCTGCGGATTCCGCTGCGCCCCGACCTGACCCGCGCCGAGGCCGACGCCCTGCTGCGGGATGCGGTGCCGGCCCCATCGATCCGCGCCTTCCTGCTGCAGAATTTCCGTTTCGGTCCCAATCCAGGCTGGCGCATCGGCCTGCCCGAGATCGCCGCCGCGATCCCCGACCTGGAAGGCTGGGTCGAGTTGCCCGGTCCCTATCAGGGGCCAAGCCTGTTCGTGACGGGGGCGGAATCGCACTATGTGAAGCCGCAGGACCGGCCGATCATCAAGGCCCTGTTCCCTTCCGCCCGGTTTGTCGCCGTGAAGAACGCGGGGCACTGGGTGCACGCGGACAATCCGGCGGGATTCCAGTCGGTGCTGGAAGCGTTTGTCGCTGGTTACGGATGATACGGCACCGGCTGCCACGCTCGAACCACCTGTGGAGGTCTCCACGGACGCTGAACATGACTGGATTCTGGGCAAATGCGATCGCATTTGCCCGAGGCTCGATGGTGTTCACTGCACGGGCTTCGTATCCGCGTGGTGAAAAATGCGCGGCCCGCCGGGGCGGATGGCGTGGATCGACCCTCTTGACCAGATAAAACATAACCACCATAGTTCTCTTATGGCCGCCAACACACGCCTCGCGACCGCCGTGCAGATCCTCTGCGTCATAGCCTACAAGGGCCCCGAGGGAACCACGTCGGAAGTCATCTCCCGCAGCCTGCGGACCAACCCCGTCGTCGTGCGCAGGTTGTTGAAGGACCTGCAGCACCAGGGCCTTGTCTCCGTGCGGCCCGGCAAGGACGGGGGCGTCAATCTCCGTGTCGATCCGGGAAAGATCACCCTCGACCAGATCCACAAGGCCGTGGAGGCCGGGACTGGGGTGTTCGCCCTGCGGCCCCGCGGCAACCCGAATTGTCCCGTCGACCGCAGGATGAAAGACCTGCTGGCCCCGGTGTTCCACGCGACCGACGCCGCCGTCGAGAAAACCTTGCGCCAGACCACCATCGGCACGCTGGTCAAGGAAATCGCCTGAATTTTTTTGCCCGATAATAGAACATAACAGGTCTTATTATCGTCGCCCGCGAAAGGCACCTCATGAGCGTCAAGCCGCAGACCGTCCACGCCACCGTGATGACGCGCCCCGGCGCCCGGACCACGACGCCGGGGCAGGTGCTGGCGATCGTCTGCATCGGCATCGTCCTCGCCAACCTGGACCTGTTCATCGTCAATGTCGGCCTGCCCGACATCGCGCGGGAGTTCAGCGGCGCGTCGCTGGAAGACCTGTCATGGATCCTGAACGGCTATGCCATCACCTACGCGGCCTTGCTGGTGTTTTTCGGGCGGCTCGCCGAACGGTACAGACGGGATCGCAGCTTCCTGCTGGGCGTGGGACTGTTCACGCTCGCCTCCGCCGCGTGCGCCGCGGCCGGCAGCGTCCAGGCCCTGGTCGTCTATCGCGTGGCGCAGGCAGCCGGTGCGGCGCTGATGACGCCGACCTCGATCGGCCTGCTGCTGGCATCCTTCCCGCCCGACAGGCGCGGCGGCGCGGTGCGCAACTGGGCTGCCATCGGCGGGCTCGCCGCCGCGCTGGGGCCGGTCGTGGGCGGCGTGCTGATCATTGCAAGCTGGCGTTGGATCTTCCTGGTCAACGTCCCGATCGGCATCCTCGCGCTGCTGGTCGGCTGGTGGAAGCTGCCCGCCGTGCCCGGCCATGACGCGCCGAGGCCCAGCCCGATCGCCGCCCTGCTCGTCACCGCCGGCATCGGCGCGCTGACTTTCGCGATCGTCAAAGGCAACGACTGGGGCTGGTCCTCGCCCGGCATCGCCGCCAGCATCGTCGCCGCCGTCCTCTGCCTGGGCCTCTTCGTCCGGCATTGCCTGCGCGCCGCCAATCCCTTCGTCGAGCCGCACCTGTTCCGCGTCCGCCCGTTCAGCGGCGCGTCGCTGGTCATGGCACCATACTCGGTCGCGTTCGGCGCGATCCTGTTCTCGGTCGCGGTGTGGGAGCAGACCGGCTGGGGCTGGTCCGCGCTGAAGACCGGCCTTGCCATCGCGCCCGGCCCGCTTCTGGTGCCGATCACGTCGCTGCTGCTCGCCGGACGCCTGATCGCCCGCTTCGGCGCCGGGCCGGTCATCACCGTCGGCATCCTCTTCTTCGTCGCCAGCCTGGCGTCCTGGGCCAGCTTCACCGGAGCGGAACCGAACCTGGCCGTGGCGCTGGGCGCGATGATGCTGTCCGGCGTCGGCGTCGGCCTGACCTTTCCGACCCTGATGGGCGTCGGCGCCTCCTCACTGCCGCCATCGTCCTTCGCCACCGGATCGGGCGTGATCAACATGATCCGCCAGGCCGGCATCGCCATCGGCGTCGCCGTCTTCGTCGCGGTGATCGCCTCCGCGGCGACCCCGGCGGAGCGGCTTGCCGCCTTCCGGACCGGCTGGTGGATCATGGCCGCGATCACGGCGTCGTCGCTGGTCCCCAACCTGTTCCTGATCGGCAGGCGGGCACGGTAAACCGGTATCACATGCAACCATACGGAGCGACACCATGCGGATCCTGATCGTCGGCGCCGGCGCCACCGGCGGCTATTTCGGCGGCCGCCTTCTGGAGGCCGGCCGGGACGTCACCTTCCTGGTCCGGCCAGGACGCGCCGAACAGATCCGGCGGGACGGGCTGGTGATCGTCAGCCCCCATGGCGACGTCACGCTGGCGCCGAAAACCGTCCTGGCCAGCGAGATCGCCCAGCCGTTCGACATCGTCATCCTCGCGGTCAAGGCCTATGCGCTGGAGCAGGCGCTGGCCGACCTCAAGCCCGCGATCGGCCCGGCCACCATGATCGTCCCGCTGCTCAACGGCATGCGCCAGGTCGACCTGCTGGTCCGCGATTTCGGCGAAGCGCCGGTCCTGGGCGGCGTCTGCATCGTCGCCACGATGCTCGACGCGCAGAACCGCGTCGTCCAGCTTGCCGGCATGCAGGAGTTGAAATACGGCGAGCGCGACGGCAGCACCTCCGACCGTGTGCGCCGCCTGCACGACGCGCTGTCCGGCGCCGGGTTCGAAACCACCCTGTCGACCACGATCCTGCAGGAGATGTGGGAGAAATGGGTCATGCTCGCCACGGCCGGCGCGCTGACCTGCCTGCTGCGCGGCACGGTCGGCGAGATCGAGGCGCTGCCGAACGGCGCCGACCTGCCGCCGCGCTTCCTGGCGGAGACGGCGGCGGTTGCCGCCGCAGCCGGCTATCCGCCTCCTGAGGCGGTGCTGGCCCGAACACGGACGATGCTCATGGCGAAAGGATCACCCTGGGCGCCGTCGATGTACCGCGACCTGCAGGTCAACGCGCCGGTGGAGGTCGAGCAGATCCTCGCCGACATGGCCCTGCGCGGCGCGCGGTCCGGGATCGCGACGCCGCTGCTGGACGCCGCGACCGCCCAGTTGCGCATCTATCAGGCCCGCCGAGCGGCCGCGTAAGCTCGGCCCGGCACCAGCCGCACCTTGCGGGGGGCGGCGATCCAGACGGCGACGGCGGACACCACGCTGCACCCCATCGCCAGCAGGAAGGCCGGCCCATAGCCGCCGGTCGCGTCGTGGATGACCCCGGTCATCCACGGCCCCGCAGCGCCGCCGCATACCGAAGCCACGTTGATCGCGCCGAAGATCGAGCCGAAATGCGGCCCCTCGTAGATCTCCACCACGATCGCACCCATCACCGAGGTCAGCGCATACCCCAGGAACCCCTGCGCCAGCACCATGGCATAGAGCAGCGAGGGGGCCGGCACGCGGCTCAGCGCGATCAGCAGCACATAGGTCAGGACGAACCCGAGGCACCCGGCAGCCCACACCCATTCCCGGCCGATGCGGTCCGACAGCGCGCCGAAGGCGATTTGCCCCGGGATCGCGACGACGCTTACAAGACCCAGCGCCCAGGCGGCCTCGATCGGTGGGAAGCCGATCTCCATCAGGTATTTGGTTTGGTGGACCTGCACCGCGTACCACGAGAACAGCGCACAGAAATAGGCCAGCGAAATCCACCAGAAACGGGCCGTGCGGATCGCGTTCCGCAGCCGCCAGTCGATCGCCGCCCAGGCCGGGTCGGCGATGTTGGAAACGGCCTGGTGCCGATCAGAGGTCCCATCCTGGCGCATGCCGTCCGGCAGCAAGTCCAGATCGGCGGGCCGCCGGCGCAGCAGCAGGTTCAGCGGGCCCAGGACCCCCAAGACCATCACGCCCAGGACCCAGCACGACGTCCGCCAGCCGCTGCGGATGATGATCGTCTGCAACCACGGAAGCAGGATGATCGCACCGACCCCGACGCCGGAGAAGGCAATGGAAATCGCCAATCCGCGGCGCCGCACGAACCAGTTCGGCAGGTACAGCGACTGCACCGAGAAGCTCATGAGGTTGCTGCCCAGCCCGACCAGCACGCCCAGCGTCACGTAGAGCTGCCACAGGGCGGTGATCATCGGCGCGCACAGCAGACCGATCGTGATCAGGCCGACGCCGCATTCGATGATGATGCGCGGGCCATGCCGGTCCATCACCCGGCCAACCAGGGGGCTGACCGCCGCCGACAGCAGGAACCCAGCCGAGAACGCCCCGGCCGCGTCCGCCCTGTCCCAGCCGAACTCATTCAGCAGCGGCGGCAGGAGCAGGGAGAACGAGGTACGCGCGGTGACGCCGAACGCCATGGTGACGAAGGCGACGCCGACGATCACCCAGCCGTAATAGACGGGCAGGCGGGCCGCCCACCGATGGCTTGGCATGTCGTCAGACGATCGAACGGACGATATGCGCGCCGCAGGCTTCGAGCTTTTCCGCCATCCGGTCATAGCCGCGATCGAGGTGATCCAGCCCGTCGAGCACCGTTTCGCCCTCGGCCGCCAGGCCGGCCAGCACCAGCGCCGCCGCGGCCCGCACGTCCGTGGCGGTGACGCGCGCGCCGCGCAGTTGGTCGACGCCGGTGATGCTGGCGACGCGGCCGTCGACCGTGATGTCGGCGCCCATCTTGCGCAGTTCCTCGACATGGCGGAAGCGCTGCTCGAAAATCGTTTCGGTGATGACGCTGCGGCCGCGCGCGACCGCCAGCATGGCCATCACCGGCGCCTGCAGGTCGGTGGCGAAGCCGGGATAAGGCTGCGTCTCGACCATGATGCCGTTCAGCCGGCCGGAGGGGCGGCGGGCGATCACGCCGTCGGCGACGTCCTCCAGCGCCACGCCGGCCTTCAGCAGCAGCGTCTCGGCCGCGCCCAGCAGGTGCCGGCGGCCGTTCTCCAGCAGCAGCTCGCCCCCGGTGACCGCGGCGGCGCAGGCCATCGTTCCCAGTTCGATCCGATCCGGCATGACGGCATGGACGGCGCCGGTCAGCGGGCGGTTGCCGTGGATGGTCAGGACATGGGTGTCCAGCCCCTCGATCGCGGCGCCCATCGCGATCAGGCACTGGGCGAGGTCGGCGATCTCGGGCTCGCGCGCGGCATTGCGGATGGTGGTCGTGCCCTCGGCCAGCACGGCGGCGAGCATCAGGTTCTCGGTGGCGCCGACCGAGACGTGGGGGAACGCGATCTCCGCCCCGTGCAGCCCGTTCGGCGCCCGCGCCTGGATCATGCCGCCGCCGGCCTCGATCTCGGCGCCCATGGCGCGCAGGCCGGCGATATGGAAGTCGATGCCGCGGGAGCCGATGGCGTCGCCGCCCGGCAATGGCAGGCAGGCTTCGCCGCAGCGGGCGAGGACGGCGCCCAGCAGCAGGACCGACGCCCGCATGCGGACCACCAGGTCACGATCGATGCGGGCCGGATGGACATGGTCGGCGCAGACGGTCAGCGACAACCCGCCGCGCCCGCTGGACCAGTTCAGCACGCAGCCGAGGCGCTGCAGCAGGTTGGCCAGCACGGCGACGTCGAGGCTGGAGGGGACGTTGTGCAGCGTCACCAGGTGCGGCGTCACCAGCGCCGAGACCATCAGCGGCAGCACCGCGTTCTTCGCCCCGCTGATCGGATAGGCGCCCGTCAGCCGGCATCCGCCCTGGATCACCAGGCTGGTGCCGGGATCAGGACGCCACCAGGGCGATGCGGTGAGCAACGACGCGTCGGGGCTCTGGGTCATCAGGCAGCGTTCCTCGCATGCATCGTTCAGGCTTAGCGAAGAATGCGGCCGCGCCGCTAGGGGGCGGCGAATCGTCGCATGAGGATTCCAGGTGAGTGTGTCCTGGAGGACCGGGCGGCCCTCATCCCGGCCAGGAGGCAGCGGTCATCACCCGCACCGTCGCCTCATACGCCCGCCGAAGCCGTGTGGCCGCGTCCAGGCCCGGCATCGGCACCTCCGCGCTGATCGCCGTGCCGGGGGGCAGGGCGCGCAGGAAATCGTGCAGCGGCAGCGCCCCTTCGCCGGGCGGCAGGCGACTCTCCCGCGCTTCGGCGATCAGGCCCGCCACGCCGGACGGCGGCGTCGCGGGTGCGTCGCAGATCTGCGCGGCACGCACCTGCGCCGCGGGCGTCGCCGCGATGTCCGCCGGTGTCCCGCCCGACCGGGCGAGATGCAGCGAGTCCATCAGGATGCCGCCATTCGGCCGGTCCGCCGCCGTCACCAGCCGGGTCGCGTCCCGGATCGTCGCGACGACCCGCCAGGCCATGAACTCGACGTCCACGCGGATGCCGAACGGGGCCGCGAGGTCGCACAGCGCCGCGAAATTCGCTGTCAGGCGGCCGGCGTCCGGGTCCTCGCCGGCGACGGTCAGGCAGGTGGCGCCAAGCTCCGCCCCCGTCTCCAGCATCGGGGCGAAGGCGCTTGGATCGAGGTCGGGCGTGACCTGGATGAACTCCACTTCGTTCACCCGCACGCCTTCGTCCCGCAGCAGGGCGCGCACCCGGCGCAGGGCGTCCGAACCGGGCGGCAGCGGGTAGCACAGACCACCCTCGGCGACCGGGTTGATCCGCAGGCCGGTGGCGCGGAAGCCGGCGCGGGCGACGGCCGGGACCAGCATCTCGGGCGGCAGTTCCAGTGCGTTGAGATGGGCGACGCCCAGGTCCATGGTTCCGTCTTCCCAAAAAGTGCTTGCTGAGAGGGCTCGGTGCCTTGTCATGGAAGTGACATAGGACTTGAACCCGTGCCCGTCGGCGGTATATCAGCAGACCGTCCCGGACGCCAGGCGCGGCCGAGGCAACCCCATGAAACGGAACAGGGATCCAATGAAACCCCGATCTAGCAGCCAGCCCCAGGAGAGCGACAGTCGGCTTTCGCCGTCCGCCGTTTCCCCAGGCTGGATCACCGCTCGGGCAGTGCATGATCCGCTCCGGCCGAAGGCCCTGATGCCTCCGGTCTAGGCCGATCAGGCTCTCCCGAGCTCAGGCAACCGCTTGAGAAAGGAGAGAGCCGATGGCCGGTTTTCTCGCATTTGAATGGATCCGGACGCACGAAGCGTCCCTGGACGTCTGCCGCGACACCGGTCTGGCGCGGCCGATCGCGACGTGGGCGGTCGGCGTTCACGGCCGGCCGATCTGCCGCTGGCGGGAAGAGGACAGTCCGCACGCAACCGGGGCTACGGCCCATCCCATGCTGTGCGCGTCCGTCTGACTTCCAGGGTTTTCGTCATGTCCGATACGACTTTCACCGGCGCCGCCCTCGATACCGCCCATACCGGCGATATCGAGGGTGCGTTCGGCACCATCCGCCACGGCGACGCGGGCGCGCGCCAGGGCTGGGGCGCGCGGCTGCGCACGCTGGCGGCCATCATCGGCCCTGGGCTGATCGTGATGGTCGGCGACAACGACGCAGGCGCGTTCGGCACCTATACGCAGGCCGGGCAGAACTACGGCACCGCGCTGATGTGGACGCTGCTGCTGCTGGTGCCCGTGCTCTATGTGAACCAGGAGATGGTGCTGCGCCTGGGCTGCGTCACCCGCGTCGGCCACGCGCGGCTGATCCTGGAACGGTTCGGCAAGTTCTGGGGCGCGTTCAGCGTCATCGACCTGTTCCTGCTGAACGGGCTGACGATCGTCACCGAGTTCATCGGCATCAACCTCGCGCTGGGCTACCTGGGCGTGCCGCGGATCGCCGGGATCGCGGTGGCCGCCGGCATCATCATCGCCGCCGCCAGCACGGGTAGTTTCAGGCGGTTCGAACGGTTCTCGCTGGGACTGTGCTTCTTCAGCCTGCTGCTGGTGCCGGTCTTCGTGATGGTGCACCCGCCGCTGGCGCAGCTGGGCCACGACCTGGTACGGCCGTCCTTTCCCGCGGGTGCGCAACTGTCGGATGTCATGCTGCTCGTCATCGCCATCGTCGGGACGACCGTCGCTCCCTGGCAGTTGTTCTTCCAGCAGAGCTACGTGATCGACAAGCGCATCACGCCGCGGTTCATGGTCTATGAAAAGGCCGATCTGTGGATCGGGATCATCGTCGTGGTGATCGGCGCCGTCGCGATGATGGCCTTCACCGCCGCGGCGTTCGAGGGCACCGCCCGCTTCGGCCAGTTCAGCCATGCCGGCGCCGTGGCGGCGGGGCTGGAGGCGCATGCCGGCCGAGCGGCGGGGATCATGTTCGCGCTGGCGCTGCTGGATGCGAGCATCATCGGCGCGTCGGCGGTATCGCTGTCGACCGCGTACGCGATCGGCGACGTCCTCTCCCTGCGTCACTCGTTGCATCGGAAAGCATCTGACGCGCGGGGCTTCTACGCGATGTACGCCGGGTTGGTCGTGGTCGCGGCGGCGCTGGTGCTGTTCGGCAGCGACTCGCTGCTGGGGCTGCTGACGAACGCGGTACAGACGCTGGCCGGCGTGCTGCTGCCGTCGGCGACGGTGTTCCTGTTGCTATTATGCAATGACAAGGCGGTGCTGGGGCCGTGGGTGAACGGGCGCTGGCTGAACCTGTTCACCGGCGCGGTGATCTGGCTGCTGGTGCTGCTGTCGGTGATCCTGACGGCCGCGACCCTGTTCCCCGGCCTGTCGGGCGAGGCGATGCTGTCGGTGCTGGCCGGCGGTTCCGCGGCCGGCGCGCTGGGGTTCCTGGTGCTGCGGCCACGTGGCGCGGCCGCCTCGACCCCGGGGCCGGCGGGGGACCGGACACGCTGGATGATGCCGCCCCTGGAGACGCTGCCGCCCCCGGCGATCACCCGCTCGACCCGGGTCTGGCTGTCGGTGCTGCGGGTCTACCTGGTGGTGGCGGTGGCGATGGTGGTGTTCAAGGTGTTCCAGGCGATGTAGGCGGTCGCGGAACCGCGGCCTGATCGTCCGTCGAAACAGATATTGACCCGGAGGGGGCGCAGCGCCACATCCCCGGCGTCGACGCCATGGCGGCTCGACCCCAAGGGGATACCCGATGACCAACGAAGAGCGCGACATCATCAGCCAGTTCATCGCCCGAGTCGGCGGTGCACAGGCGCAGTCCGGCTTCTCGGCCGGGTCGGTGCCGGCGACGCAGGCCCCGGCCCTGCCGCCGATCGATCCGGAAGCGGATCAGTTCATCGCCCAGAATTTCCAGCGCTACCCCGAGGCGCGGTACCGCATCACGCAGCTCGCCTTTGTCCAGGAACATGCCCTGGTCGAGGCCCAGAACCGCATCAAGCGGCTGGAGTGGGAGCTGCAACAGGCGCAGCAAGCGGCTCAGCAGGCCGCCCAGCAAGCGCAGCAGGCCCAGCAGGCCGCCCAGCAGCCGCCGCAGGGTGGTTCCGGCGGCGGCTTCTTCAGCGGGCTGTTCGGCGGCGGCAATCGCCAGCAGCCTGGTGGCGCGCCGTCCGGTCCTCCGCCGGGCGGCCCATGGGGGCAGCCGCAGCAGCAGGGCTATTATCAGCCGAATGCCATGCCGCCACCGCAATACGCACCGAATTACCAGCCCGGCATGTTCCAGCGGCAGGGATCGGGCTTCCTCGGCTCCGCGCTGACGACGGCGGCGGGCGTGGCGGGCGGCATGGTGGCGGGCAACGCGCTCATGAGCCTGTTCTCGCCCCACAGCGCCTTCGGCGGCGGCGGCTTCGCGCCCGGCGGCAATCCCTGGAGCGCCCCGGTCGACCAGGGGCAGGGTTATGTGGACACCGGCGCCTGGGGCGGCGGCGGGCTGCCGGCCGGCGGCAACCAGGACTATGTCGACAATGGCGGCTGGGACCAGAACACCGGCAGCGGCGATTCGTCATGGACGGACAACAGCGGCGGCGGCGACAGCAACTGGGATAGCGGCAGCGACAGTGGCGACAGCGGCAGCTCCGACGACACGTTCTGATCGCTTGGCTGACTCCGCTGAGGGCTGCCCCGCTGAGGGCTGCCCCCGCTGAGGGCTGATACCGCTGAGGGCTGCCCGGCTGAGGGCCGGCCCGCTGACGGTCCGCTCGCCGGACCGGTGCCGCTACATCCGGTAGGCGGGCCCGCCGCGTCCCGGCTGTAGTGTCTGCAGGCGATCGATCACCGCATCGGCGCTGCTGACCACTTCATAGAAACCACGGCTTCGCGGATCGGCGAAGCCGCGGGCGATCGCATGCTCGATCAGGCCGATCAGCGGTTCGGCCCAGCCATCGATGTTGGCGATCAGGATCGGCTTGTCGTGCAGGCCAAGCTGCTTCCACGTGATGATCTCGAACGTTTCGTCGAACGTGCCGAGGCCGCCGGGCATGATCAGGAAGGCGTCGGACTCCTCATACAGGCGGGTCTTGCGGACGTGCATGCTCTCGGTGACCACCATCTCGGTGGCGCCGGCATGCGCGACTTCCATCTCCGTCAGGAAGCGGGGGATGACGCCCAGGACCGTGCCGCCGTCGGCCAGCACCGCGTTCGCCACCACCCCCATGATGCCGATCCGCCCGCCGCCGTAAACGAGGCGGACGCCCAGTCGCGCGAGCCCGGCACCGAGGGTCCGGCCGGCGGCGGCATAGACCGGATCGACCCCGACACGAGATCCGCAAAAAACGGCCAGGGAGTGGATTTGCGTCATCATCATCCTTCCAAGCTGGGCACACCGGCCTGTCCGATCGCCCTTTTATCTGCTACCAACTCATTTCCGCGCTGCAGCATAAGTGGTCAACGCGGAATCGGCGACCAATCATGGGAAGGCGGAAGCATGGCTAAACGCATTGCGTTGTTCGCGGCGGTCGGACTCGGCGTCCTTGGCATCGCGGCGGCTCGGGCAGACGGCCCCGACATCATCACCCTCCGGCAGACGGCCTTTGACCTCAACAATGCCAGTTTCGCCTACATCCGGGCCGTGGTGAAGGAAAAGGGCGACGTCAAGCAGTTGGAAGCGCCGGGCAAGGCGATCGCACGCTGGGCGTCCGTGATCCCGACCATGTTCCCGGCCGGCAGCGACAAGGGCAAGACCAAGGCAAAGTCCGAAATCTGGTCCGATCCCGCCGGCTTCAAGAAGGACGCCGATGCGCTGCAGGCGGCTTCGATGAAGCTCGCGGACGCCGCCAAGGCCGGCGATACCGAGGCGGTGGCTGCCGCCGCCAAGTCGATGGGTGAGGCGTGCGGCGCCTGCCATCGCGCCTACCGCGAACGCTAGGACAGGGGCCGGTCCGTCAGATCACCCACCCCCCGTCGACCGCGATGTCCTGCCCGGTGACCTGCCGGGCGGCGTCGCCCAGCAGGAACAGGACCGCGCCGGCAACGTCCTGATCGGTGGAAATCCGCCTCAGCGCATATTCCGAAGCCATCCGGTCGCGCGCCTCGTCCGGCGTGATTCCCAGGCGCGCGCCCATTTCGGTCCGGACGCGGTCGAAGCGTTCCCCTTCGACCATGCCGGGGCAGACGCAGTTGACGGTAACGCCATAGGGGCCGGCCTCCAGCGCCGCGGACTTGGTCAGGCCGCGCAGGCCCCATTTGGAGGCGCTGTACGCCGCCCGCCCGGCACGGCCGCGCAGCCCGAACGTGCCGCCGATATTGACGATGCGGCCGCGGCGGCGGGCGATCATGCCCGGCAGGACGGCGCGCATGGTCAGAAAGCAGCCGGTGACGTTCAGGGTCATGATCTGCTCGAATTCCGCCAGCGTGTTCTCCCAGATCGGCCGGCCAAGCGGACCGGAGCCGCCGGCGACGTTGACCAGGAAATCGACGGGCCGGGTGATGGCGGCCGCGACCTCGGTCTCGCTGGTGACGTCGCAGCCCGCGATCTCCGCGCGGCGGCCGAGCGCGCGGATGTCGGCGGCGACCGGCTCGATGGCGGCGGTGTCGCGGCCGAGCAGGATCAGGTCGGCGCCGGCCTCTGCGAGGGTAAGGCTGACGGCGGCGCCCATCCCCTTGGCGGGACCCGTGACGATGCCGGTTTGTCCTTGCAGCATGCGGCGCCTCCTTTGCGAGCCGGAAGCGTGGTGCAACGGGCGTGCCGGAAGGATGTTTGACGTCATCGTCGCCAACGTCCTGCAGCAGAAATATCGCCTGAAACGGCCGGACGCGATCGCCTGGGCCTCGGCCGATACGCGATCCATGCGGCTGGTCACGCGCGACGAGACGGGCTTTCCCTTGGACGATCCCGGCGTACGCATACCCTACCGGCTATAATCGGAGCCCTGGCGCCCTCGCCCGGCCGCACGGCCCGGTCTAGTCTGGTGGCGCCATGAGAGCCGACCCGAATCCCCGCCCACAGACCGTCCTGCTGATCGTCGCCAGCGCAATGTTCATGGAGCAGCTGGACGGCACGGTCCTGGCCACCGCCTTGCCGACCATGGCCCGCAGCTTCGACGCCGACCCGCTGCGGATGAACGTCGCCCTCACGTCCTACCTGCTGACGCTGGCGATGTTCATCCCCGCCAGCGGGCGGATCGCGGACCGGTTCGGCTCCCGCTCGACCTTCCGCTTCGCGATCGGCCTGTTCACGCTGGGGTCCGTCCTGTGCGCCCAGGCGCCGACCCTCTGGGCGCTGGTCGCCGCGCGCATGCTGCAAGGCGCGGGCGGCGCGATGATGTCGCCGGTGGGGCGGCTGGTGATGCTGCGCGTGGTATCGAAGGCGGAACTGGTGAAATCCATGGCGTGGCTGATGATCCCCGCGACGATCGGGCCGATCATCGGGCCGCCGCTGGGTGGTTTCATTGTCACCTATCTCGACTGGCGCTGGATCTTCTACATCAACGTCCCGATCGGCATCCTGGGCATCGTGCTGGTCACCGTCTTCATCGCCGAGATGAAGGAGACGTCGAAGACCCCTTTCGATCTTCCGGGCCTGGCGCTGGCCGGCACCTCGCTGTCATGCCTGATGTTCGGGCTGGAGGTCGGCAGCCGCGGCGCCGCGTCCAAACTCGTGGTGGCCGCCCTCGCCATCACCGGCCTTGCCGCCGGCGCCCTCTATATCTGGCACGCTCGGCGTACTCCCAAGCCCATCCTGGATTTCCGCCTGCTGCGGATCGAGACGTTCCGCCTGTCCTGGCTCTGCGGCTCGTTGTCGCGGATCGCGGTGGGGGCCATGCCGTTCCTGTTGCCGATGATGTTCCAGGTCGGGTTCGGCGATTCGGCGGCCCGCAGCGGCCTGATCACCTTCGCCAGTTCGATCGGTTCGCTGGCGATGCGCACCTGTGCCCCGTGGTTCCTGAACCGGCTCGGTTTCCGGACGGTGCTGATCTGGATCGGCGCGCTGGCCACCGCGATCCTGGCGGTCAGCGCCGCGTTCCGCCCCGACTGGCCGCTGCCGCTGATCTACACGGTGCTGATCGCCAACGGGTTTTTCCAGTCGCTGCAGTTCATGGCTTATAACACCATCGCCTATGCCGACATGCCGCGCGAACAGATGAGCGCGGCGACCAGCTTCTATACGACGTTCCAGCAGATGTCCCTGACCACCGGGATCGCGGTGTCGGCGGCGGCACTGGCGGCGTCGGTCGCCATCACCGGGCATAGCCAGCCGCTGCCCATGGATTTCTCGCACGCGTTCCTGTTCGTGTCGGCGATTTCCTTCCTCGCGCCGATCCTGGCGACCAAGCTGGACCGCAACGCGGGGGCCGAGATGTCGGGGCATACCACGCGGCCGGTTGCCGCCAAGGCTTGACGACGGCGGCGGACGGGCGCCCACTGCCGGAAAAGGCAGGAGGGCGTACCATGGTGCAAATCCGGCGCGTCGGCCCACGTATCGGCGTCGAAATCTCCGGCATCGACCTTCGGACCATGTCCGACGATGATTTCAATCGCATCTACCAGGCGTGGCTGGGCCACAACGTGATGGTGGTCAAGGACCAGGACCTGACGATGGAAGAGTTCCTGGCGTACAGCCGCCGTTTCGGCATCGTCTCGCCGCATCCGTCGAAGAGCACCCGCCATCCCGAGGTGCCCGAGGTCACCGTCATGGGCATCAACAAGTTCAAGCCCGACGGGTCGCTGGACCAGGCCGTCTATCGCCGCGGCGCCGAGGGCTGGCACACCGATGGCGCCTATGACGACGTCCCGTTCAAGGCCACGCAGCTTTATGGCCTGGCCATCCCGGACCGGGGCGGGGACACGCATTTCGCCAGCGCCTATGCCGCCTATGACGCCATGCCGGAACGGCTGCGCACGCGGCTGGAGGGGGTACGCGGCGCCTTCACCTATGGCGGCCGCCGCCGCAACCAGGCGCTGCTGAACCCCGAGGACCGCGACCGCGCGCCGGCCTTCCACCTGATCATCCGCACCCATGCGGAGACCGGGCGCAAGTCGCTTTATTTCGATCCCGGCAAGATCATGTATATCGAAGGCGCCGAACCTGCCGAGAACGATGACCTGATCGAGGCGCTGACCGCGCTGATGATCCAGCCGGAGGCCGAGTACCGGCATAAATGGAGCGTCGGGGACGTGGTGATCTGGGACAATCGCTGCTCCTACCACAAGGCCGCCGGGGATTATCCGCCGGAACAGGACCGGATCCATTGGCGGACGTCGATCAAGGAGTGGACGGCGGGGGCTTGATCACTCGTACGGCGCGCTGACCGGCGGGAGACATCCCAGGTGGGTCCGGCAGGATGTCCCCTGCCGTCAGGATTGTCGTTTCGATCGTCGTCCAGCCCGTCGCCGCAACGCGCCCCCCGCCAATCGCGCCCCCCGCCAATCGCGCCCCGCCATTCAAATGTTCTTGATTTATCCCTTGTCTGGATGCTACGAATGAAACAAGAACATACAGCGGTGGCATTCCATGGACCAGCAGAATTTCAGCCCGAGCATCTTTGACTGCATCGTCGCGTTCCTTCTCAATCTCTTCCTCCCCACCAACGATCACGACCCCGTCCGGGCCCGCGCGGCGGTGCTGGAGGCGCTGGCCGAGTACGGCCCGCGCAGCAACCGCGAACTCCGCCTCGCCGCGCTGTCGCTGGCCTTCAGCCTCGGCGCCCTGGACGCGCTGTCGCGCGCGACGGATCAGGACCTGACGCTGAACCAGGTGTTGCGGCTGAGAAGCAGCGCCAACACCTTGCACCGGTCCGCCCGCCAGGCCGACGAAACCCTGGCCGATGAACGGCGGGAGCCGGAGATAGCGCCGCAGGAGACGACCCAACCCAACCCCTTTCTCCCCATGAGCACCGAACCCCACGACCTGATCGACTTCGCTCGGTCGATGGGGCTGCTGTCCCGGCAGCAACGCCGCAGGCTGGAGCGCGAGGAAGCCAAGGTCCGCCGCCGGCAGGAGATCCAGGCCCGCCAGGCCGCGCGTGACACACACAAGGGTCGGCAGCCGGACAAGGCCACGTTAACCGGTTCTTTACTGCCGGCTTCTATCGTCTCCGCCGGAACCGCCGGAGCCGGAGCAGATGCCGCAAACGCTGTGGCTTGAGGATTTCAACGACCCGCCACCGCACCTCGCCCTGCCGGAACCGGAGCCTGAACCCGACCCCCTGCCGGAACCGGTTTCCGATCCCCGGCTGGAAGGCTGGCACGAAGGCTTCATCGCCGGCCACCGGCGGGCGATACGGGAGGTCGAGCAGCGCAAACCCGCGCTGACCGAACAGTTGATCGGCCGGCTGAGGGACCTGGAAACCAAGCTGGAGGCGATCGCCGCCGACTCGGCGGCCCAGATGGGCGGATTGCTGGTCGACATGCTGCGACACGCGGTCCCCGAGGACTGGCCCGACACGGTGAAGGACCGGCTGGCGCAAGTCATCGAGGCCGTCCGTCCGTCCTTCTACCTGGACCCGAAGCTGTTCCTGCACCTCGACACGCCGGGCCAGCTCGATTTCGCCGACCTGCCCGGTTTCGCCCGCCGGCTGGAGACGCTGGAGACCACCGACTGGGCCGTCACGATCCGCTGGGACGTGGAGAAGTTGCCGGAAACGGTTCTGCCCGCCCTGCGCGCCGCCGTCGCGGGTGAGGATCAGGCGTCCGGATAGGCGATCGACAGGATCTCGATCACCTCCGCCCCGCGCGGCGTCCGCACCGTCACCTCATCCCCCGTGCGGGCTTTCAGCAGCGCCAGCGCCACCGGCGAGCCGATCGAGATCTTGCCGGCGTTCATGTCCGCCTCATCCACGCCGACGATGGTGACGGTGATTTCCTCGTCCCGTTCGGTGGCATAGGTGACGGTGGCGCCGAAGAACACCCGGTCGCGCTGCGGCTGCGCGGCCGGATCGACAATCTCGGCATGCGCGAGGCGATTGGTCAGGAAGCGCAGCCGGCGGTCGATCTCCCGCAGGCGGCGCTTGCCTTCCTTGTAGTCGGCGTTCTCGGACCGGTCGCCGTTGCCGGCGGCCCAGGCCACGATCTCCACCACCCGATGGCGTTCGGCCTTCTGCGCCGCGAACTCCGTCCGCAGCCGCTCCGCGCCGACAGGCGTCATGTAGAACTTGCCGCCCGGCAGCCGGGGCGGGCCGTCTTCGTCCTCGTCGTCCAATCGGAAACCTCGTCGCGGCGATGCCTAACCCAGATTGCGCCGATACAGCGCGATCAGCCGCTCCCAATGTCGTTCGGCCGCCGGCTTGTCGTAGCACCAGCGCTGCGGGAACGCGAAGCCATGGTGGACGGCCGGATACAGTTCCAACTCGCCGCGATTGCCGGACTTCTGGAACAGGCCCTTCAGCTCCTCGACCATCGGCAGCGGCGCCAGCTCATCGTGTTCCGCGCAGCCGATATAGAGCTCGCCCTTGGCCTTGCCGAGGTTGAGGTGCGGGCTTTCCTCCGCATCCGACACCAGCCATGTGCCATAGAAGGAGGCAGCGGCGACGATCCGGTCCGGATAGCGCGCGGCGGCGGCCAGTGCATAGGGGCCGCTCATGCAATAGCCATGCGTGCCGACCGGTCCGGGCTTGGCGGCGGGCTGGGTTGCGACGAATGCCAGCATGTCGGCGATGTCCTCCATCACCGGCGGGATCGTCATCTTGGTGCGGACGGCGCGCATGCGCTGCTGCTCGGCGCTGCCTTTCTCCAGGACGTCCGGCCCGTATTTCGTGTCCTTCCCCGCGCGGTAATAGAGGTTCGGCAGCAGCACGTAGTAGCCGACGCTGCACAGCCGGCGGGCCATGTCGTACAGCTCCTCCCGGATGCCGGGCGCGTCCATCTGCATGATGACCACGGGATGTGGACCGCCCCGATCCGGATGGACGATGAACGTCTCCATCGCACCGGCGCGCGTTTGGATATCTCGGATTTCTTCCTGCATGGCGTGTTCCTCTTGGTGGCCGGCATGGTTCCACGCGGGGCGTGGTTGGGCAATCCCGAGCGGTGGCCTCGCGTGGCGGGACGGCGCAGGAAGGACGGCACGGTTTTCGCTTGATCGGAGCCGAAAGCCACCCGCCACCCACCCATGCCGGGGACGATCGTTCACCCGCCTGCCGAAACGCGGTAACGATCGTCCGGGAACTTGAAAGGATCGCGCATGTCTGCCACCGCCCTGCCGAACGCCACGCTGCTGGACGCCTACAAGGCGATGACCCCCGGCTCCGCCACGCTGTCCGCGAAGGCGAAGGAGCTGCTGCCCAGCGGCATCGCGCATGACGGACGCAACTTCGATCCGTATCCGCTCTACGTGAAGCGTGCGCTTGGTCCGGTGAAGTGGGACGTCGACAACAACAAATACGTCGACTATTTCGGCGGCCATGGCGCCCTGATCCTCGGCCACAACCACCCCACCGTCACCGCCGCCGTGCATGCGGCGCTGGACAACGGCACCCATTTCGGCGCCTGCCACGAGCTGGAAGTGAAATGGGCCGAGCTGGTGACCCAGATGGTGCCGTCGGCGGAACGGGTGCGGTTCACGTCCTCGGGGACCGAGGCGACGCTGATGGCGCTGCGTCTGGCACGTGCCTATACAGGCCGCGAGAAGATCGTGCGGTTCAAGGGCCATTTCCATGGCTGGAACGACCACATGACCTCGGGCTATTCCAACCATTTCGACGGCACGCCGACATCCGGCGTGGTGCACGGCCTGTCCGATGCCGTGATCCTGGCGGATCCGAACGACGTCGAGGGCATCACCCGCATCTTCAACGACCACAAGGACATCGCGGCGCTGATCCTGGAGCCGACCGGCGCCAGCTTCGGCAAGATGCCCATCCTGCCGTCCTTCCTGAAGCTGCTGCGCGACCTGTGCACCCAGGCCGGCACCATCCTGATCTTCGATGAGGTCGTCACCGGCTTCCGCGTCTCCAACGGCGGCATGCAGAAGGCCTGCGGCATCATACCCGACATGACCACGATGGCGAAGATCGTCGCCGGCGGCATGCCCGGCGGTGCGGTCGGCGGCAGGAAGGAGCTGCTGGACTGGCTCGACTTCCAGGTCTCCCAGGCCAAGGGGATGGAGAAGATCTACCACCCTGGCACGTTCAACGCGAACCCGGTCACCGCCGCCGCCGGTATCGCCACGCTGGAGATCCTGCGTGACACCGACGCCAACGACCGCGCCAACGCCTTCGGCGCCGAGGTCCGCACCCGGATGAACGAGGTGCTGGAGGAGGAGAAGGTGAAGTGGGCCGTCTACGGCAGTTACTCGGGTATGCACATCTTCCTGAACCCCGAAGGCGCCGACATCACCCCCTCGACCTTCGACGCCGTGCAGTTCATTCCCCAGATGATGGGCAAGTCGCGCGGCGCGGGCATCGCCCCCAAGGTCCGGATGGGCCTGCTGGTGAACGGCGTCGACATGAACTCCGGCCCGTCGGGCACGATCTCGGCGATGCACGGGGACGAGGAGATGACCGTCACCGTGGACGCCTTCCGCGCCACCATCCGGGCGCTGAAGCGTGAAGGGGTGATCTAGGCAACTGCCTCCCGCCGGCCACGTTGCACCGGAGGGAGGCACCAGACATGCCACGTGGAGACAAATCCGCCTACTCGGACAAGCAGAAGCGCCAGGCCGAACACATCGAGGAAGGCTATGAACGACGCGGCGTCTCGGAACAGGAGGCCGAACGCCGCGCCTGGGCGACGGTGAACAAGGAGACGGGCGGCGGCAAGCGGTCCGGCAGCGGGCGTGGGAAGGCGACGAACACCCAGCCCTCCCGCAAGGGCGGCCGGATCGGCGGCAAGGCCGCCGCCTCCCGTCCCGCCGCCGCTCGGTCCGCCGCCGCGAAGAAGGCCGCGGCGACGCGCAAGCGGAAGGCCGGCTGACAGCGTACGGGACGGACGCCAGGATTGACGCCTGGGACGGGTTGGCGAACCATGCCGCCCGTTCGCACGTCGCGAGGGAGCGTCCAAATGCCTGTGAGAGTCATCGGGATGATCGGTGTCGCGCCGCCGGCCGGCACCGCGCTGCATGTGATCGGCGGCGGTGTCTCCCCGTCCTTCCTGGGCGAATTCGCCCAGGCGCATGAGAAGGCCGGGTTCGACCTCGTGCTGGTCGGCTACTATTCGTCATCCGCCGAGGGGTTCGCCGTTGCGTCCTATGCGGCCTCGCGGACCACGACGCTGGGATATCTGGTCGCCCATCGTCCGGGCCTGGTGGCGCCGACGCTGGCCGCCCGCACCATCGCCACGTTCGACGCGCTGTGGGGCGGACGCCTCGCGGTCCACATCATCGCCGGCAACAGCGATGAGGACATGCAGCGCGACGGCGATTTCACGCCCAAGGACGAACGCTACGAGCGGGCGGCGGAGTACCTGGACGTCATGCGCCGGGTGTGGACCTGCACCGAACCGTTCGACTACGACGGCCGCTTCTACCAGTTCCGCAAGGTGTTCCCGGACGTCCGCCCGATCCAGCAGCCCTACCCGGAACTGCTGTTCGGCGGCTCCTCGCCCGGCGCGCTGGTGATGGGCGCGCAGCATTGCGACACCTTCGCGATGTTCGGCGAGCCACGCGCCGAAACCGCCGAGCGCATGGCCGAATTCCGCCAACTGGCCGCCGGCTTCGGCCGGCCTGCGCCCAAGTTCAACATGTCTTTCCGCCCGATCATCGGCCGCACGGAGGGTGAGGCCTGGGACAAGGCGAACAAGGTCCTCGCCGACCTGAAGGCCGCCACGCCGCATCCGCGCGGCCAGGACCTGTCCGGCAAGCGCTTGGTCGACATCGCTGCGCGGGGCGACATCCAGGACGAGCGGCTGTGGATGCCGGTTGCCGCCCTGTCCGGCGGCAAGGGCAACACGTCCTGCCTCGTCGGTTCGGCGGAACAGGTCGCCGAAGCCCTGCTGAAATACTATCGGATGGGCATCACCTCGTTCCTGATGCGCGGCTTCGACCCGCTGAACGACGCGGCGGAGTACGGGCAGGAACTGATCCCGCGGCTGAAGGCGGGGGCGCTGGCGATCGATCGCGAGACCGCCCTGGCGGCGTGACGGCCGCGGCGTCCGGGGTCCGTCAATGCTCCATGGGCAGGAGCATTGGAATGCTTGGGCGTGTATCCAAGGCGTGCCGCCCGGTTTGCCGATCCGGGCAAACGCGCTAGACGGGGCCTTCCCAGGGCCCCCTCCCGGGCGCCGCACGCAACCGCAAGGAACCCACGGACCATGGCCGTCCTGTCCGACCGCTGGATCCGCGAGATGGCCCGAACCACGGGCATGATCGACCCGTTCGTCGAGGCGCAGAAGCGCGAGGGCGTCGTCAGCTATGGCCTGTCCAGCTATGGCTACGACGCGCGCATCGCCGACGAGTTCAAGATCTTCACCAACATCGACTCCGCCGTCATCGATCCCAAGGCCTTTGCCGCCACCAGCTTCGTCGACCGCAAGACCGATGTCTGCATCATCCCCCCCAACAGCTTCGCGCTGGGCCACACGATCGAATACTTCCGCATCCCGCGCGACGTGCTGGTGATCTGTCTCGGCAAATCGACCTACGCCCGCTGCGGCATCATCGTGAACGTGACCCCGCTGGAGCCGGAATGGGAAGGCCAGGTGACGATCGAGATCAGCAACACCACGCCGCTGCCGGCGAAGATCTATGCCAACGAGGGCATCTGCCAGTTCCTGTTCTTGCAAGGCAACGAACCCTGCGAGACGAGCTATCGCGACAAGGCGGGAAAATACATGGGCCAGCGCGGGACGGCGCTGCCGCGGATGGAGTAGGGTCGGGGCAGGACGGCGACCGTATCCGCCTGACGGATGTCAAATGTGCCCAATCCCTGAGCGCTCCGATTGCCATCATCTGCCCCGATCCTAGGCAATATCCACATGAAATCCCATGAAGACTACATCCGCCTGACCCTCGACGTCGCTCGGGAATCCCGGGCCTTGGGGAACCATCCGTTCGGCGCGGTCCTGGTGGGACCGGACGGCGCCGTCTTGATGCGGGCAGGCAACGAGCATGGCGATGCCGGGGATCGCACGGCCCATGCCGAGCGCGTGCTGATGACCAGGGCCAGCGTGGCCTATCCGGCGGCGTTCCTCGCCGGCTGCACCCTCTACGCCAACGCCGAACCCTGCGCGATGTGCGCCGGCGCGGCGTATTGGACCGGGGTCGGGCGTGTCGTCTATGGGCTGTCGGAACGCGAGATGAAGACCCTGATCGGCCCGCATCCGGAAAACCTGACGATGGACCTGCCCTGCCGCATCGTCCTGGCCGCCGGGCAGCGCAGAGTCGAGGTCGTCGGACCCCTGCTGGAAGAGGAAAGTCGAGCCGTGCATGAGGGATTTTGGCGATAGGAGTTGGCGTGATGCTTGCATTCGTCCTCTTCACGGATGTGTGAGACCGCGCACGGACTTCGTTCGGGTTGGCACGCGATCGCAACCGCTTACCAAGGCCAGGGAGTTCTTCATGCACAGACGACAGTTCACCCGCCTCCTGGGCGCCGGCGCGGCGGTCACGGCCGCCCCCGCGATCATCCGGCCGGCCCGTGCCCAGGAGCCGCTGAAGGTGGGCTTCATCTATCTCGGGCCGGTGGGCGACTTCGGCTGGACCTATCAGCATGACATCGCGCGCAAGGCGTGCGAGGCGAAGTTCGGCGGCAAGATCAAGACGACCTATGTCGAGAACGTGCCGGAAGGCCCGGACTCCGAGAAGGTGCTGAACGACCTGGCGAACCAGGGCCACAAGCTGGTCTTCGCGACGTCGTTCGGCTATATGAACTACGTGCTCAATTCGGCGAAGAAACACCCCAAGGTGTTCTATGAGCACGCCACCGGCTATAAGCGGGCGGCGAATGTCGCGACGTACAATATCCGCTTTTACCAGGGTCGTTACGTCCAGGGCGTGATCGCCGGCAAGCTGTCGAAGGCCGGGATCGCCGGGTATGTCGGGTCCATTCCGGTGCCGGAAGTGGTGCAGGGCATGAACGCGTTCATGCTGGGCATGCGGTCGGTGAACCCCAAGGCGGTGCTGAAATTCGTCATGATCAACTCCTGGTACGATCCGCCGAAGGAAGGCGACGCGGCCAAGGCGCTGATGGACCAGGGCTGCGACATCATCACCCAGCACACCGACAGCCCGGCGCCGCTGCAGGCCGCCGCCGCCCGCGGCATCAAGGCGTTCGGCCAGTCCACCGACATGGCCAAGTTCGCCGAGGGCACGCAGCTTTCCGCCAGCACCGATGTCTGGGCACCCTATTACATCAAGCGCATCCAGGCGGTGATGGACGGCACCTGGAAGAGCACCGACACCTGGGGCGGGTTCGCCGAGGGCATGCTGCAGATGTCGCCCTTCACCAACATGCCCGACGATGTCGCCAAGCTGGCGGGCGCGACGGTCGAGGACATCAAGTCCGGCAAGAACAAGGTCTTCGTTGGCCCGATCTCGGACCAGGCCGGCGCCGTGAAGGTTCCGGCCGGAACCGTGATGGACGACGCCGCGCTGGGCTCCATGCAATGGCTGGTGCAGGGCATCGACGGCAAGCTGACCTGATGGCGGCGTCGCGCCGCCGTCTCCTCGATCCGAGGCACGCATGACCGATTCCGCCGCCGACCCGTTGCTGATCATGACCGGCATGACCAAGCAGTATCCCGGCTGCCTGGCCAACGACCATGTCAACCTGACGATCGAACGCAACCAGATCCATGCGCTGCTGGGCGAGAACGGCGCCGGCAAGTCGACGCTGGTGAAGACGATCTACGGCGTGGTCAAGCCGGATTCGGGTGAGATGATCTGGGATGGCCGGAAGGTCGCGGTGCAGAATCCCGGTCACGCGCAGCGGCTGGGCATCGGCATGGTGTTCCAGCACTTCTCGTTGTTCGAGGCACTGACAGTGGCCGAGAACATCGCGCTGGGCCTGGGTTCGGCCAAGGAACGCGCCGGCCTCAAGGAACGGATCGCTAAGGTTTCCAACGAATATGGTTTGCCGCTCGATCCGGACCGGGTGGTGCACGATCTGTCGGTGGGAGAGCGGCAGCGGATCGAGATCGTGCGCTGCCTGCTGCAGAACCCCAAGCTGCTGATCATGGACGAACCGACCTCGGTCCTGACGCCGTCCGAGGTACAGGCGCTGTTCGTCACGCTGCGGCGCCTGGCCGCCGAGGGCTGCTCGATCCTTTATATCAGCCACAAGCTGGAGGAGGTGCGGGCGCTCTGTTCGCACGCCACGATCATGCGGCTGGGCCGCAACGTGGGGGAGGTGGTGCCGGCGGAGAAGTCCGTGAAAGAGCTGGCGGAGATCATGATCAACATGGACCTCCACGCCCCCATCCGGCACACCGCCTCCGCCCGGTCTGAAACGCCCAGGCTGGTGCTGGATCGGTTGACCGTCCGTTCGCCGTATCATTTTGGAACCGACCTGAAAGACATCGCCCTGGCGCTGATGGGCGGAGAGATCCTGGGCATCGCCGGGATCGCGGGCAACGGCCAGTCGGAGCTGATGGACGCGTTGTCGGGGGAGATCCTGGCGGGACGGCCGGAGAACATCCTGATCGACGGCGTGCCCGCCGGGCACATGGGACCGTCGGAGCGGCGCAGGATCCGCGGCTGCTTCGTGCCCGAGGAGCGCAACGGCCACGGCGCCGTCACCACCATGACCCTGGCGGAGAACGCCTTCCTGTCCGGCCATGCGCGGGAGGCGCTGGTCCGGTTCGGCATCATCGACGGCAAGAAGACCCACGCCTTCGCCGATGACATCATCAAGCGCTTCGACGTGCGGACCACCGGCCCGAAAGCCGAGGCGCGCTCGCTCTCCGGCGGCAACTTGCAGAAGTTCCTGGTGGGGCGCGAGGTCTTGCAGAACCCCTCGGTGCTGGTGATCAACCAGCCAACCTGGGGCGTGGATGCCGGCGCGGCGGTGGCGATCCACGAATCGATCATGGCGCTGGCCCAGGCGGGCGCGGCGGTGATGATCATCAGCCAAGACCTCGATGAGATCTTCGTGCTGGCCGACCGGATCGCGGTGATCGCCGGAGGCCGGATCTCCGACCCGGTACCGACGGCGGACGCGACGGTGGAGTCGATCGGACGGCTGATGGGCGGGACGGCGGTAAGGGAGGCTGCGGATGCGTAAGGACCCGGCCCCGTCGATACCGATGCCTCGTGACGCGTGCCGCATGACCCTCGCCCCGCCGCACCGCGGAGGCCGCCCATGCTGAAGTTCGAACCCCGCGGCGCGGAATCGAAAGTCTGGCGCTATGCGTCCCCGGTCCTGGCGCTGGTCCTGACCGGGATCGTCACCGGCGCCATCTTCGCCGTCATGGGCCGGCCGCCGCTACAGACCGTCTATACGTTCCTGATCGTGCCCCTGGTCCAGCAGGACGGCATCGCCGCGCTGGTGGTCAAGGCGGCGCCGCTGATCATGATGGGGGTCGGGCTGTCGCTGGCGTATCGGGCGAATGTCTGGAACATCGGCACCGACGGGCAGTTCACCTTGGGCGCGATCTGCGGCGGCGGGCTGGCGCTGGCGTTTCCCGACGTGCCGGCCGTCATCCTCTACCCCGCGATGATGCTGCTGGGCGCCCTGGGCGGCGCGGCCAGCGGCGGGCTGGTCGCCTGGCTGCGTATCCGTTTCAATGCCAACGAAATCCTCACCAGTCTGATGTTCACCTATATCACCCAGTACCTGCTGATCTACCTCGTCACCGGCCCGTGGCGCGATCCGCAGGGGTTCGGCTTCCCGCAGACCGCGCTGTTCTCCGACAATGCCTCGGCGCCGCTGCTGGTGCCGGAGACCAACATCCATATCGGCATCCTGATCGCTCCGCTGGTCGCGATCGGATTGTGGTTCATGCTGGAGAAATCGCTTCTGGGCTTCCAGTTCCGCGTCCTGGGCCAGGCCACGCGGGCAGCGAAGTTCGCGGGATTCAGCGAGAACCGGCTGGTCTGGGTGGCGATGCTGATCTCGGGCGGCCTGGCCGGGCTGGCGGGCTTGTTCGAGGCGACGGGCACGCTGAACCAACTGACCACCAACCTCTCGCCCGGCTACGGGTTCACCGCGATCATCGTCGCCTTCCTGGGCCGCCTGAACCCGCTGGGCGCCATCCCGGCGGGGCTGCTGCTGGCGCTGACCTACCTGGGCGGCGACGCGGCGCAGATCAGCCTGGGCCTGCCCAACGCGGTGACCGGGATCTTCCAGGGCATCCTGCTGTTCTTCCTGCTGGGCTGCGACATCCTGTTGCGCAACCGCATCCGCTGGGTCGCGCCCGCCAAGGCTGCACCATGAAGGTTGGCACATGACCGCCCTGCTCGTCGCTTTCCTGGTCAGCACCATCGCCGCCGCGACGCCCTTGCTGCTCGCCGCGATCGGGGAACTGGTGGTGGAGAAGACCGGCGTCCTGAACCTGGGCGTCGAAGGCATGATGCTGGCCGGCGCCATCGCCGGGTTCGCCACGGCGAACGAGACGGGGATCACCTCGCTGGGCGTGCTGGCCGCGATCGTGGCGGGAATGCTGCTGGCGCTGGTCTTCGGCGTGATCTCCCTGACCTTGCAGGCGAACCAGACCGCGACGGGCCTGGCGCTGACGATCTTCGGCCGCGGCTTCTCGGCGCTGGTCGGGGCCAAGTATGTCGGCATCCCGGCGCCGACGCTGCCGAAGCTCCATATCCCCGTGCTGTCGGACATCCCGGTGCTGGGACCGGTGCTGTTCGGCCACGACATCCTGGTCTACGCGGCGTTCGTGCTGCTGGCGCTGGTGGCGTGGTGCATAAGGTCCACGCATCTCGGCCTGATCATCCGCGCGGTGGGGGATTCGCACGACGCGGCGCATGCGCTGGGCTATCCGGTGATCCTGATCCGTTACGCAGCCGTGGCGTTCGGCGGTGCGCTGGCGGGGCTGGCCGGCGCGTATATGTCGCTGGCCTATACGCCGCTCTGGGCCCAGGACATGACGGCGGGCCGAGGCTGGGTGGCGCTCGCGCTGGTCACCTTCGCCGCGTGGCGGCCGTTCTGGCTGCTGATCGGGGCATGGTTCTTCGGCGCGCTGATGTATCTATCCCTGTATGTGCAGGCGTTGGGCGTCTCGATCCCGTCGCCGCTGCTGTCGGCGATGCCCTATATCGGCACCGTGGTCGTGCTGGTCTTGATCTCCCGCGACGCGCGCCGCATCCGCCTGCATCGCCCTGCCATGCTGGGGCGGCCGTTCCAAGCGCGCGCCTGATCACCCCAGCAGCGTGGTGATCGCCGCCAGGACCGTGTGGTGCGTCGCCATGTCGCGCGAGTCGATCGTGGCCACGCGGGACAGCGTCACCCCATCCACCGCCGGCCCGTCCGCGACCATGGCGGCGACGATCGCCGCGTCCAGCCCCGGATCGAGCAGCCCGCGCACGTGCCGCCAGTCCGGCCGCAGCACCGACAGCGCGGCGAGCACGCCGTACGCGCCCCAATGGGACACGCCGGCCGAGACGAGGTGTTCCGCCGGCACCACGCAGCCCACCGTCTCCCCCAGGGGCACATGTTCGGCGATCAGGGCAGGCGGCACGGCACCCATGCCGATCTCGTTGCCGCCGTCGCCGATCGCGACGGTGCGCCATGGGCCGGCGGTGAACAGGCGGTCCAGCGGAGCGACGTAATCCGTCAGGTCCCGGCCGCGCATGTTGCGGGGAATCCCGTCGGCGGCAGGGCCGCAACGCTCGATCGCCAGGGCGACGTCGATCCCGGCGTCCCGCCAGGCGGCGATGACTTGCGTGGCGTCGCCGCCGGGGGCGACGCCGTCGACCGGAACCGAACCGACGCCCGCGGCGTGCAGCGCGACGGTGCAGGCCTGGGCGCAGATCGTGTCGGTGGCGACCCGGCAGGTCACGCCGGCATCGAAGAAGGCGCGCGCCAACAGGGCGGCGCCGGCCGGCCCGTCGGTCTCGGCGGCCGGCGGGGTGGCGCCGGGGACGAAGAAGCCGGTGATGATGCCGACGCCGCGGGCCCGCGCCAGCGCCGCGGCGGCCCCGCGCAGGCCGCCTTTGGTGGCGGCGAAGACAGCATCCATGCCGCGGCCGACATCGCGATGGAGTTCGGCCTCGATCCGGTCGATCAGGTCGGACAACCGGTTACAGCGCGGCGAGGGACGTGTTCTTCAGGTCGGTGATCAGCATGCTGCCCGGTGCGTGGGTGATGCAGAAGTCCGGCTTCATCTGCGCGATCACCGCCTGGGGCGTGACGCCGCAGGCCCAGAACACCGGCAGTTCGTCGGCCGCGATGGGAACGGCGTCGCCATAGTCGGGCTTGTTGATGTCGGCGATGCCGATCATGTGCGGCAGGCCGATATGCACCGGCGCGCCGTGGACCGAAGGGAACCGGCTGGTGATCTGCACCGCCCGGATCGCGTCCTTTGGCTTCAGCGGGCGCATCGAGACGACCAGCGGGCCATGGAACGGGCCGGCCGGCGTGGTCGCGATGTTGGTGCGGTACATCGGCACGTTGGAACCGCAGGCGATGTGGCGGACCTCGATCCCGTCCTCGATCAGCGCTTCCTCGAAGGAGAAGGAGCAGCCGATGGCGAAGCTGACCAGGTCGTCGCGCCAGACATCGCGGACGTCGGTGGGTTCGGCGACCATCTCGCCGTTGCGCCAGACGCGGTAGAGCGGCAGGTCGGTGCGGATGTCGAGGTCCTGTCCCAGCGTCGGGAAAGCGGGCGACCCGGCTTCGGAGACCGCGAGCACGGGGCAGGGCTTGGGGTTGGCCTGGGCGAAGCGCAGGAAGTCGTGGGCGAGGTCTTTCGGCAGGATCACCAGGTTGGCCTGGACGTTGCCGGGGGCGAGGCCGGAGGTCGGGCCGGTAAAGCCGCCGGTGCGGATCCGCAGACGCTCCATGGCGCCGAGATTGCCGATACGGTCGTTCATCGCAGGCCCTCCTGGGGGTTGGCGTGGGTAAGGTAGTGCGGATCGGCCGGTGCGGGAAGGCGTTGCGTCCGGTTTCGCCAGGCGTGGCTGTCATCCCCGCCGCCCATGGCGGAACCAGCCCGACTGCCTACGGCGGAACCAGCCCGACCGCCCATGGCGGAACCAACCCGACTGCCTACGGCGGAACCAACCCGACCGCCTATGGCGGAACCAAAATGTACCGCATCGTGAAGTTGAACTCGATCGGGTCGTCCCCCGGCGTCGGCAGCGGCGGGATGTGCGCGTCGCGGAACAGCGCGACCAGCGCCAGGTCCAGCCACTGGGAGCCGGATTTGCCGATCAACTCGACCTCTTTCACGTGCCCGAAATGGTCGGCGACCACGTGGACCACGGCGTCGCCCTGCTCCCCGAAGCGGCGGGCCCGTTCGGGGTAATAGGCGTGCTCCGCGACCCATTGGCTCAGCAGGTTCGCCCAGTCGGGACCGCCGTCCTTGTCCGACCCGCGCGGAGCATTGTTCAGCACGCCGCGGATCGCAGGCCCCAGCGTCATGTCGATCGACCCGAAGCGGCGGGCGGTGCTGCCGGGACGCGATCGGGACGGTGCCGGGGCGGCCGGGCCGCCGAAGCTGAAGTTCTCCGGCGCCGGGAATTCGGAACTGTTGGCGGGGGGTCTCGGCCTGGCTGCCTCCCGCGCCGGCGGCGGGGCGGGCCGAGGCACGGGACGGGGTTGCGGCCGGGGCGGGGCGGGTGGGGGCGGCAACGGCAGCGGCGCCTCGGGAACCGGCACGACCGGCGGGACCGCCGCGGTGGAGGGCGGACTGGGCGCCGCGGGCGGAGGCTGCGGCGGCGCTGTTTCCTTAGGCGCCGATGGGGGAAACGCGGTCTGCGGCAGCGGCGCCGGCGGCGGTGGAGGAGGGGGCAAAGGCGGCGTCTGGGGTGTCGGCGGCGTTGCCGGTGTCGGCAGCCCCGGGGTCGACGGCTTTTCGCCCAACGGGGCTTTCGGCCTGTTCGGCGTCGCGGACAGTGTCGGGTTGGGGACGGACGGTCCCTCCTTCCGTCCACTCTGGAACACCATCGCCACCGGGGAGGGCGGCGGCAGTTCCTCGGGCACCTCGGGTTTCGGCAGCGCCAGCAGCAGCCACGCGAACACCGCCGCGTGGATCAGCAGCGAGACGACCGCCGAGGCGCTCAGGCGCCCGCGACGGAACCGCCGGCGCACCAGAAGCGGCCGGCGCGCCTTGCTTATCGGCGTCGCAGCAGGAACACGCCCTGCTCTCCGAACAGGTTCGCCAGCCATGAATTCCGTCGCCAGGGTGAGCGTCGGCCCGCATCGTCAGCGGCCAGCCAGCGCTCGACGCGATAGCCCTCATCCTCGCACAGCGCGAAGAAGTCGCGGATCGTGCAGGGGTGGATGTTCGGCGTCTCGTGCCAGGGCCTGTCCCAGGTCGCGGTCATCGGCATCCGGCCGGTGGCCAGCAACTGCCAGCGTACCAGCCAGTGGCCGAAATTGGGGAAGCTGACCACGGCGCGGGTGCCGATGCGCAGCATCTGGGCCAGCACCACGCGCGGCCTCTCCACGGCCTGCAAGGCCCGCGACAGGACGACGTAGTCGAACGCGCCGTCCGGGTAGTGCTCCAGGTCGATATCGGCGTCGCCGTGCATCACCGGCAGGCCATGGGCGACCGCGCGCGTGACCTCGGCCATGTCGATCTCGATGCCGCGCGCGTCGCAACCCTTGGTCTGGAACAGGTGGTCGATCAGCGTGCCGTCGCCGCAGCCGATGTCCAGGACGCGCGATCCCGGCTCGATCATCCCGGCGATCAGCGCCAGGTCGACCCGCATGTTCTTGGCGACGAAGCGGACAGGGTCCAGCGTGCTCATGCGCCCAGGCTCGCATGCACCGCGCAGCCGCGCAGGAAGCCGGCCAGGGTGCGGTGGAAGTCCGGTTCGTCCAGCAGGAACGCGTCGTGCCCCTTGTCGGTCGGGAACTCCACGAACGACACGTTCGCCCCCGCCCGGTTCAGCGCCCGAGCGATCGCTCGGCTCTGGGATGTGGGGAACAGCCAGTCGGAGGTGAAGGAGGCCAGCAGGAACCGCGTCCGCGTCCCCTTGAACGCCGCCGCCAGGTCGCTGCCGCAATCGGCCGCGAGGTCGAAATAGTCCATCGCCCGCGTGATCGTCAGGTAGCTGTTGGCGTCAAAGCGCTGCACGAAGGTGCTGCCCTGGTGGCGCAGGTAGCTCTGCACCTGGAACATGCCGCCGAACAGGTCGATCGCCTCGGTCGGGTCCTTCGGCGCGTTCTGCAGGCGGCGGCCGAACTTCCGGGTCAGCGCTTCCTCGGACAGATAGGTGATGTGGGCGCACATCCGGGCGACCGCCAGGCCGCGGGCCGGGATGCGGTTATCCTGCCAGTAGCGGCCGGCCGCCCAGTCGGGGTCGGCGAAGATGGCCTGCCGCCCGACCTCGTGGAAGGCGATGTTCTGCGCGGTGTGATAGGACGCGGTGGCGATCGGCATCGCCGCGAACAGGGCATCCGGATACAGCGCCGCCCATTGCAGCACCTGCATCCCGCCCATCGATCCGCCGACGGCGGCGAACAGGCGCTTGATGCCCAGGTGCTCGACCAGGCGCTTCTGCTGGCGCACCATGTCGCGGATGGTGACCGGCGGGAAATCCGTGCCCCAGGGATCGCCGGTTTCCGGATTGATGCTGAGCGGACCGGTCGTGCCCATGCAGCCGCCCAGCACGTTGGCGCAGATGACGAAGAACCGGTCGGTGTCGAGCGGCCGGCCGGGGCCGACGACCGTGGTCCACCAGCCGGGCTTGCCGGTCAGCGGGTGGGTCTCCGCCGCATACTGGTCGCCGGTCAGCGCGTGACACACCAGCACCGCGTTCGATTTGTCGGCGTTCAGCGTGCCATAGGTGCGGAAGGCCACGGTATGCGGGCGCAGGACCGTCCCGCACTCCAGCGCGAGGCCGTCGTCGAACGTGACATGCGTATGCCCATCCGAAGCGCGTGTGACAGGGTGATCCATGGCGGGCGTCTGCATAGGTCGCAAACAGATGGCGAGCAACCGGCCCCGTGCAATGGCGGCGGGGCGACGCGGGTTGAAAAGCGTGTCGGAACGTGTCTGCGTTGCCCCGGCATGGGTTTGCAGACCGGCCGGCTTCCGCTAAGTCTGCGCCCCCCAACCCGGTGACAACCCACCCGGCGAAAGCCCGGATGGTGAAGCCCCAACGGCGAAAGTAATGTCAACGTCCATCTCCCGCACCGATGTCCCGCAGGACGCTGCCTCGGCGAAATCCGAGGAACCCGCGCCCCAAGATGGTTGGCGTAGCGGCGGCCTGCCGGCGCTGCGCGCCGAACTCGACCGGATCGACGATACGATCCATGACCTGCTGATGGAGCGTGCCGGCGTCGTCGAATACGTGGCGCGCTCCGGCAAGCCCGCCGCGTTCCGGCCGGGGCGGGAGGCGTCGATGCTGCGCCGGCTGCTGGGCCGCCACAGCGGCGCGCTGCCGCCGGTGACGCTGGTGCGCATGTGGCGGGAGATGCTGGCAGGCACCACCGCGATGCAGGGCGGGTTCTCGCTGGCCGTGGGCGACGCCGCCCCGAACACCCCGCTGGGGCAGTTGGCGCGCGAGCATTTCGGCGCGCTGACGCCGCTGCGGCTTTACGGCAGCGCCGGGCAGGCGATGGCGGACACCAGCCAGGGCCATGCCGCGGCCGCCGTGCTGCCGTTCCCGTCGGACCACGAGACCTGGTGGATCTCGCTGCTGCATCACGAACCGCGGCTGTATGTGAACGGCCTGCTGCCGTTCTGGCGGCCGCGGCCCGAGGGGCTGTCCGACGTCCGCGCGCTGGTGGTCGCCCCGACGCCGCCCGACCCCAGCGGGCAGGACCGGTCTTACCTGGGGCTGGAATGCGACAGCGACGTCAGCCGCACGCGCCTGTCGAGCGAGCTGGCAGGGGCGGGGCTGAAACCCGAGATGATGGTGCTGGTGCGGCCGAACGGAAGCTCGGTCGCCTATGTGCTGGTGGAAGTGGATGGGTATCTGATGGACGACGACGCGCGCCTGAGCAATCTGGGATCGGTCCTGCGCCGCCCGGTCGTGCTGGGCAGCTACGCGGAACCGGTCGGGGGCGCGTGATGACCAAAGGCTCCATGACGGGCCCGTCGCCGCGTCCCGAGATCCTGACGATCCACCCCTATGTCGCGGGTGAGTCGGACATCCCGGGCTTCAACCGCACCGTGAAGCTGTCGTCCAACGAAGGGGCGTTCGGCGTGCCGCCGGGCGCGCGCCGGGCGATCCAGGATGCCGCCGAGGAGGTGTTCCGCTATCCCGACGGCAGCGCGAAGCGGCTGCGGGAGGCGCTGGGCCGCCGCTGGGGGCTGGATCCCGGCCGCATCGTCTGCGGCGCCGGGTCCGACGACCTGCTGTACCAGTTCTGCCTCGCCTATGGCGGACCGGGGCGGGAGATCGTGATGTCCGCCCACGGCTTCTCGATCTACCACATCGCCGGGGCCTATGCCGGCAGCACGGTGGTCAAGGTGCCGGAGCGGAACATGACCGCCGACCTGGACGCCATGCTGGCCGCCGTCTCGCCGGCCACGCGCGTGATGTTCCTGGCCAACCCGAACAACCCCACCGGCTCCATGGTCCCGGCCGAGGACGTCGCGCGGTTCCGTGCCGCCCTGCCGCCGAACGTGCTGCTGGTGCTGGATGCGGCCTATGCCGAGTATGTCACGCGGCCGGACTACGATCCGGGGGTGAAGCTGGTCGACGCCACCGACAACACGGTGATGACGCGGACCTTCTCCAAGATCTTCGGGCTGGGCGGGATGCGGATCGGCTGGTGCTATGCGCCGGCCGCCGTGGTCGACGTGCTGGACCGGGTGCGCGGGCCGTTCAACGTCTCGGTCGCCGCGCAGGCCGCCGCCATCGCCGCCCTGGCGGAACCGGGCTGGGTGGAGAAGGGCCGCGCGCACAATGCCGAATGGCTGCCGAAGGTGACGGCGGGGATCGAGGCGGCGGGGCTGAAGGTCTGGCCCAGCGTCGGCAACTTCGTGATGGTCGACCTGGAAACGACCGAACGGGCGAACGCGGCGGATGCGTATCTGCGGTCGAAAGGCATCATCGTGCGCAAGATCGGCGGCTATGGCCTGCCGCAATGCCTGCGCGTGACCATCGGGACGGCCGAGGAGAACGAAGCGGTGATCGAGGCGTTCACCGGCTTCGCCAAAGGGTCGGCCCAAGGGAGCGCCGGGCGTGGCTGAACCGCTGTTCAAGCGGCTGACCCTGCTGGGCATCGGCCTGATCGGGTCCTCGGTCGCGCGGATCGCCCGCCAGCGCGGGGACATCGCGGCGGAGGTCGTCGTGAATGCCCGCACGCAGAAAACCCTGGACCGCGTCGTGGAACTTGGCTTCGCCGACCGGGTGGAGATCGATCCCGGCAAGGCGGTGGAGGGGGCGGACTGCGTGATGCTGTGCGCACCGGTGGGGGCGTTCGCCGAACTGGCGGCACAGATCGCCCCGCATCTGGCGCCGGGCACGATCCTGACCGATGTCGGGTCGACCAAGCAGTCGGTGGTGCGCGACATCGGGCCCCTGGTGCCGGAGACCGTGCATTTCGTGCCGGCGCATCCTATTGCTGGAACGGAACATTCCGGTCCCGATTCAGGTTTCCCGGAGCTGTTTCAAGGCCGCTGGACGCTGATCACGCCCCTGCCGGGTACCGACGAAGCCGCGGTCGAGAAGATCGCCGAACTCTGGCGCCGCTGCGGCTCCCTGGTCGAGCGGATGGAGCCGGCGCATCATGACCGGGTGCTGGCGATCGTTTCTCACCTGCCGCACCTGATCGCCTTCACGATCTGCGGCACGGCGGACGACCTGGCCGACGAGACGCGGCAGGAGGTGGTGAACTTCGCCGCCTCCGGCTTCCGGGACTTCACCCGCATCGCCGCGTCCGACCCGGTGATGTGGCGGGACATTTTCCTGAACAACCGGGAAGCGCTGCTGGAGATGCTGCAGCGCTTCATGGAGGACGCGCAGGCGATGGCGCGCGCGGTGCGCTGGGGCGACGCAGCTTACATCGAGGACAAGGTCGAGCGGGGCCGCAAGATCCGCCGCAGCCTGATCGAGCGGAAGCAGGCCTAGGGGCCTTCCTGCCTCATCGTGGGGCGGGCGTGAGTCGGCCGGGATGGCGGTCGCGCTCTCGACATGGCCAGCGTTGCGCCCACGGATTTCTCTTTACCAGGACTGCAGGTCGTGGACGGTCGACCCAGGTCCGATCGCGACGGAGAACGGTCCGTCCCGTTCAGGGTGGGCGCCCATGCGGTCAAGCCAAGCCATGACGCGTGGGAACGAACCCGCCGCGCGCCGGTCATACGCAGGCGAATACTACGGGCCTGTGGTGCCGCCATGACGATGCGTTCATGCGACGATTCGTGACCGAACCTCGAAATCTTGCCCCTTGCCGGGCAACTTTAAGACACAATTCATTTCCAACCTGCATCCCGACAGAGCCTATATATGTTTGCGTTCGAAGGGGATGTGCGAACGATGTATGAGATCGCGGAAAGCACGCTGACATTGGCGACCCTGCTGCGCGACCCGCTGGTGCAGCTTGTTATGCGCAGCGACAACGTGTCCGAGAAAGACCACGCCGAACTCCTCTACAGGGTCAAAGGCACGCTGGAGCTTCGGTCTCTGACGGTCGATCCCACCTTCGAGGTGATGCACTGACGCGCCGCTTGCCGCCGTCCCGCCGGATCGTTGCGTAACGGTCTGCCGGCGGACGGCGGGACAGGCTGCCTCTTGCTCCCATGCCGCAACCGTAGTCACACTGGCCACGGGATATAAGCAGGGAGAAACTCCATGGCTAAAAGCAAAGGCTATCTGCGCCACGTCGCGCTGAGCGTCGCCGATCCGTGGGAGACTGCGGAGTTCTACAAGGAAATCGCCGGCCTGGAGGAGGTCGCCGAAATCGACGGCGAGCTGGCCGAGGGCGTGTTCCTGACCGACGGCGTCTGCAACCTGGCGATCCTGAAGTTCAAGAGCGACGAGGCCGCCCAGGGCACCGGCAAGGATTTCATCGGCCTGCACCATATCGGGTTCTGGGTGGACGACGTGGTCGAGTCCGGCAAGATCTCCCGCGCGGCCGGCGGCCGCTGGATCATGGGCGATCCGAACAACCCGGACGGGTATGAGGTCAAGCACCTGGACCTGTCAGGCATCATCTACGACATCGCGGCGCATGGCTGGGCCGGCGCACAGAAGCGGCCGGGCGAGGCGGAGAACGTCGTCCATCCCAACCCGCATCGCCGCCTGGCCAAGTTCGATGAGCGCCGCGAGGCCGCTCGGAAGAAGATCGCGGCGAAGAAGGCCGAGATGGCCGCCAAGGGCGATCCGATGGCGCATGCGCAAGTAGCGGAATAGGCCGCGTCACCGTGACTCGAACGATTTTTCCCTGGCCGATGCAGCCGTTGCCTACCCGTCATGGCCGGGCTTGTCCCGGCCATG
>NZ_DASZTJ010000191.1:0-14099 GCF_035548235.1 Rhodopila sp.
CCACGCCGTAATCGTCGACCGCCGTCAGCCGCTCCAGCGTCACGCGGCCGGTTTCGGGGTCGAGCTCGATCTCGGCCACATGGGTGCCGTTGGGGAAGGTCATCGCCTCCCGCGTCCAGCGGTGATAGGTGTCCAGCGCGCCGGGCGCCCGCGCCGCGAGGTCCAGCAGCGCGATCCGCCGGTCGGTGCCGGCGACCCGGAAGGCGCCGTCATGGAACTCGATATCGGCCTCGGCGGCTTCCAGGACGCGTGCGGCCGCGCGGCGGCCTTTTTCGACGATCGTCTCCGACGCCCGCCAGATCGCCGTCCCGCCCATATAGGTCGCGCGCGAACTGCCATGGCCGCCGCCGATCGGGACCAGGTCGGTGTCGCCCTGGCACAGGCGGATGGCGGCGTTCGGCAGGCCCAGGCGGTCGGCGAGGATCTGCGGCATCGTCGTCTCGTGCCCCTGCCCGATCGTCTGCGTGCCGGTCCGCAGCGAGACGCTGCCGTCGGGTTCGAAGCGGATGTCCACGTTCTCGGTCGGGGAGCCGCCGGTGCCCTTGATGTGGCAGGCGAAGCCGATGCCGCGGCGGCGACCCGCCGCCTCGCTCCGCCGTCGCCGTTCGGCGAAGCCGCGGAGGTCGGCGCGGTCCAGCGCCTGGTCGAAGGCAGCGCGGAAATCGCCGCTGTCGACGACGAAGCCCAGCGCGTTGGCCGCCGGCATCGGTCCCGCGAAGTTGCGGCGGCGGAGCGCGACGCGGTCCAGCCCGGTCTGCCGCGCGGCGGCGTCGATCAGGCGCTCGATGATGTTGACGGCCTCGCCGAAGCCGGGGCCGCGCGTGACGCCGATCGGCGTGGTGTTGGTCAGCACGGCGCGGACATGCAGCGAGATCGCCGGGATGGCGTAGACCCCACCCTGCAGGTGCGGGAACTGGTTGGTCTGCACGCCGCCGGCGCCGCCGGCCATGTAGGCGCCGAGATTGGCGATGCTCTCGACGTGCAGCGCGCGGAAGCGCCCGTCGGCATCGAGCGCCAGCGTCGCCGTCGCCACCTGGTCGCGCGCCTGGTGGTCCGCGAGGAACGTCTCGGACCGGGTGGCGATCCATTTCACCGCGCGGCCGGTGCGCCGCGCGGCCCAGAGCAGCAGGGCGTATTCGGCGTAGCAGAAGTTCTTGGCGCCGAAGCCGCCGCCGACATCGTGTGCGACGAAACGAACCTGGGACGGATCGACGCCCAGCGCGGCGGCGGTGACGTCGCGGTTGCCGTGCAGGTTCTGGCTGGAGACATGCAGCGTGTAGCGGCCGTCATAGACGCCGACGGCGCCGCGCGGCTCCATCGGGTTGGTGACGACGCGATGGTTATTCAGCCGCAACGTCACCCGATGCGGCGCGGCGGCGATCGCGGCGGCGGCCTCTGCCGTCCGGCCCCAGCGCCAGTCCATGCAGAGATTGCCCGGCACCTCCGGCGCAAGCTGCGGCGCGCCGGGGGCAAGCGCGGCCTCGGCAGTGGCGATGGCGGGCAAAGGATCGACGTCGAGGCCGATCCGTTCGGCGGCGTCCATCGCCTGGTTGCGGGTTTCCGCGACGATGACGGCGATCGGCTCGCCGGCGTAGCGGATGCGGTCCCGGGCCAGCAGCGGCTGCGGCAGGAAGCGGAAGGGTTCGCTGGTCTGGACGTTGGCTTCCACGGTGGGGCGCAGCGGCCGCAGGCCGTCGTCTCGGGCGTCCTGCGCGGTGAGGATCGCGAGGACGCCGGGCATGGACCCAGCGGCGGCGGTGTCGAGGCGGTTGAGGACGGCATGGGCGTGGACGGCGCGCAGGAACACGGCGTGGGCGGCGCCGGGGAACGCGATATCGTCGAGATAGCGCCCCTGCCCGACCAGGAAGCGGGCGTCCTCGCGGCGGCGTGGCGCGGCGCCGATGCCGGAGACGTCGTTCATATCGTTGTCCTTGGACTGCTCCTGCCGGGAGTTTGGCCTTGAGCGCGGGCGGCCGGCAAGGGGAGACCCGGCAAGGGGAGGCAAGACGGGCCGCCACGCTTCAACCAGCCCCCCGTCCGTGCGAACATCCGTCCGGGAACCAAGGGAAACGCCCCCAAAGGGGTGTCCAGAAAAAGGAAACCACCATGAAAATCGATGATGTCTCCCTGACGATTTTCACCTGGGACAACATTCCGGAAACAAAATACCACCAGGGCTCCACCGCCCAGTCAGGCAGCAATCTCGGCCTGCTGACCATCCGCACCGACGCGGGGCTGGCGGGGCATGCGTTCCTGGGGTCGGCCAGCAACCCGGCCTCGATGGACGGTCCCCAGTTGATCCGGTCGCTGAAACCGATGCTGATGGGCAAGGACCCGCTGGAACGCGAACGCATCCACGCCGGCATGCGGCTGGTCAACCGTTCCGTCAGCTACCGGGTGATCGGCGCGGTGGACACGGCGCTGTGGGACCTCGGCGGCAAGATCGCGGGGTTGCCGGTGCATGCGCTGATGGGGACGTATCGGACGTCGATCCCTGCCTATGCCAGCTCCCAGGTGCTGCCCGATGCGTCGGCGTATGTGGAGCAGGCGCTGTCGTTCAAGGCGGCGGGGTGGCAGGCCTACAAGATCCACCCGCCGCGCGATCCCGACCACGACATCCGCGTCTGCCAGGCGGTGCGCGAGGCGGTCGGCGACGACTACCGGCTGATGCTCGATTCCACCTGGTCGTATGATTTCATCGACGCGCTCCGGGTCGGCCGGGCAATCGAGGAGCTTGGTTTCTACTGGTACGAAGACCCGCTGGCGGACGAGGACATCTACGGCTACGTCAAGCTGCGCCAGAAGCTGGACATCCCGATCATGGCGACGGAATACCCGGCCGGCGGCCTGGACACCTACCCGATCTGGCTGACCGAGAAGGCCACCGACTACCTGCGCGGCGACATCCCGAACAAAGGCGGGCTGACGACGATGCTGAAGACCGCCCACCTCGCCGAGGCGTTCGGGCTGCGCTACGAGGTCCACCACTCCGGCAATTCGCTGAACAACCTGGCGAACCTGCACCTTTGCATGGCGCTGCGGAACACCACGATGTGGGAGGTGCTGCTGCCCGACGGGGCGCACAAATACGGCATGGTGCGCGACCTGGCGCCGGACGCGGAAGGGCTGATGCATGCGCCGACGGACCCGGGCATCGGCGGGCAGATCGATTTCGAGCTGATCAGGCGGAAGACCGAGGCGGTGCTGCGATAGCCGGCGAGACGGGGCGGTGCCGGCTTGGCAGGATCGGGCGCTCGCCGCCTTCCCGTCATGGCCCGGTCGAGCCGGGCCGTGACGTGGGTAAGGCGAGTTGCGCCCGAATGGGCGGACGTCAGTGAACGGACGTCAGTGGGCGGACGTCCTGCCTGACGCCGGACGGCAGCGGCATCGCGGGCCCCGTTGCGGCCTTCTGCCTCGGCCAGCCGCGGCGGCCGGATAGCCTGTCGCTCTTTCCGTGCCTACCGCTTCTTCCGCGCCTTGCGCGCCGCATAGGCGGCATCGCGGGCTGCCTTCTGCTGCGCCCGCAGTTCCACCGCCTTGGCGCGCGCCTCGGCCGCGGCGGCCTCCTCGGCGGCCTTCCGGGCGGCCTCCTGCGCGGCGAGTTCGGCGGCCTTGGCGGCCTTCCTCTCGGCGGTGCGGACGTCCCGCGCCTCGGCGATGGCGATCAGCTCCGCCTGCCTGGCCTGGACTGTCGGATCGTCGGCGGAAGGACGGGACTTGAAGCGTTCGAGCATCGCCTGACGGGCCGCCTGCGAGGCATCGCGGCGGTCCTTGAACGTAGAGCCGGTATTTGCAGCCATGGGTCCGGGTTGGTCTCTCTCTCAGTCTGAAGCCGCGTGCCAATACAGCGATTGGCGTCCGGTTGGAACTACGAACCGCGGTCTAGCAGCCTTGCAACACGCGCGAGGTGGTGCGCGTGGTCGCCGGCGAAGCGCAGGACCAGGTGGGACGCGCCTGCCGCCCCATAGGCGTCCAGCCACGGTTTCAGCCCCTCCGCCGGCCCGCAATAGCTCGCCTGCCGCCGCCGCGTCTGCGCCGCCGGGACATCGTAGTAGGCCTCCAGGAACCGGTTGAGCCGGTCCTCCGCCCGCGCCGCGTCGTCGTCCAGCGAGATCGTGAGATACATCGCCCCACTGAGCGCCGCCGGATCGCGCCCGTGCTCCGCCGCGACCCGCTTGACCGTCCGCAGCCCCTCGGCAAACGCCGGCGCCGACGGCGCGATCGGGAACCACCCATCGAAATGCCGCCCCGCTCGGACCAGGCTGGCAGGGAGGTTGCCGCCGATCCACAGCAGCGGCCCGCCGGAACGGGCCGGCGTGGGGGCGACGACCGCCCCGGCCATCTGCCAGCGCCCGTCCCAGTCCACGGGCTGCCCGGACCACAGCGCCTTGCACAGCCGCAGCCCTTCCAGCATCCGCCCGATGCGCTGCTCGAACGGCACCCCGGCCGCGGCGAACTCCGCCCTGATGTTCGGCCGGTCGGCGGCCAGGCCGACGCCCAGGATCAGCCGCCCCTCCGCCAGTTGGTCCAGCGTCGCGACCTGGTGCGCCAGCAGCACCGGATTGCGCAGCGCCGGCAGCAGCACGGCGGTCCCCAGCGTCAGGCCCGGCACACGGCCGGCGACGGCCGCCAGCAGCGTCAGCGGATCGTGCCGGGGCCGCGCCGTCAGCGAGTCGCCGACCCAGACGGAGTCGAACCCGTGATCCCGAGCCTGGGCGGCGAGATGGAGCAGCGGGGCGGTTTCCGGCCGGCCCTCCATGATCTGCTCGCGCGTCGGCAGCAGATAGCCGATGCGCGCCGTCATACGCCCAGGTCCCGCTTCACCGCGGCCCAGCGGTCGAGGATCGGCAGGATCGTGTCGGCTTTCTCGGCCGGCAGGCTGAAGACGACGCGGTCGATCCCGATCTCCTGGCAATAGCGCAGCTTGGGGATCTCGTCGGGGACGCGGAAGATGGTGATCGGCAGGCTGGCGGGGTCGCGCCCGGCCTCGGTCGCCATGTCGCGGAACTGCTTGATGACGACGCCGATGCCGGCGTCCTCCAGCCGGTCCGAGCGGGGGATCCAGCCGTTGCCGTAGCGGATGGCGCGGCGGGCGGCATGGGGATAGGCGCCGCCGACGATCACCGGCGGATAGGGCTTCTGGAACGGCTTCGGCCACTGGCTCATCGGGCCGAACTTCACGAACTCCCCGTCATAGCTGGGTTCGTCGCTGGTCCAGATCTTCATCATCGCCTCGATCCGCTCCCGCGCCAGCTTGTGGCGGGTGGCGAACACGGTGCCGTGGTTCTCGATCTCGTCGCGGTTCCAGCCATTGCCCACGCCGAACAGGAACCGGCCCTTCGAGACCTGGTCGAGCGAGGACACCATCTTCGCCGTCACGATCGGATCGCGCTGGACCAGAAGCGCGATGCCGGTGCCGATCTTCAGCGTCGTGGTGACGGCGGCGGCGGTGTTCAGCGCGATGAACGGGTCGTAGATCTCGTAATACGGCCGCGGCAGCGGCCCGCCGCCGGGGTATTCCGACAGGCGGGTCTGCGGGACATGGGTATGCTCCGGCACCCAGAGGGATTCGAAACCCCGGTCCTCCATGGCCCTCGCCAGGTCGGCGGGCTGCATCGAATCCGCCGTGAAGAACATCACACCGCCGATTTTCATCCTGCTTCCCCCCATTGGATCGCCGAAATGGACTGTGGCTGAAGTGGACCGGGCGCGCCCGTGTCCGTCAAGCGCGCGGACGGCACGGAGGTTCGGTGCCCGGATGGGCACAGGTGATACAAAAGTGCTCGCAGATTAAAAATCTTTCATGCCCGCCACGCTTTCCCCGAAGCATCCTCTGCGGGTGCGGAGTTTTTGGCACCAAGGCCTTTCGCCGCAATCGTTGCTTCCGGTCCGTGCAGGCCCCGCATACGCAAACCCGACGGCTAAACGGGATAATAATGGGAGGTTTGTCATGTCGAGCACGAGACGTGCGGGGTGTTCGCCGCGCATGCGGAGAACGCAGAACATCAACCTGCTGCTGATCTTCCTGATCTGCACGGTCAGCTACATGGACCGTGGGACGCTCGCGGTCGCGAACCCGCTGATCCGCCAGGACCTGGGTCTTTCGGTGGCCGAGATGGGCGTGCTGCTGTCCGCGTTCCTGTGGCCCTATGCCTTCAGCCTTCTGCTGGCGGGGCCGATCGTCGATCACGTCAAGCCGCGCCGCGTGCTGGTGGCGGCGCTGATCGTGTGGTCGATCGCGCAGGGCGCGGCGGGGTTCGTCGGCAGCTACCTGCAGTTCATCCTGACCCGCGCCTTCCTGGGCGTCGGCGAGGCACCGGTCTTCCCCACCGCCTCACGCGTCACCAAGGACTGGTATCATGAAACCGACCAGGCGCTGCGCGTCGGCATCTGGAACGGCGCGTCGTCTTTCGGCACCGCGATCGCGCCGGCGCTGCTGACGCCGGTGATGCTGATCTATGGCTGGCGCTGGATGTTCATGCTGATGGCCGTGATCGGCTTCATCTTCGCCGGCGTCTGGTACGGGGTGTATCGCGACCTGGACGCCGACGCGCTGGCGCCCAACGACCACCACTATCTCTACGGCGAAGGCGGCGCGCCCGAGACGCAATCGCTGCACGCCGCGGGATGGTCGCGGCTGTTCGGCTTCCGCGCGACATGGGGGCTGATACTTGGTTTCTTTGGGAATGTTTATGTCGGCTGGATGTTCACCGCCTGGCTGCCCGGCTATCTTGAGATCCAGCGCCACATGAGCATTCCCAAGACCGGCCTCGTCGCGTCCGTGCCGTTCCTGTTCGGGCTGCTGGGCAGCATGAGCGGCGGCTGGCTGGCCGATCGGCTGGCGAAACGCGGCATGACGACGATCGGCAGCCGGAAGCTGCTGACCGTGATCGGCATGGTGGTCATGTCGGCCGGAACCATCGTCGCGGCGGAGACGCCCAGCAACCTGCTCGCCGTCGTCAGCATCTCGGTGACGATGTTCTTCTCGCTGAGTTCGTCGGGAACGTCCTGGGCGCTTTCGTCGGCCTGCGCGCCGCCGGTCTATGCCGCCTCGATGGGCGCGATCATGGATTTCGGCGGGTTCATCGGCGGTGCGCTGGCGCCGACGATCACCGGGTTCATCGTGCAGGCCACCGGGTCCTTCACCCCCGCCCTGCTGGTGGCCGGCGCGATCGGGCTTGTGTCCTCGGCGATGTACGTCGTCGGCATTCCCGCCGAACCGATCCGCTCGGAGGCGGTCACCCCCCTCCCATCCCAGGCCTGAACGCTCCTTTGGCCGCGGCGCCCGTCCGGCGCCGCGGCCGGGTTCAGGCGGCGCGAACCGCCGGGAACACCTCCTCGGCGATCAGTTGCATCTGATCCATTGCCAGTTTCGCCGGCATGCCGACCCAATGGATGCCGAAGATCAGCGTGTTGACGCCGAAGCGCCGCTTCAGCACCAGGATCTGCTCCGTCACCTCGGCCGGCGAGCCGAACAGGAACCGGTCGTTCATCAGGTCCTCGAAATCGAGATCGAAATGATCGCCGGCGGGCATCACCTTGTCCTGGCCCCAGTCGCGATAGGCCTTGTACTTGGCTTCGAGATACGGCTTCGCCAGGCGGATCGCCTCGTCGCGGCTGCGGGCGACGAACAGCTCCCGCGCCATCGGCAGCTCCTGGGGGAACGGCTTGCCGCAGTCGTCCAGCGCACGCTTGTAGACGTCCATCTGCTCCGCGATCGTATCGATCTTGTTGTGCGGATTGATGAACCACGCATCCGCCATCCGCGCCGCCCTGCGGATGCCGACATTGGCGTTGGCACCGATCCAGACCGGCGGCATCGGTTTCTGCACCGGCATGACCGTGCAGTTGGCATGGTCCAGCTTGAAGTAGCTGGCTTGCATGTCGACGAAATCTTCCGACCACAGGCGCTTCACCGCGGTCAGGCATTCCTCGAACCGCTTGCCCGAGTGTTTCTGCGTCGTATTGAAGGCGTTGAACTCCACCTCCCGGTAGCCGATACCGGCGCCGAAGATCAGCTTGCCGTCGCACATCACGTCCAGGGAGGCGAGTTCCTCGGCCACGTGCAGCGGCGAGTGCAGCGGCAGCAGCACGACGCCCGGGCACAGCCGCAGCTTGGGCGCGACCTGCGCCACCTGGCACAGATAGGGGATCTGCTGGATGTACTGGAACGGATAGGAACTGTAGTGCGAGCCCTTGGCGACGACGTCGTAGCCGAGGTCCTCGGCGAACCTGGCGGCGTCCAGGTCCTCTTTCAGCCGGACCCGCATGTCGTCGCCCATCGGATACTGGCCGCGTATGATCAGCCCGAAGCGCATGGCTCGTCCTCCTGGTTTTTCGGCAGGGTGGCAGGGTGTCGGACGCTGTCAAGCATGGCATAGTCCCGCCCATGCGCCTGAACCATCCGTCTATACACCCTGTCGGCCGTCCCATCGGCTTCACCTTCGACGGCAGCCGGATCGAGGCGCTGGAGGGCGAGACGATCGCCGCCGCGCTGTCCGCCGCCGGCATCACCACGGTCCGCCACACCCCGTCGGGCGCGCCGCGCGGCCTGCATTGCGGCATGGGCGCCTGCTGGGACTGCGTCGTCACGATCGACGGCCGGATCGGCCAGCGCGCCTGCATGACGCAGGCGGCGGACGGCCTGGCCGTCGAGAGCGGCTTCCCGCGCGTGCTCGCCGAGGCCCCTGCCCCGCCGGCCGCCGAGGACCGGATCTGCGACGTCCTGGTGGTGGGCGGCGGCGTCGCCGGCCTGTCGGCGGCAGCCGCGGCCGCCGAGGCGGGTGCCTCGGTCGTGCTGCTGGACGAACGCCACGCGCCGGGCGGGCAATACGGCAAGCCGCTCGCGCCGAGCCACGCCGACCGTGCCCCCGACGCGCAGTTCGCGTTGGGGGCGTCCCTGCGCGCCCGCGCCCTGGCCGCCGGCGTGACGGTGGAGACCGATTCGCTCGTCTGGGGCGCCTTCGCGCCGGACGAGATCGCCGCCCTGGTGCGCGGCCAGGCCGTGACCTTCCGGCCCCGGCGCCTGATCCTGGCGGCCGGCGCGCATGAGGCGCCGAACCCGGTGCCCGGCTGGACCCTGCCCGGCGTCCTGACCACCGGCGGGTTGCAGACGCTGGTGCGCAGCCAGCGCGTGCTCCCCGGCGCACGGGTGCTGATCGCCGGCAACGGGCCGCTGAACCTGCAACTCGCCTGCGAATTGCTGGCCGCAGGGATCAAGCCGGTGGCGGTGCTGGAGGGCGCGCAACGGCCGGGGATCGCCTCCGCCCGCGCCCTGCTGCGCATGGCCTGGGTCGCGCCCGACCTTGCCCGCGAGGGACGGTCGATGCTGGCCCGGCTGAAGGCCGCCGGCGTGCCGGTGCTGTGGGGGACGTGGCTCGATCACCTGGAAGGCGACGGGCGGGTGCAGACGGCGATCGCCGGCGGGCGGCGCTGGGACGTGGACATCGTGGCGACCAATATCGGCTTCCAGCCGGAAACCGGGCTGGCCCGGGCGCTGGGGGCAGCGCACCGGTTCGTGGACCGGGGTGCGCGGGGGTTCCTGGCGACGATCGCGGACGAAGACGGACGCACCAGCCTGCCCCCGGTCTTCGCGGTCGGCGATGGCGCATCGTTCGGCGGCGCGCGCGTGGCCGAGATCCGGGGGCGTCTGGCGGGGCGCGCGGCGGCGCGCGACCTGGGGCATGCCTCAGCGGCCGACCTGACGGACCGGCCGGCGCTGAAGCAGGCGCAGGCGTTCCAGGCAGCGCTGTGGGAGGTGTTTTCGGTCGAACCCCGTCCCGTCTCCAACGAAACCATTATCTGCCGCTGCGAGGAGGTCTCCGCTGCCAGGCTTCGGCAGGAGATGGAGAACGGGCTGACGTCGATCGCCGCGCTGAAGAAGGCGACGCGCGCCGGCATGGGGCGCTGCCAGGGTCGTTTCTGTTCAGCCACGATCGCCGCGATGTGCCCGCGCGCGCCGGACGCCGAGGGCTTTGCCGCGCCGCGCGCGCCCCTGCGCCCCGTGCCCGCCGCGCCCCTGATGCATGAGGCGCCGGAATTCACCGCGCCGCTGCTGGACGATCCGGCCCCCAAGGCCGTGCTGCATCCCCTGCCCGTCCTGCCAGTGGAAGAGCGGCATGCCGACATCGTCGTCGTGGGCGGCGGCGTCGCCGGCCTGTCGACCGCCTATTTCCTGGCACGCGACGGCGCCGACGTGCTGCTGATCGACCGCGACGAAGCCGCCATGGCGGCCAGCACGGCGAATGCCGGCAGCCTGCACGTGCAGTTGCTGTCCTATGACTTCACCGACGCCACCCCGCCCGATGGCGGTCCCGCCGCGCACACGCTGCCGCTCGCGCCCCGCAGCATCGCCTTGTGGAAAGAGATCGGCGCCGCGGTCGGCGAAGACCTGGGCATCCGCACGAATGGCGGCCTGATGCTGGCCGAGACGGATGCGGCGCTGGATTGGTTGCGCCGGAAATCGGCGCTGGAGAACCGCGTCGGCATCGAAAGCCACGTGCTGAACCATAACGAACTCCGCGACCTTGCGCCCGCGCTGTCGGAACGGATGATCGGCGCCGACTACGTCCCCGCCGAGGGCTACGGCGACCCGTTGCGCGGGATGATGGCGCTGCTGGCGCTGGCGCGGCGGCATGGCGCACGCGTGCTGCGCGGGGCGGAGGTGCGGGCGATCACGCGCGAAGGGACGGCGTGGCGCGTGGCCACGAGCAAGGGCACCGTCACCGCCGGCACCGTCGTCAACGCCACCGGTCCCTGGGCCGCTCGGGTCGGCCGTATGGTGGGGCTGGCGTTGCCGGTGACGGGGACGGTGCAGCAGGTGATCGTGACGGAACCCGTGCCGGCAATGACGCAGCACCTGGTGGCGGTCGCGAACCGGCACCTGTCGCTGAAGCAGCAGGCGAACGGCAGCTTCCTGATCGGCGGCGGCTGGTTCGGCGCGTTCGACGCGGAGACGGGACGCACGCGGACGTTACGGCAGAATATCGAGGGCAATCTGTGGGTGTGCGAACGCGCGCTGCCGGTGGTGAAGTCGCTGTCGATCATCCGGTCGTGGACGGGGATCAACCCGTCGATCGACCGTGCGCCGCTGCTGGGAGAGGCGCCGGGACTGCCACGCTTCTTCAACGTGGTGACGGCGAACGGCTACACGCTGGGACCGGCGGTCGGGCAGTTGACGGCGGCGGCGGTGCTGCGCGGGGAGGCGATCGATCCGCGGTATCGGCTGGAGCGGTTTGGGTAGGTTCCGCATTACGCTGTTCGGAAGCTCAGAGTCCCCGCGTTTCCAGGAACAGCGCCATCATGTGGGCACGATCGACGAAGCCCAATTCGTTGGGCTCGATATCCAGCGCCTTCAAAGCCGCCGGCAGGTTGCGGACGAAGTCCTGGTAGTGATGCATGATCGCCTTCGCGCCAGGTAGCAATTTGGCTGATTTCGGACGCATCGAAACGAGCCAGTCTCGGATGGCGCCGACTGCCTTGGTGGGATCGCCGCCATGCTGCCGAATGTCCTGCCCGGCAATGTCCGAAAGGAATTTTTGATAGCGGAACCTCTCCGCCTCCAGGACAAGACATTGCTTCGATCTCTGGCTTGGCGGCCCGAACCGCCTGGCCCCAAGAAATAGGCCGAGTTCGAAGGGCATGTTGAAACGGGGCAAGGCGTTGATCAAATCGTGCTCCACGCGGGAGATATCATGCACGCCGAAACGGCACGCCTCGATGATCGAGTAGATGCGATCGATTCGGGGCGTTCCCGTGTCCTCGGCTTCCAGCGCGCAGCGAACCGTGTAGCCGCAATGCATGATTGCGAATACGATTGCGTGGAGAATAGGTTGATACTCGAGGTCGAAGGGACAGTTGACGAAAACGCTGGTGTGATAATCAGCGTGAGGTGTGGCTTTTGCCATCCGCCTCGGTCGTCTGGCCATGGAGCGCGATGTCCAAGGCACGTTTCAATTGCCGCACGGTAAAGCGGCCGCGCCCGACCACGGCGGGGACGTCGCCGGGTTTCAAGACACGGCGGGAGCCCTGAGGGATCGCCCTGGCAGGCTGCTGCATGGATCGGATGGCGCTCGCCTCCGGTTTCGACATGATCGAAGGACCTCCTGAAGCCCATATATAGCAGCATCTCGGCAGGTTTTCCATTCCAACCGTGCCTCTATCCACCCACCCGCAGCCGGTCTCCCCCCTCCCCGCCCATCGCGTTCCGCAGGGCCGACAGCAGCGCCACGATCGACGGTGCGGCCCGAGGCGGGCGGCCGGCGGCGGTGCGTTCGGGGGTCGCGTAGAACCACCGCACCGGCCGCAGCGCGGCGTCGGCCCGAGCGACGGTGAACGTGCCGTCCGGTGTTTCGATCGCGAGGCCGGAGTCGCGGACCGTGACCGTTCCCGCGACCGCCCAAAGCCGCAGGCAGTCGGTCAGCAGGTTGCGCAGCTCCGCATCCGTCACAGCCGCGGTGCGGTCAGCATCTCGTCGGCGATCTTGCGGTGCTGCCATTTGCCGTCGGCCAGGCCGCCCTTGTAGACGCCGTTCTCCACGACGACCTTGCCGCGCAGCACCGTCAGGCAGGGCCAGGCCTCCATCTTGCGGCCTTCCCAGGGGCTGTAGTCGGCCTCGTGCATCTCCGACGCCTTGACCACGCGCTTGTCCGCCGGGTCCAGCACGCAGATATCGGCGTCAGACCCGGCCGCCAGCGCGCCTTTCCGCGGGTACAGGCCCATGATCTTCGCCGCGTTCGACGATACGAGGTCGACGAAACGGTTCAGCGTGTAGCCGCGCTTGCCGACCATCTCGGTATACATCAGCGGCACCCGCGGCTGCACGCCGGCGTTGCCGCCCGTCGTGTCGTCGATCCGCACGCCCTGGATCTTCTGCTTCAGGGTGCAGCAGATCTCGTCGGTGGCGACGCAGTTGATCGCGCCTTCCAGCGTGCCCTGCCACAGCGCCGCGTGGTCCTCGGCCCCCTTCAGCGACGGGTAGGTGTGATAGATCTGCCCGTTCGGCTTCTTATAGTCCTCGTAAGTATAGAGCATGTATTGATGCAGGGATTCGCCATAGATCGGCGTCCCGCGCGACCGCGCCTCGCGGATCGCCGACACGCCCGTCGCGGCCGAGGTGTGCATCATGTACAGCGCGGTGCCGGGCACTTTCTCCGCCAAGCGGATGACGCGGCGGAACGACACGTCCTCGGACAGGGTGTTGTGCACCTCCGCCATGTTCTCGAACCCGGTGCGGCCTTCGCGGATCAGCTTGCCATACATATGCATGACAATATCGTTGTCTTCCGAGTGGATGACGCCCAGGCCCTTGTTCGCCGCCAGCACCTGGAAGATCTCCCAGATATCGCCGAAATCGACCATGCGGCCCTTGCGGTTCGGGGTGATGTCGGTGGTGAAGATCTTGACGGTCGGGAAGCCGGCCTGGATCGCCTCGGCGACCTGGGGCGGCAGGTCGACCGGCAGTGCGCCCTCGACCATCAGGTGCGTCGCGTAGTCGCAGGCGCAGTTGCCTTTCCAGTCCTGCTCGCGGGTTTCGATGCTTTTCTGCACCGTTGCCTGGTCCTGCGCGCGGGTGAAATCGATCACCGTCGTCGTGCCGCCATGCACCGCGGCCTTGCCGACGACCTCGGGCCCCGCGGTCAGCGTCGCGGGCTCCCCCGCCGGGGCGGGCATGTGCCACTTGCAGTGCACATGCGGATCGATCCCGCCCGGCATCACGATCTTGCCCCCGGCGTCGATCACCCTGGCGCCGGGCGGCGGCGTGATCGTCCCCGGCGCCGCCATGGCGGCGATCCTTTCGCCTGAAATCAGGATGTCATACGCGCCCACGCCCCCGGGCGTGACGACCGTGTCGCCGCGGATAATCAGGTCGATCATGGCCGGTTCCCCCTCCTGGCTGCCAAGCCGGCGCATCGTTACCCGTTCCGAAGCCCCCCGCAAGGGGTGCGGAAAGGGCTTTGCCCGGATCGGGCGGCACGGTACAAGGCCTCGTTTTCGCGGCCAAAACGGAGCATGCCATGCCGGCCGAATTCGACATCGCCGTCATCGGCGCCGGCATGGCCGGCGCCTGCGCCGCCGCCTTCCTGTCGGAGCACCACCGC
>NZ_DASZTJ010000192.1:0-28070 GCF_035548235.1 Rhodopila sp.
GGCCGGGGTTGGCCTGGTCGGGCCGGGCCGTGACGGGGGCACTTGCACCGGGATCTCCGCGGCTCGCGGATCAAGCGGGCTGCCGAGCAAGGGGCGGTCATCGAGGCCAAGGATGTGGACCGGCCCGGCGAGAAGCTCCGCCGGTGGGATCGCGAACCCGCGCACTTGGGCCAACGGGCCGGTATGGGGAAAGTGCCGACCGCGGTCACGGGCGACGATCCGCCTCTCCCGGTTCGTGTCCGGCCAGCGCAGCGTCAGCGCCGGATCTGTGGCCGGATCGTTCGGATACCAGGCCCAGCCGGTGATCCCGCCATCGTCGGCCTCGACGCATCCGACCAGACGGCGGATCACGTCGATACGGATCGGACTGCCCAGCAGGTGAATGTCGCCGACGCGTACCTCCACCCGCGACGCCAACGGCCAATGGCGCGGCAGCTTGGACACGGGTTTCCCATCGAGGGTCACGCGCGGCTTCCCATGCCGCCCGGCGGGTGAGTGCCCGGCAGGTGGATGGATTTCCAGCCGCCCGTCGCTATGCAGGCCGCACCAGCCGGTCTCGGCCGCGATCCGGTCGATCAGCCCGATCGACTCCACCGGCAGCGCATGCTCTGCGAGGACACGGGCCAGCGACCTGAGCGCTTCCGCCCCGTCGCCCTGCCGCAGTCGGCATGCCGCCAAACCCAACCAGGCCTGGGCTACGCCATGTGCCTCGGCGACACGCGCGAACAGCGACGCCGCCCATTCAGTGTCCTGGCTGATCCAAGCGCTCGCCAGCGCCAGCATCACATTGGGATCCGTCGGCACAAGCCGGTGCGCGCGGTCCAACCATCGGAACGCTGCATCGTTGTCCCCCGCCAGCAGCGCAGCCTGCCCGTTCACCAGAGCGGTGCGTGCCTGGGCCTCTATATCGGCCGCCGGCGGGTCATCCATCACTCAGTCGCCGGAGGCATGGATGGCGGCGCCGCGTTTGACCTCCGCTGGGGCGGCTGGAGGTGACGGCAGCGCCGCGAGGTCGCCCTTCGCCTCCTGCAGGCCCTGCGCGACGGCACGTTCCAGCCAGCGGCGGGCTTCCTCGACATTCAGGTCACCGGCGAGATTCCGCGACAGGTAGCGCCCCAGCATCATCTGCGCGTAGGGGTGGCCGCGTTCGGCGGCAGCGCGGAACCAGCGCTGGGCGCCGGCACGGTCCCAGGGAACTTCATGACCGCCGCCCAGCATGGCGGCGACGGCGAACATGGCGCCGACATGACCCCGACCGGCCGCCTTTTCGAACAGCGCCAGTGCAGCGGGATGATCCTTGGGCCCGCCGCGACCGTTCAGCATCATGTCGGCCAGCATCACCTCCGCCTCGATCATGCCGACATCGGCGGCCCGCTTGATCCAGGCACGGCCTTCCTCGGCGTTGGCATCGACGCCGCGGCCTTCGACCAGCATGCGGCCATACCAGTACTGCGCGTTCACCACGCCGTCGGCGGCGCGGCGCAGCCATTCGGCCGCCTTGCGGTCGTCACGTTCGATGCCCACGCCCTCGGCGAGACAGACGCCGAAATTGAAAGCGGCGATCAAGTCGCCGGATTCCGCCGCCTGCTCGAACCATTCGCGCGTGCGGACCTGGTCCTGCTCGTCGCCGTGGCCCCTCAGCAGCAGGTTGCCCAGGTCGACGACCGAATGGGAATCGCCGCCTTGCGCGGCGACGCGGAACAGCTTCGCGGCCTCATCCTGGTCACGCGTCACGCCAGCCCCGGTCAGGTACAGCATGCCCAGCGCCCGAGCGGCGCCTTTGTGGTTGGCGTCGGCGGCGCGACGGAACCACATGGCGGCTTCGGCGTAGTTCGGCGGCAGGTTGCCGCCGCGGGCATAGAGGTCGCCGACCACCGCCGCGGCCTCGGGGTCACCGGCCAGCGCGGCACGGCGCAGCCAGGACTCGCCTTCGACCGGATTGGCGGGGACGCCGCCGCCTTGCATCAGCGCCAGGCCCCAGCGTGCCTGCGCCGAACGGTGGCCCTTTTCGGCGGCCTGCTTGTAGCATTGGACGGCGGCGTTCCGGTCCTGCGGCACACCCACACCGCGTTCCTGGAGCATGCCATATAGATACAGCGCCGTGGCCAAGCCGTTCTCACTGGCCTGGCGCAGCAGGCGCACGACTTCTGTCTGCGTCTCCGGGTCGGTCGTGTCGCGTGCCAGCACCAGCGCATAGCCAAGCTGTCCTTGCGGACATCCGCCGGCGGAGGACTTCTTGTACCATTCGTCGCCTTCGGCTTGGTTCCGAAGCTCTTCCGGCCCCGACGTCAGGATGAAGGCCAGCACGGCCTGCCCCTCGGCCGACCCGCCCTCGGCCGCCCGGCGTGCCCATTTGGCGGCGGCGGGATAGTCGGGTTCGAGCTGGGTCTGGCTGCCGAACAGGCCGCCATGGCCGGCCTGAGCCAGCGCCGGTCCCATGCCATGGAGGGACAAGGTGGCCAGGAACGCCTGCGCCTCCACATATCCCCGCTCCGCCGCGCGCTCGACCCACCGGACCCCATCCGCCCGGCTTGGCGGGACGCCCGCGCCTTCCAGATAGCAACGTCCGACCCGGAACTCGGCTTCCGGCAAGCCGGCGCGGGCGGCGCGCGACAGCAGTTGGAAGGCGCCTTTCAGGTCGCCCTGCTCCCGCAGCTTGATTCCACGCCTCAGCGCCGCGGTCGGTGACACGCCGCCGAGCAGTCTGTCAATTAAGGCCATCGTCCCGTTCTGTCCGCTTGCGGGTTAGAGAGAGCCTTACGGCTCCCGCATGCCCTCGGTGACCAGGGGTATCGTCTTGCCCATCAGGTAACGCAGCACGGTCTGCTTGCCCACGCGGATATCGGCGTGAACCGGCATACCCGGGATCAGATGGAAGTTGGCGGGCACACCCCGCAGGTTGATCTGATCCAGCGTGATGCGCGACCTGTAGTACAGGGTGCCGGTATTCTGTTGGGGCACAGGTACCGACCCGGTCGGGTTCCGCACTTCATCCTGCGCCGAGAAGCTGTCCGGGCTGACGATGCGGACGACGCCATGCCCCAGGCCGTATTGCGTGTACGGGAAGGTATCGAACTTGATGTCGACCGGATCGCCGACATTCACGTGACCGTCGTCATCGCCGGAGATGTTGGCCTCGATCTCCAGCGGCGCTTCGGTCGGCACCAGGGTGATGAACTCCTGCCCCGGCTGCAGCACCGATCCGACCGACACTTTCGCAATGGTCATCACCGTGCCGTCCGTGTCGGCGCGCAGTTCCACCAGTTGCCGGCGCAACTGGTTCTTGGCAAGGCTTTCGCGCGCGTCCGACAGCTTGCTGAGCACGTCGGTCAATTGCTGCGCGACGTCGTTGTGCCAGCTTTCGATGTACTGGTTGCGCTCCGCGACCAGGGCGGCGAGGTCTCGCTGCGCGCCCTCGGCGGTTTCCCGTGAGTTGTCGACATAGCGTTGCATTTCCGCCCGCGTGTCCATCGCCGACAGCGTGTTCAGCTTGGAGCCGACATTGAGCTTCTCTAATTGAAGCCGCATCTGCTCAAGCTGCCTGGCGTAAGCCAGGCGATCCTGGTACCCGGCCTCATCGGACCTGGCGCGGGCGATCGTGGCGCGCAGGCTGTCGAACTTCTCCCGATAGTTCTCCAACTTGGAATTGTATTCGGACTGGCGCTGGGCGTAGACGGCCGCCTGGAAGGCCATGTTCGGATCTGTTCCGTTATAGGTGAACGGACGGTTCTCCAACTCCGCCTGCATGCGCAGCGTCTGAGCCTGCAACTGACTGACCTGCGCAGCCGAGGCGGTGGCGTCCGCCGCCGCGAAGGTCGGGTCCAGCCGGGCCACCACCTGGCCGGCATGCACGACTTCGCCGACATGCACGTCGATCGAACGGACGATCGCCGTTTCCAGCGGCTGGACGACGATTGTCGGCGACTTGGAAATGACGACGCCCGGCGCGGTCACCACCTTGTCGACCTTCACGGTCCCGGCGACCACGAACAGCGTGAGGACCATCGCCGTGAGCGTCCAACTGACGTTCCGCGCCAGGCGCGGCATCGGCATGTTGATGATGGCGCTGGACGGCGACTGGTACTCGAGGATGACCGGCAGCGTCGGGTCCAGCCGATCATCCTGCTTCGGCTCAAGAGCCTTGGATGAGGGTCGGGGCAAGAGCGGCATGGCCATGTCCTTCTTTGTACATGTGGCGATTCTGCTGGTTCCACAGCGTCCGGTAGACGCTGCAGCGTTCCAGCAGGGCCTCGTGCGGGCCAATGTCCAGCAGCTTGCCGCGTTCCAGGACCATGATCAGGTCGCAGTCGACAAGGGAGGACAGGCGGTGGGACACGATGAACATCGTCCGACCGCGGGCGATGCGGGCGAGGTTCGCATTCACCAGCGCTTCCGATTCCGGATCGAGGGCGCTGGTCGCCTCATCCAGGATGAGGATGCGCGGATCGGTGATCAGCGCGCGGGCAATCGCAAGGCGCTGGCGCTGGCCGCCAGACAGGTTGGGCGAGCCTTCCTCGATATAGGTCTCATACCCGTTCGGCATCCGCTCAATGAACTCCTCGGCGCCGGCCAGGCGGGCGGCACGGATCGCGTCCTCCAGCGTCAGGCCTGGGCGGCCAGCCAGGATGTTTTCCCGGATGGTGCCGCGGAACAGGAAGTTCTCCTGCAGGACGACGCCGAAATTGGAGCGGAGGTGGCGCAGGTTGATCGACCGCAGGTCGGCGCCGTCGATCTTCAGGAAGCCGGAATACTCGCGGTTGATGCCCTGCAGCAGGCGGGTGACGGTTGATTTGCCCGACCCGGACCGGCCGACCAGACCCAGCATGGTGCCGGCCGGGATCTCGAAGCTGATCCGGTCCAGCGCCGGCAGCTTGGTACCGGCATAGGTGAAGGTGACGTCCTGGAAGCTGACGGCGCCCGCGAACTTGGGCCGGACGCCGGTGCTGGCCGCATCCTCCAACGGACGGTTCAGCACCTCTCCGGCCTGCGACATGGCGCCGCCGACCTCTTCCCATTCCTCGATCAGTCGGGCGAGGCCGACCAGCGGCGCCGACACGCGCTGGGAGAGCATCATGAACGCGAACAGGCCGCCGACTTCGTAACCCGTGTCGCTGGAGAGCGCGAGATAGGCGCCAAGCATGATGATGCCCATCCACATGAAGCGCTCGATCGGGGTGACGAGGGTCTGCGGCCAATTGGACAGCAGCCCCATGGCCAAGCGCCATTTACCGACATCGGCCACCCGCTCGTCCCACAACGACTTGCGCTGCGGCTCCAGGGCCAGCGCCTTGACGGTCTTGATGCCGAAGATCGTTTCGCCCAGCGCCGCGCTCTTCATCGTCTCCGCCGCCATCACCTTGGCGAAGATCATCCGGATCGGCCGCAGGTAGGCGACGATGATCAGCATGATGGCAGTGGCACAGACCAGCACAACCCAGGCCAGGGTGGAGTTCAGCCAGAACAGGAACGGCAGCAGCACCGCCAGGGTCATCAGGTCCAGCAGCGTCGCCATCAGCTTGCCGGTGATGAACTGGCGCACCTGGTTGATCTGGCTGATGCGGTACATCGTCTCACCGGCCGGGTGCCGCTCGAAATAGTCCAGCGGCAGTCGGACCAGGCGATTGAAGATATGCAGGTTCAGCTTGGCGTCGGTGCGGACGCCGACGATCAGGATGATGATCCGCCGCGCGTAACCCAGCAGCGTCTCGAACACGATGCAGGTCAGCAGGATTAACGAGATCAGGGTCAGGGTCGAGTAGCTGTGATGTGACAGCACCCGGTCGACGACCTGCATCGTCAACACTGGGGGAAAGATCGTCAGCAGGCTGATCGTGAAGGACGCGATCATCAGGTCGCGCAGGTGCTTGCCTTCCTTCAGCACCATGCCGATCAGCCAGCGCAGGGTGAAAGGCGGGTCAGCCTCGGCCTGGCTACGTTCCGCGCGCAGCAGGACCGCCTCGCCCGACCAGACCTCGGCCAGGCGCATTTCGTCGACGGCGACCGGAGGATCTGCCTCCGGCGCGCGCGGGTCGCGGATCAGGACGATCTTGGCTTCCGGATTGGCGCCGGTCAGCAGGCCGGCGCTGCCGTCGTTGAACAGCAGCACGACCGGGCCGGCACCTGCGGTGGCAAAAAGGTTGCGCCATTTCAACCGCAGCGCGCGGGACCACATGCCTGCTTCCTGTGCCCAGGCGCTCAGCGCCGCCGGGCTTGGGACGGTCTCACCCTGGCCGAGCCGGAAATCAACCGGATCAAGTTCCAACCCGAAATAACGCGCGGCCATCATCATCGCCAGCAGACGCGGATGGATCGGCCCGCGCGGGCCGCCCGCCGAGGCGCCGGGATCGTCCGCAGTGCCGCCACCGCCGGACTGTAGGGCCGTTCCGGGCGCACGGTTGTTCCCGAACGGGCCTGGCGTGAGTCCGTCAGCTATATCCACGAGCAAACCTTTCTATCGGCGTATCGTGTCAGGCAGTTCGGTTGAAGACCACAACCCTGCCGTGCCTGAGGATACTGATACCACGGACGTACCGGTCCCGCACGCTCGGATGTGCTCCATCCAGGCTGCATCCCCGAATTTCCTGCCCTTCCGCGTTGCCGACGCGGCTGCCGTCCGATCACAAAAGCGAGTATGACGAAGCGATTCAGCAAAACCAATCAAAATCTTAATTTCGAGATGGTATTTGAAACAAATCTGCACCAATCCTGCCGGTTCACACAACCGGACCTAGCCGCCTTTTGCCACACTCACGCCCGGAAGCAAACAACCGAAGTGCTACAACTTTAAGGCGCGGCAGGACCCGGTACGTCATGGCGGGTAGCGCCCATGCCGCGCGGATAGTCGTCACGGCCAAGGGATCGGGCTATCGTCTGGACACTGCCGCTTGCGAGGAATCCGACCGCGATGGAAATACGTGCCGCCAACGACGCCGACGTGCCCGATATCCAGGCGATCTACGCCCATCACGTCCTGCACGGCACCGGCACGTTCGAGGAGGAGCCCCCTTCGGTCGAGGAGATGATGGTCCGCTTCCGCAAGGTGGTCGACAACGGGTTCGTCTGGCTCGTCGCCACCGACGCGACCGGGGTTCTGGGTTATGGCTATTACGCCCCGTTCCGCGAACGCTCCGCCTATCGGTTCACGGTGGAGGACAGCATCTATGTCCGGGAGGACGTCCGCGGCCAGGGCGTCGGCAAGATGCTGGTCAAGCGGCTGATCGAATTGGCCACGGCGGCGGGGCTGCGGCAGATGGTCGCGGTGATCGGGGATTCGGACAATGTCGGTTCGATCGGCGTGCATGCGAGCCTGGGCTTCCACATGATCGGCACGATGAAGGCGGCCGGATTGAAGTTCGGCCGCTGGCTGGACGTCGTGACCATGCAGCGGCCGCTGGGCAAGGGGGATTCCACGCTGCCGGCATAAGCCAGCGCCCGCACCCATGATCGAGGTCTTATGAGGATCGACCGGCGCCTGGCCGTCATGGCGGCCTATGGGTTTTTCTCCGGCTTGCCGCTGCCGCTGTCCGGGTTCACGCTGCGGCTCTGGCTGTCCGACAGCGGCGCCGGGCTGTCCGTCATCGGACTGACTGCTTGGATCGGCCTGGCCTATTCGCTGAAGTTCCTGTGGTCGCCCTTGCTCGATCGGCCGCCGCCGCTGGGCCTGCTGCGCGCGCGCGGGCGGCGCCGAGGCTGGCTGCTGCTGGTGCAGCCCCTGCTGGGGGGTGCCGTGCTAGCGTTGGCGCTGAGTCAGCCGTCGCATGGCCCTTTGGCCGCCTTCGCCGCCGCCGCCGGCGTGGCAATCCTGTCGGCGACCCAGGACATCGCGATCGACGCCTGGCGCATCGAGACGTTCGCGCCCACCGAACAGGGCCTTGCGCTCGCCGTCTATGTCTGGGGTTATCGGGTTGCGCTGCTGGGCTCGACCTCCGGGGTGATCGCGGCCGCGGCCGTGATCGGCTGGCATGTGGCATTGAGCGGCGCGGCGGCGCTGGCCGCATGCGGGCTGCTCGTCACCCTGCTGGCCCCCGATCCGGGTGGTTCGGTCGTCCGGGCAGGCGGGCTGCGGCATGCCGTGATCGATCCGATCCAGGGCTTCTTCGACCGACCCTCGGCTTGGCTGGTGCTGGCGTTCGTCGCGCTGTTCAAGCTGGGCGAAGCAATGGCCGGCATCATGACCGCGCCGTTCTACCGTGCCGGCGGCTTCAACGCGGAGGCAATCTCCGCGACCGGTCCGTTCTCCCTGGCCGCCACGCTGGCGGGCATCACCCTAGGCGGGACGCTGGTCGCTCGGATCGGCGTCGGCCGCGCGCTGCTGGCGACGGGATGGGCGCAGACGGCGGCAATGGCGATGTATGTGGTGCTGTCGCTGACGCCGGGGAACCACGGGGTGCTGTACGCGACCGTCAGTACCGAGGCATTCGCGCAAGGTCTTGCGGACGCGGCGTTCCTGACGTTCCTGTCGGCGCTGTGCGAACGGGAATTCGCGGCGACGCAATACGCGCTGCTGTCCTCGGTGCCGCAGCTGGCGATCCACACGATCGGCGGCGTTTCGGGGGTAATGGCGCTGGCACTGGGCTGGACGTGGTTCTACGTCGCCTGCATGGCCGGGGCGTTGCCGGGGATGGCGCTGATGCTGGCTTTGCTGCGGCGAGACGCGGCGCCCCAGCCCCGGTGACCGGCGCCGTCACTCCGCGGCCGTAACCAGTTGCGGGGTTCGCTGCCGAGCGGAGCGGACGACCAGGAGGAGGATGACAACGAGGTGGACGGCGTTGAACGCCACCCCCACGGCGAACGCCATCTGATACGACATGAACAGGTCGTACAATTTGCCGCCGAACCAGCTTCCGAACGCCATGCCCCCCATCAAGAACATCAGAACGGTGGGAATGCGCCACGACGCCTCCCGCGCCGGGAATAGGTCACGGACCGCCACGGCATAGGCCGGGATCAGGCCGCTGAACCCCAGGCCGTAGGCGCCGGCGATCAGGAACAGTCCCACCTCGTTGCGCGTCGTCAAGAAAGACGCCAGCGTCACGATCTGCGCGATTGACCCGAACAGGATGGTGCGCAAGCCACCGACCCGGTCCGCGAGCAAGCCCCAGAGTTGGCGGGAGATGAAGGCGCAGGTCAGCATCACCGACAGCATGGCGGCGCCGTCGGCGGCGGGGATGCCGATATCGCCGCAAAACGCAACGAGGTGAGAGGCCGGGATCGCCATCGGCACGCAGCAGAAGAAGCCGGCGAAGCACAGCGTGACCTGGACTGCGATCGGCGGCAGTCCCAGCGGCAACCGTCCCGGAGCCGGCCCTGACGACGGTGTGCCGACCCGCAACTCCGGCGGGGCGCGCAGGAGCAAGACCAGCGGCAATACCGCCAGCATAAGCCCGCCATAGATCAGCATCATCGTCTGCCAGCCGACGTGGGCATTGCCATACTCGATCATCGGCGGCCAAAACATACCGGCAACGTATTGTCCCGACGCGACCAGCGCCAGCGCCGTCCCACGCCGCTTATCGAACCAGTGGCTGACATAAACCGTCAGGGGTGCGTAAAGCGCGCCAAGGCCGAACAGCCCGATCAGCAACCCGTGACCGACGTAGATCGCCCAGATCGACCCCTGGCCGCCCGATCCCAGGCCGGAGAGCGCCAGCCCCGCCGCGATGGACACCACGCCCAGCACGGCCGTCCAGCGCATGCCGATCGCGACCGCGACCCGCCCCATGACGACGCCGCCGATCGCATTGCCGATCCAGATCAGCGCCGATGCCAGTGCGATCACAGAACGATCCGTGCCCAGATCGGATTGAATCTGCCGCAGGCCGACGACGACCAGGAGCGGTGCGCCGAAACCGACAGACAGGATGACAAGGGTCAGAATGGCGGCTTGCCAGGACCGCGGACTCTCAATCGTCTCGTCTGCGGCTCGCGGCATGGGCGTCAGTTTCCTTTCCACGACATTTTAACCTGTCATTTGCGCCATTCCAACGCCGATCTATAAACAGATATCAAAATGGAGAGCGCCCCTTGGACAAACCGACCCCCGCCCCCTCAGGCTCCCCCTTTGGCGACCCCTCCGGCCCCCTGAAGGGGCTACGCGTTTTCGACCTCACTCGCGTGCTGGCGGGACCGACCTGCGCGCAGATGCTGGCCGATCTCGGCGCGGATGTGATCAAGATCGAACGGCCGGGCACCGGCGACGATACCCGTGGCTTCGCTCCGCCCTTCATGCCGGGTACCAAGGAAAGCGCCTATTTCCTAGGGGTGAACCGCAACAAGCAGTCGGTCACCCTGGATATCGCCCAGCCCGAGGGGCAGGAAATCGCGCTGAAGCTGATCGCGCAATGCGACATCCTGATCGAGAACTTCAAAGTCGGCGCCTTGGCGAAATACGGATTGGGCTACGAACAGCTCCACGCGAAATTCCCCCGGCTGATCTACTGTTCGATCACCGGTTTCGGCCAGACCGGGCCCTATGCGCCCCGCCCGGGCTATGACAGCCTGATCCAGGGCATGGGCGGGGTGATGTCGCTGACAGGCGAGCCCGACGGACTGCCGCAGAAAGTCGGCGTGCCGGTCGCGGACCTGTTCGCCGGTCTTTACGGCTGTATCGGCATCCTGGCGGCGCTGCGCCATCGCGACCTGACCGGGCAGGGCCAGCAGATCGACATCGGCATGCTCGACACCCATGTCGCCTGGCTGGCCAACCAGGGCATGAACTACCTGGCCACCGGCGAGAACCCGCCGCGCCTGGGCAACCAGCACCCGAACATCGTGCCCTACCAGGTGTTTCCCACCGCCGATGGGCACATGGTGCTGTCGGTCGGCAACGATCCCACCTTCAAGCGCTTCTGCGAGGCGTTCGATCTGACCCATCTTCTGCAAGACGAACGTTTTGCCACCAACGCGGCGCGCGTCAGCAACCGCCAGCTTGTCACCGATACGCTGACCCCGGTGATGCAGCAACACCCGACCGCCTGGTGGATCGAGCGGCTGGAGGCGCTGAAGATCGGTTGTGGCCCCATCAACAAACTCTCCCAGGTCTTCGACGACCCGCACGTCAAGGCTCGGAACATGGTGATGGAGATGGCGCATTCGTCCGGCCAGTCGGTGAAGCTGATCGCGAATCCGGTAAAACTGTCGGAGACGCCAGCCGATTACCGCATCGCACCGCCGCTGTTGGGCGAGCACACCGACGCCGTGTTGGGCCAGCGCCTGGGCCTGGACGCCGACGCGCTGGCTGCGCTGCGCGAGAAGAACGTCCTCTGATGGCACCGCGCGCCGGTTCGGTCACCTATCTGCTGGCCGGCGCGTTCCATCGCCTCGCGTTCGACGACTGGGGCGATCCGGCGGCGCCGGTGGTGGTCTGCCTGCATGGCCTGACCCGGAACGGACGGGACTTCGACGCATTGGCGACGGACCTCGCCCGCGACTTCCGGGTCATCTGCCCCGACCTGCCGGGCCGCGGACGCTCCGATTGGCTGAAGGACCCGATGTTGTACCAGGCACAACATTATGTCAGTGTGCTGGGACACTTGCTGGCTTGGATCGGACGGGACGTCGCCTGGGTGGGCACGTCCCTGGGTGGAATCTGCGGCATGCTGCTCGCCGCCGCCGAAGGTTCGCCGATCACCCGGCTCGTGCTGAACGATGTCGGGCCGTTCATCCCCGCCGACTCGCTGCGGCGCATCCGTGACTACCTGGTGGCGTCGGGCGATTCGCCGTTCATGAAACGATTTCCCGACCTGGAGACGATCGAACGGCATCTGCGGATGGTCCACGCGCCCTTCGGCCCGCTGACAGACGAGCAATGGGCCACCATGGCGCGCAACGCGGCGCGCGAACTGCCGACTGGCAAATATACGCTGCACTACGATCCTCGCATCGCCGAACCCATGCGTGGTCACGAACCAGCAGACGTCGACATGTGGCCGTTCTGGGACCGTATCCAGGTTCCGCGGTTCGTGCTTCGGGGTGAAAGCAGCGACGTGCTTCTGGCGGAAACCTTCGCGCGCATGCGGGAAAGCGGCGCCCAGGGCCTGGAAATCCCCGGGACAGGACACGCGCCGGCGCTGCTGGATCCAACCCAGATCGCGGCGATCCGCGCGTTCCTGACCGGCTGACGGCGATGCGGGCGCCACCAGCCGAGATCGTCTATCGGCCTTACTCGCGCGGTCCACACCGCATGGCGATGGACCTCGTCAGCACCCCGCTTACGGCGTGGTTCGAAATCGACGACCGTTACTTCAACGAAATGATTGAGCGCCGACGCCTCCTGGCGGCCGATCGTGACGCCGTCTTCGCGGCAGGCCCGGACTCCGGCGTGGCCCGCGAGGAAGCGCTGACGATGATCGTGGACAACCTCACCACGACCCATCCTGATTGGTTCAGCCGCGAGGCCGGTGGGCTGCGCAACCACCTGACCGGCGAGACCTGGACCGCCGGTTCCCTGGACCCGCTGGAACTGGCCGGACGGTTGGTGCAGGAGGACCTGTGCGTCATCCACCCTACGGAGGACGGCCCGATCTTCACCGCCGCCATTCTGTGCTTTCCCAGCCGCTGGCGCCTGTGGGACAAGATCGGCAAGCCCCTGGCCGCTGTGCACGGACCGGTCCCGCTGTACGCCGACCGCCTGTCCCGGCCGGTCGATCGCTTCTTTCGAAGCCTTAAGCCCGACCGCATCGTGGAACGGCTGAACTGGTCCCTGCTGGACGACCCCACGTTGTTCCAACCCGGCGGCAAATGGCGCGACGCCAGCGATGATGCGATCACGCCGGACAATGTCGCTGACCGCGTCTTCCTGCGCGTTGAACGCCAGACCCTGCGCGCCCTGCCCGCCAGCGGTTCGGTGCTGTTCGGGATCCGGGTACATGTCTATCCGTTGTCCCGCGTCATCGGTTCGGCCGAACAGGCGGCGACGCTGGCCGAGGCGGTGCGGGCGCTGCCCGCGGAGATCCAACACTACAAGAGCCTGCTTGTATTCCGTTCGGCCTTGCTGTCCTGGCTTGATGAAACGGTCGACGCCACGACAGCCTGAAACAGCGCAGGCGTGTCCCTGCCAGCGATCAACCGTGTGGTTTCTATAGAAACGGCATTCTGACGCCACCTCCCGAAACTGGACACCCGGACCAAGATGCGCTCCCATCTCGTGGAACTGAGCGCGGTCCAAGCAAACGCGACCGCTACCGAGGAAATTTGCGCGCAGTCGCGCGCGGGAAACGTCCGAGAGGTTGCCGTGGTCCGGAATCGGTTCGCGCTTTATGTCCTGTTGTTCCTGCTGATCACGATCAATTATGGGGATCGCGTGGCGCTTTCCATCGGCGCCCGACCCATCGCCGAAGAGTTCGGCATTTCGCCCGTGGGCATGGGCTACCTGCTATCCTGCTTCCTCTGGTCGTACGTGATCTGCCTGATCCCGTGGGGGATGGCGGTTGATCGGATCGGCATAAGAACGGTTAGCGGGATCGGGATCACGCTGTGGTCGATCGCGACCATCCTCACCGGCTTCGCCCCTAGCCTGCCTTGGCTCTTCGGCGCGCGGCTCGCCATGGGTGCCGGCGAGGCGAGCGCATTTCCCGCGGCCGGCCGCGCCGTCCGGGAATGGGTGCCGGCAAGCGAGTACGGACTGGCGAACATGCTGGTGATCAGCGGCGGCTACGCAGGTCCCGCCATCGGCGCCGTGCTGTTCGGCTGGTTCGCGCATTCACTGGGCTGGCGCGGTGCATTCGAGGTCCTGGGCGCTGTCGGGCTGGTGTGGCTGCTCGCCGCGCTGATCTGGTTCCGGCGGCCGTCCGGCGCCGCTCCCGAAACGGAGCGGCCAGCGGCCCGGCCAAACGCGGACTCGTCAGCAGGACCGGCTCTGCGCACCCTGGCGGGAAGCGTCAGCATGTGGGGCCTGTTCCTGACCCAGGGCGCCTGCGTCTATTCCCACTATCTGTTCCTCACCTGGCTTCCCAGCTATCTACAGACGACCCGGCATCTGACGATCTTGAAGACGGGACTGCTGTCCGCTGTTCCATTTGCCGCCACGGTGATCTGCAGCCTCGCGGTCGCGAAACTCAGCGACTATCTGCTGCGGAACCATGACCGCCAGACAGGCCGCCGGCGGTGGATGGTGGCGGTGATGCTGCTGATCTCGGCGGTCGTGCTGTTGACGCCGTTCGTCGCGAACATCTGGCTCATTCTCCTGCTTGTGACCGTTTCGCTGACCGGCACATCGGCTGCCACCGGCCTGAACTCCGCCCTGCTGACCGACCTGTTGCCCAGCGCATCCAACGCCGGCACGGCAACCGGCGTTCTCGTGGTCGGCGGCAACATCTTCGGCATGCTGGCGCCGATCGTGACAGGCTACGTCATCGCCATGACGGGCAGCTACGACATCGCCTGGCTGATCTCCGGGGCACTTCTCCTCGCCGGCATGGTCATCACGGTGACCATGACGCGACGCCCGATCGGCCCGGCACCGGTCAGGACCATTCCCTTGTCGGCATAAGGAGACACGTCATGCCCAGGATCAAGGCAGAACAGCTCAACGAAATCGCCCGCACACTTTTCATTGCCTCCGGCGTCCCGGAGTCGGAGGCGTCGATCGTCGCCCGCCATTGCATCGACGCCAATCTCGCAGGCCATGACTCCCACGGCATCATCCGCGTGCCCGACTACATCGATCGGGTGAAGCGCGGCCATATCGTGCCGGGCGCGCCCTGGAGCATCGTACAGGAAACGGACACGACGACCGTCATCGACGGCCATTGGGGATTTGGCTACGTGGTCACCGAACAGGCCATGAAGATGACGATCGAAAAGGCCCGCAAGCACAATGTCGCCGCCGCGACCGTCGCGCGACAGGGGCATATCGGACGCCTGGCGAGCTACACCCTGATGGCGGCCCAGCATGACATGATCGGCCTGATCACGGCGGATTCCGGCCGCTCCCCCAAGCAGGTCGTACCTTTCGGCGGCCGAGCGCCGAGGCTCGGGACAAATCCGCTTTCAGTCGCGGTGCCGTCGGGCCTGGACGGGCCGCTGTTCATCGATTTCGCGACGTCGGCCGTGGCAGGAGGCAAGATTTCACTGGCCGCGGCGCGCGGCCAGGCGATCCCGGACAATTGGATCATCGACAGCGAAGGCAAGGCCACGACGGACCCGAAGAAGCACAAGCAAGGCGGCGCGCTGCTGCCTCTGGGTGGCAGCGAAGGTTACAAAGGATACGGGCTTGCCGTGATCGTCGAGATCCTGTGCGGCCTGCTGACCGGACTGGGCTTTGGCGTCGAGCCAACCGGCAAGCACAATGACGGCTGCTTCCTCGCCGTGTTCAATGTCAATGCGTTCCTGCCTATCGCGCGATTCAAGCAGGAGGTCACCGATTTCGCCAAATTCCTGAAGGATACCCCTCCGGCCGAAGGCAGTGCCGGCGTGCTGTATCCGGGTGAGATCGAGTTCCAGGCCGAAACCGACCGCCGCAAGAACGGGGTCATGATCGAGGACGCGACCTGGACCAAACTGGGCGAAATCGCCGCCAGCCACGGATTGCGGGAGAAGCTGGGGCTTTGACGCGACCCGCGCCCTTCCGCGGTGCCGGCGGAAGGGCGGCGCCGTTCAGCCCCGGGGTTTCTCGGATCGTTTCCAACGGTCCCACCCGCCGGCGCGCAACTCGCAGGCCGGGCACGTGCCGCAGCCATAGCCCCAATCGTGCTGATGCGTCCGATCGCCCAGGTAGCAGCTATGCGTCAGCTCCCGCACCACCCCGACCAGGCTGCCGCCGCCAAGCTGCTCCGCCAGCACCCAGGTCGCGGCCTTGTCCAGCCACATCAACGGCGTCTCGATGACGAACCGCTGCTGCATGCCCAGGTTGAGCGTCACCTGCATCGCCTTCAGCGTATCGTCCCGGCAATCCGGATAGCCTGAGTAGTCCGTCTCGCACATGCCGCCGACGATGTGCTTGAGGCCACGCCGAGCGGCGATGCCCGCGGCGGCGACGAAGAACATGAGGTTGCGGCCGGGAACGAAGGTGTTCGGCAGCCCTTGCGCCGTCATGGCGATCGCGACGGCCTCGGTCATCGCCGTGGTCCCGACGCCGGCCAGCGCTCCTTTCAGGTCGATCATATGGTCCGGCCCGAGGCGCGGACCCCAGCCGTTGATCCGCCCAAGCGCCTCGCGGATCGGCGCTCGGCAGGTCAGCTCGACCGCATGGCGCTGGCCGTAGTCGAAGCCGACCGTTTCCACCGTCGCGAACCGGTCCAGCGCCCAGGCGAGGCAGGTGGTCGAATCCTGCCCGCCCGAAAACAGAACCAGGGCCGTGTCGTCTTGACTCATCTCTATCGGGTCTCCCCGTCCGCTGTGTGACAGGGCGACCGTAGCATAGGTCGGGTGGCATTGGCCTTGCTTCGTCGCAGCCGCCATCACAACGGGAGACGACCGATGAACGACGCGAAGACCGCCCTCGGCCAGAAGATCCTCGGCATCAAGAAGCAGAAGAAATGGACCTGGGCCGAGATCGCCGACAAGCTCGGCTACAGCCCCGTCTGGACCTGCGCCGCCTGCCTCGGCCAGATGTCGATGACGCCGGAAGCCGCGGAAAAGGCCGGTATCCTGCTGGGGTTGACGGACGCGGAGGTCGAAACCCTGCAGGCCGTGCCCTATCGCGGTTCGCTGCCGACACAGGTGCCGACCGATCCGCTGATCTACCGGTTCTATGAGTTGGTGATGGTCTACGGCACGACCTGGAAGGAGATGATCCAGGAGGAATTCGGCGACGGCATCATGAGCGCGATCGATTTCGACATGACGCTGGAACGCCAGCCGGACCAGAAAGGCGACCGGGTCAAATTGACCATGAGCGGCAAGTTCCTGCCGTATAAGCGGTACTGAAGCAAAACCGCGCCATCGTTTTTGCTTCCAAACAGAACCTGATCGCTGGCACTTTCCCGGATACCGGGAGGGTCCAACCGATGTTCGCGTCCGTGCTCATCGCCATGCTGCTGCTGGCGCTGGTTGTGCTGTATGTCTACGACCGTCGCCAGACCAGGCACACGCTGCTGCGGAACTATCCGATCATCGGCTATTTCCGCTATTTCGCCGAAACCCTCGGCGAATACATGCGCCAGTATCAATACCTGCCCGACTGGTCCGAACGGCCGTTCAACCGGCTGGAGCGGGCGTGGGTGTATCGGTCGGCCAAAGGTGTCTCCAACCTGCGCAGCTTCGGCAGCGAAAATGTCCCGGCCTTCGTCTTCCGCAACGCCGCCTTCCCCGTGCTGGACCAGGAAAAGCGCCCCTACCCCGGCAAGCTGATCGGGATCGCCGAGGGACCGGGCGCCTGCCGCCAGCCCTATTTCGCAAAAAGCTTCTTCAACATCAGCGGCATGAGCTACGGGGCGCTGAGCCACGCCGCCGTCAGCGCCCTGTCGCGCGGCGCGAAACTCGCGGATATCTGGATGGCGACGGGCGAAGGCGGCCTCGCGCCCTATCACCTGGAAGGCGGCTGCGATGTCGTCATGCAGATGGGCACGGCGAAATACGGCGTGCGCGACAAGGACGGCAACCTGTCGGAAGAGCGGCTGCGCGAAATCGCCGCCCACGAGCAGGTGCGGATGTTCGAGGTCAAGCTTGCGCAGGGCGCCAAGCCCGGCAAGGGAGGCATCCTGCCCGGCATCAAGGTCACGACCGAGATCGCCCGGATCCGCGGCATCCCCGAGGGGCGCGACAGCATCAGCCCCAACCGCCACACCGATATCGGCAATGTGCGGGAGCTGGGCCAGTTCGTCGAGAAGGTGCGCAACATTACCGGCAAGCCAGTCGGCGTGAAGTTCGTCGCGGGCGATGAGGCATTCCTGGAAGACTGGTTCCTGGACGCCAGGCAGCACCCCGAGGGCTGTCCCGACTATGTCCAGGTCGACGGCGGCGAGGGCGGTACCGGCGCGGCCCCGTCCGCCCTGATCGACTATGTCGGGCTTCCCATCACCGTCGCGCTGCCGATGGTCGCCTCGGCGCGCGTACGGCATGGGCTGGAGAATCGGATCAGGATCGTCGCCTCCGCCAAGTTGATCACGCCGGACAAGGTGGCCTGGGCGCTGTGCATGGGCGCGGATTTCGTGTCGTCCGCCCGTGGCTTCATGTTCTCGCTCGGCTGCATCCAGGCGATGAAATGCGGCACCGGCCGCTGCCCCACTGGCGTGACGTCGTCGGTGCCGCGGCTGATCAGCGGCCTGGACCCGGCCGACAAGGCGGTGCGGGTGGCCAGCTATGCCCGGCATGTGCGGGAGGAGGTGGAGATCATCGCCCATGCCTGCGGGCTGACCGATCCCACGGGCTTCCGCCCCAACCATGTCACCGAGATCGAACGCGGCGTCGGCGGGTTCCGGGCGCCGCAGGCCGGGGATTAGATCGGTCCGCCGGGGACCGGCCATCTTGACGAAACGGGGTTCGGCACGATCCTCAGGGGCATGCGATACGCGCGCTTGGGTCTCTGCTTCCTGTTGTTGTCCTCATCGGCCTGGGCGGCGCCGAAACCCGAGACCGTCACCGTCGTGATGGTGGATAATCGCTTCGAGCCCGATCACGTCATCTTCCACGCCGGCCGGCCAACCGAGCTGCGGTTGGAGAACCGGGGCAAGGACATGCACGAGTTCACCGCGCCCGACTTCCTGCACGCCTCGAAAATCCAGGATCGGAAGCGTCTGTCCAATGGCGGCGGCGACATCGTCGTGCAGCCTGGGCAGACCGTCACCGTCCGCCTGGTTCCCGGTCATGCCGGCAACTACAAGCTGATCTGCGCCGACCATGACTGGGACGGCATGGTGGGGTCGATCACGGTCCAGCCGTAGGCGCCACCTTCCTGCATCACGATGCTGGCATTGTCCTCGAAATATGCCAGATATCCGGCATGAACCATTTCCTGCTCAACCTGGCGCTGGCCGTGATCCCGGTGGTGCTCGCGATCACGCTGCACGAGGCCGCTCATGGCTACGCCGCCCTGGCCCTCGGCGACACCACGGCGAAGGATGCCGGGCGGCTGTCGCTGAATCCGGTCCGGCATATCGATACCGTAGGCACCATCCTGCTACCGGGCTTCCTGCTGATCAGCCAGTTGCTGGTGCCGCCGCACAAGATCTTCTTCATGTTCGGCTGGGCGAAGCCGGTCCCGGTCTCGGCCTGGAAATTCCGCAATCCGCGCCAGGGGATGGCGCTGGTCGCCGTCGCCGGGCCGCTGATGAACTTCTTCCTCGCATGGGTGGCCGCGCTGCTGATGCCGACGACGGGCTTTCCGGCGCCGACAATGGCGATCATCCAGCAATTCCTGGTCTATTTCATGCTGTCGAACCTGGTGCTGGGCCTGTTCAACCTGGTGCCCATACCCCCGCTGGACGGCGGCCGCATCGCCGTCGGGATCCTGCCGCTCGCCCTCGCCCGCGTCTGGGCGCGGGTGGAGCGCGCCGGCATCCTGATCGTGCTGCTGGCCGTCTTCGTCCTGCCGCGGCTGATCGGCGTCGACCCGGTCGGCGAGGCCCTGAACCACGTCCTGCCCTGGGCCTTCCGGACGATGTTCTGGCTCGCCGGACATGATGTCAGCGGATGGGACGGGAACACGATCTGAGGTCCCGCCCTGTCCGGGATCAGGCCGTTGCGCCGCCGTCGACCGGCAAGGCCGCACCGTTCACGAAGGAAGCCTCGTCCGATAGCAGGAACAGGGCGGCGTTGGCGACCTCCTCAGGCTGCCCCACGCGGCGCATCGGGTTCTGGCCGCCACGTTTGACCACCAACGTCTCGGGGGTTTCCCCCGCCGGGATCTGGCTGTCGGGGCGCGCGACAAACACCCGCAGCATGGGCGAGTCGATCGGCCCGGGGCAGACGGCGTTGACCCGGATGTTCTCGTGCCCGTATCGCTTGGCCAGCCCCTTCACCAGCCCGACGATGCCGAACTTCGCGACGTTATAGACCGGACTGAACTGGGACCCGACCAGGCCGGAGGTCGATGCGGTGAACAGAAGCGACCCGCCGCCGCGGGCACGCAGTTCCGGCAGCGCCGCTTCCGTCGTCACCAGCACGCTGCGCACGTTCAGCGTCATCGCGAAGTCGTAGTCCTTCCAGTCGATCCCCTCGACCGAAGCCGGGCCCGGGGTGCCGACATGGTTCCAGACGAAATCGAGACCGCCGAACTGCTTCACCGTGCGCTTGACGACGTCGCGCGCGAACCCATCGTCGGTCAGGTCGCCGGAAATGGCGATCGCCTTGCCGCCCGCGGCCTCGATCTGGCGCACCACCGCCGTAGTGCCTTCGGGGTTGAGGTCGACCACGGCCACCGACGCACCCTCCTTCGCGAACCTGACCGCCCCCGCCCGGCCCATGCCGGACGCGGCGGCGGTGACGATGCCGACTTTGTTTTGTAGCCGCATGGATATTCCCCCTCGATCAGCCGACTTCCATCGGCAGGCTTTCGTCCTTCGCCCATTCGGACAAGGATGCGTCGTAGACGCGCACGTCGGCATGGCCCAGCATCGTCAGGATCATGGCATCCGCGCTGGCTGCGATGCCGCCGCCGCAATAGGCGATGACGGAACGGTTCAGTGCATCCGCCGCACCCAGCCTGGCCCTGAGCTCGTCCGGCGGCAGGAACACGTTCGTCGCCGGATCGACCAAGGACGCAGCCGGAACGTTCAGGCTGCCGGCGATGTGCCCTGGCCGGCCATAGCTGTTGCCGCCGCTGCCGGCATGCTGCGCCGCCGTCAGCGCGTTCAGCGTGCAGACGCCGGGATCGCCGACGGCGGCCGCGACCTCCTGCTTGCCGACGAACAGGCCGCGCGGCGTCCCGGACATGAAGCTGCCCGCCGAACGCCGCTTGTCGGGGCCGGTTTCGACCGGCCGGTTCTCGGCCTGCCATTTTTGCCAGCCGCCGTTCAGCACGGCGGCGTTGTCATGCCCGAACTCCCGCAGCAGCCACCAGACGCGGGTAGCCCACCAGACATTGGCGGTGGAGTAAGTGACGATCTTTGTATCGTTGCTGATCCCGAACCGGCGCATCGCGGCCGCGAAATCCTCAGGCGCCTGACGCATGAAGTTGAACTTCGCGCGGGTGTCGGACACGTCCTTCTGCACGTCGCAGAACTGCGCGCCAGGGATGTGACCCCTCTCGAAATCATCGCGAGCGGGCTTGATGATGTAAGTTTTCTGCGGATCGGGGATCAGGTGGACGGTGCAGTCGAGGACGACCGTGTCCGCCAGGTGATCGGCGAGCCAGCCGGTTTCCACCAGGAATTCAGGATGCACGAAGCCGGACATGGATCACTCCCTATTTGGTTTCGTTCGTTATGGTTCTGTTGCGTCGTCGTGACCGGCGGAAACCGGTCATCCATGCCTTATGGTGCTGATGGAGCGAAAGGCGTAGCTGGCGGGCCTGCGCCCACCACGACGGGAGAGGCGGCGGAGACGCCGGCCATCAGTGCCCGGCGGGCAGTTCCGCCAGCTCGATCACGCAGTTGCCGGTCGATTCCGGGTGCAGGAACACGATCTTCGAACCGCCATGGCCGATCCGCCACGTATCGGTCTCCAGCTTCACGTTCTTGGCCTTCAGTTCGGCGATCGCGCTTTCGATGTCCTCGACCTCGAAACAGATATGATACAGGCCGGTGCCCTTCTCGCTGATCCATTTGCGCACGCCCGAACCGGGGCCGGCGCTTTCCAGCAGCTCGATATAGGTCTGCCCGACCGGCAGCATCGCCAGCTTGGTGTCGCCGATCTGCTCCTCATATTCCAGTTCCAGCCCGAACGCGTCCCGCATCAGGCCCAATGATTGCTGGATGGAGTCGACGGCGATGGCGATATGCTCGACCCGCTTGATTTTCATGATGCTCTCCCGTCGTCAGGAAATGATGACCCCGCTGTCGACGGGGTAGATGTGCCCCGTCACCTTGCGCGATTCATCGCTGGCGAGGAAGAGGGCCATCGCCGCGATGTCCTCGGGTTCGATCAGGCCCAACAGGTGCGATTGCGCCATCCTGTCCAGTGCGGCGTTGCCCGCCACCAGCTTGCGCACGCGATCGGTCATTGTCGCCGACGGCGCGATGGCGTTGACCCGGATGTCGGGCGCGAATTCCACCGCCATGGAGCGTGTCATCGACGCCACCGCGCCTTTGGCGGCGGTGTAGCAGTCGCGGCCGGGAATCCCCATCAGCGCGACGTTGGAGGACATGTTGATCACCGACCCGCCGCCGGATTTCCGCATCGCCGGAATCCCGAAGCGGCAGCCCAGGAAGGTACCATACAGATCCAGCTTGATGACCCGCCAGAATTCCTCCAGCGGCGCCTCCGTCACGTCGCTATCCTGCGAGGTCGAGCCGCCGGCGTTGTTGTGCAGCACGTGCAGCGCCCCATAATGCCGCATGCAGCGATCGATCGCCGCCTGCATGCTATCCGGTTCGGTGACGTTGGTGGGGATCGCGATGGCGTCGCCGCCCGCCTGGGTGATGACCTGCGCAACCTGTTCGCCGGCCTCCTTGTTGAGTTCGGCGATAACGACCTTCGCGCCTTCCTCGGCGAACAGCTTCGCTGTTGCGCGGCCAATGCCCGTGCCGGCGCCCGTGATCAGTGCGACTTTCCCCGCGAGACGCGGCATGTCTGTTCCCCCCGTTTTATGATCAGGGGGTATCGTCGCCCGCCGCGCCTCTAGGGGCAAGGGTCAAGGGGGATAGGCGTCAGGCAGCCAGGGTCAGGTGTTCAGCTCTTCCAGCAGGTGCCGATTCTTCAGAACCACCTTCCGCGCGCTCGGCAGCGCGATCGTGCCCTGGCGTTCCATCTGCGAGAGCGTGCGCGACACCGTCTCGATCGTCAGACCGAGATAGTCCGCGATGTCCTGCCGGCTCATCGGCAGGCCCACCGTTGCGGCGGCGTCGGTGCGTTCGGCCATCTCGATCAGGAATGCGGCGATCTTCTGCACCGCGCTGCCGCGACCCAGCAGCAGGCAGTGTTCGCGCGTCTGCTCCAGGTACGTCATGGCGAAGGCGAAGAACTGCCCCACGGTATGATCGTCGGGGATGGCGGTGGACCGCCGATAGGCGATGACGGTGCAGCTTGACACCGCTTCGGCCGACAAGCGCCGGTCCGTTCCGGACTCAAAGCCGAAAACATCGCCCGGCAGAAGGAACGCATCGATCTGCCGGCGTCCGTCACTCAGGAACCGGCAGGTGCGCACGACGCCGCTGACCACCTTGTAGTAGGAGCGCGCGGCGTCGCCCTCGGCATAAATTCGCTGGTCGGCGGCGAAGCTCAAGACCGATCCAGCGGGCTCGGCTGCGGCGGTGCCCAACCAGGGCATGCTGTGTTGCTGGACGGCTGCGGCAGCGAACGAGACCGACATCGGGAGCTCCTGTTATGGGCTTGGATGCCCGTTTGTAGGAGCCGTTCGGCCGACGCGTTATTCGGTTTGCTCCTACGGGATATCCCGTACCCCGTCACGGATGGTGGCGCGCCTCGCATCGCTCCGCGATGAGCGCACGGATGTTGTCGCGCAAGGCGTTGTCCATCAGGGGCTTCTCAAGAACCCGGTTGATGCCGGCGGCACGCGCCCGTTCGCGGATCTGATCCGTCAAGTGGCTGATGAGCATGATGAGCGGGACCGCGACATTGCGCTGCTTCAGCGTGCCCGCAAGCTTGATCCCGTCCATCCCGCGATTGCGGTCGTCAAACACGATGCAGTCGGCACGTTCCAGATCCGGATCGGCCAACAACCCGTCGCCGCTATCATGGATGCGGACGCGAAGCCCATCCAATTCAAGGGCGAAACGCAGCGCCTCGCGAACCGCTTGATCATCATCCACCAGAAAGATCAGGTGCTTTTCGGCAGCCATCCGAATCCTACGCTCCACCGTTCACCGTGAGAGAACTGTGAACGAAGCCAATGGCTAACGGTTTGATGGGCTCAGCGCATTGATCTACCGCAAAGCGATCAAGCCCGCCGACGGACCTTGCCGCGTCGCGGTTCCGGCAGCAGGGGGCGCAGGAAGCGGCCGGTATGGCTGGCCGGGTTGGCGACGATGTCCTCGGGTGTGCCCTCGGCGACGATGCGGCCGCCGCCGTCGCCGCCCTCCGGCCCCAGGTCGAGGATCCAATCCGCTGTCTTGATGACCTCCAGATTGTGCTCGATCACCACGACGGTGTTGCCTTGCTCGACCAGCGCGTGCAGGACCTCCAGCAGCTTCCGCACATCCTCGAAATGCAGGCCGGTGGTCGGCTCATCCAGGATGTACAGCGTGCGGCCCGTCGCGCGCCGCGCCAACTCCTTTGACAGCTTGATGCGCTGGGCTTCGCCGCCCGACAGCGTGGTGGCCTGCTGCCCCAGCGCGATATAGCCGAGGCCGACCTGCTGCAGGATCTTCAGCCGGTCGTGGATGCGCGACTGGGCGCTGAAATACGGCACGGCTTCCTCGACCGTCATCGCCAGCACGTCGGCGATGGATTTGTCGCGGAACTTGATCTCCAGCGTTTCCCGGTTGTAGCGCTTGCCCTTGCAAGTGTCGCAGGTGACGTAGACATCGGGCAGGAAGTGCATCTCGATCTTCAGCACGCCGTCGCCCTGGCACGCCTCGCACCGTCCTCCCTTCACGTTGAAGCTGAATCGCCCCGGCTTGTAGCCTCGAGCACGGCTGTCCGGCAGTTCGGCGAACCAGTCGCGAATGGGGGCGAACAGGTCCGTATAGGTCGCGGGATTCGATCGCGGCGTCCGGCCGATCGGCGACTGGTCGATGTCGATGATCTTATCGAGCTGGTCCAACCCCTCGATCCGCTCATAGGGTGAGGGCACCAGTCCCGCTCCCATCAGCCGCCGCGCGGCGGCCTTGTAGAGGGTGTCGATCACCAACGTCGATTTTCCGCCTCCCGACACGCCGGTGACGCAGGTGAAGGTGCCCAGCGGGAAGGCGGCGGTGATGGACTTGAGGTTGTTGCCCCGCGCGCCGACGACTTTCAACATCCGATCCGGCTGGGCCGGGCGCCGCATTGGCGGCACCGGAATGATCTTGCGGCCCGACAGGTAATCACCGGTCAGCGATTTGGGATTCGCGGCGACCGCCTCCGGCGTGCCCTCGGCAATGACGTGGCCGCCGTTCACCCCCGCCGCCGGGCCCATGTCGATCAGGTGGTCGGCAGCCCGGATCGCGTCCTCGTCGTGCTCGACCACCAGCACGGTGTTGCCCAGGTCGCGCAGCCGCCGCAGCGTGCCCAGCAAGCGTTCGTTGTCGCGCTGGTGCAGGCCGATCGACGGCTCGTCCAGCACGTACAGCACCCCGGTCAGGCCGGAGCCGATCTGGCTGGCCAGCCGGATGCGCTGGGATTCGCCACCCGACAGCGTGGCGGAGCCGCGGGCAAGCGTCAGGTAATCCAACCCGACATCGACCAGGAAGCGCAGCCGGTCGAGGATCTCCCGCAGGATGCGCCCGGCGATCTCCTGCCGCTGCGGCGTCAGCGTCGGCATCACCGTCCCGAACCAGTCAAGCGCCGCCTTGATCGACAGGTCCGATGCCTCGGCGATGTTCTTGCCGGCGACGCGGACGGACAGCGCCTCGGGCCGCAGGCGGGCGCCGTTGCAGACGGCGCAAGGCTTTTCAGCCTGGTAGCGCGACATCTCTTCCCGCACCCAGACGCTGTCGGTCTCCTGCCAGCGGCGTTGGAGGTTGCGCAGCACGCCCTCGAACGGCTTCGTCACGGTATAGGCGCGGACGCCGTCCTTGTAGGTGAAGGCGACGGGGTCGTCGGTGCCGTGCAGGATGGCGTGGCGGACCGGCTCCGGCAGGTCCTTCCAGGGGGTTTTGGTGGTCTGCTTGAAGTGTTTCGCCAGCGATTGGAGCGTCTGATCGTAATAGGGCGACTGCGCGCCGGTCCAAGGCGCGACCGCCCCATCGCCCAGCCCCAGGCGATCATCCGGCACCACCAGGTCCGGGTCGAAGAACGTCTCCATCCCCAGCCCGTCGCAGGCGGGGCAAGCGCCGTGTGGGGAGTTGAAGCTGAACAGCCGCGGCTCGATCTCTTCGATCGTGAAGCCGCTGACCGGGCAGGCGAAGCGGCTGGAGAAGACGGTGCGATCGCCGGTCTCTGCATTCTCGGCGAAGGCGACGCCGTCGGACATCGCCAGCGCGGTCTCGAAACTGTCGGCCACCCGGGTGGCGGCGCCTTCGCGGACGACGACGCGGTCCACCACCGCCTCGATCTCATGCTTGATCTTGCGGTTCAGCGCCGGAACCTCGCCGATCTCATACAGCGTGCCGTCGACCTTCACCCGGGTGAAGCCGCGGCGCTGCAGTTCCGCCAGTTCCTTGCGGTATTCGCCCTTGCGGTCACGCACGACCGGGGCCAGCAACAGCAGGCGCGTACCCTCGGGCATCGCCATGACGCGATCCACCATCTGGGAGACGGTCTGGGCCTCGATCGGCAGCCCGGTGGCCGGCGAATAGGGCACGCCGGTCCGCGCCCACAGCAGGCGCATATAGTCGTGGATTTCCGTGACCGTGCCGACCGTGGAACGGGGATTCTTGGAGGTCGTCTTCTGCTCGATGCTGATAGCCGGGGACAGGCCCTCGATCGAGTCGACGTCGGGCTTGCCCATCAATTCCAGGAACTGGCGGGCATAGGCCGACAGCGACTCGACATAGCGGCGCTGTCCTTCGGCGTAGATCGTGTCGAAGGCCAGCGAGGATTTCCCCGATCCGGACAGGCCGGTGATGACGGTCAGCGAGTCGCGCGGGATGACGACGTCGATGTTCTTGAGATTGTGTTCCCGAGCGCCGCGGACATGGATATCACGCAGTCCGCGCTGATCGGCGCGGGAAACCTCATCACGAGGCATGGATGTCTCGAGCCATGAATTCTGTTGTCCCCGATCTGGGAGTATGTTCTATAGATGTTCCTGGCGGAGCGCCACCGGAAATTGGGTCCGTTCAGAGATCCTTAACTCATGTGGCCCATAAGGTCGCTTTGGGCTAGGGTCCGGGTCTGCGGAAAAGGATGGTTCGATGGCCGGAAGCGTCAACAAGGTGATCCTGATCGGAAACCTGGGCAAGGACCCGGAGGTCCGTTCGACCCAGGATGGCAGCAAGATCGTCAACCTGACCCTGGCGACCAGCGACACCTGGAATGACCGCGCTTCGGGCGAACGCAAGGAACGCACCGAGTGGCATCGGGTGGTCATCTTCAACGACCGTGTCGCCGACGTGGCGGAGCGGTACCTGAAGAAGGGCTCCAAGATCTACGTCGAAGGCTCCCTTCAGACCCGCAAATGGACCGACCAGCAGGGGCAGGAACGCTACACGACCGAGGTGGTGATCGGCCGCTTCAACGGCAACCTGACGATGCTCGACACACGGTCCGGCGGCGGGTCGGACATGGGCGGCGGCTATGGCGAGTCGGATTACGGCGGCGGGTCGTCCGGGGGCGGATATGCACCACGCGAACGCGCGCCGGCGGCAGCCGGACCCCGGTCGTCAGGCGCGGGTTCGCGTGGCGGGTCAGGTGGGCCGTCCTGGGATGCGCCGAAGGGCGGCAGCGACCTGGATGACGAAATCCCGTTCTAGCATCACGGTTGCGTTCTAGCTGAGCGACAGCGGTCGCACGGTGCGAGGACCAGCCGCCGGGGATGCGGCTTTCACGGACCACCCTCCCCGGCGCGTCGGTACTTGGGTGGATGCACCCGGCGATGTTCCCGACAACGCGACGATCGACTTGTCCGCGCTGGCAATCGGTTTTGGACGCGGCCTTGGGCGACTGATGGAAGTCGGCTGAGGGCCGATTTGATCGCAAGAACCGGGAGGGGCGGCGTACGCGACCCGCGCTATCGTTTCAAGATGCCGGCGCGGAAGGACACTGAATGACGCTCACGCTTCACGACTATCAGCTGTCGTCGATCGGACGCTCCCGCCTCATGTTTTCATGAGTTCTCCCGTTCCTGATCGGCCCCCCGCGAACGGAGAGGCAAGCGCGATCGATACGCCCACGGCGATCCCGGCCGTCATCAATGCCGCCGTCAGGAACAGCGACATCGTTTCCGCGACCAGCGTGGCGGGCGCCGCGGCGCCCGCCTGCATGATCGCGAG
>NZ_DASZTJ010000193.1:0-16704 GCF_035548235.1 Rhodopila sp.
GAGATCGGGAAATCCCCCGGATCCCGCCCGGCCTTTTCCAGCGCTTCGCGCAGCATGGGGACCGCGCGGCGGAAATCCTCGGTCGTCGAGCCGCCGGCGCCCATCCAGCCATCGGCCAATACGGCGCTGCGGCGGATCGCGTCCGGATGACCGACCCCCATCCAGATCGGCAGCGGCGCCTGCACCGGACGCAGGCCCAGGCGCGCCTTGTCCAGATGGTAGAACCGTCCGGCATGGGTCACGCTCTCGCTGGACCACAGCGCGCGGATGACGCCGACGGATTCGCGGAAGCGGGCGACGCGGCCTTCGATCGGGATCTCGAACTCCTGGTAGTGCTGCGGCCGTCCGATCCCCACGCCCATCACCGCTCGGCCGCCGCTGACGGTGTCGAGCGTCGCCCATTGATGCGCGACCCAGCGCGGATCATGCACCGGCAGCACCAGCACCGAGGCGCCGAGACGGATGCGGCTGGTCAGCGCGGCGGCATAGGTCAGAAGCGTCAGCGCGTCGAAGCATGTCACGTGGTCGAACGTGTTCTCGGTCACCCACAGGTCGCGGAAGCCATAGGCCTCCGCGCGCTGGGCGACGGTGCGGATCGCCGCCATGTCGAAGCCTGCCCCGCCCGTTGCCCCGCCCATTGGGGCAGCGCCCGTTGGGGCACCGCCCGTGGGGGCAGCAAACGCGTCGGGTGAGCGATGCGGCAGGGAAACGCCGAACGGGATGCGGTCCGCGAGCGCCATGGGTCACACCTTCCGGTCAGGCCTTCTCGATGATTTCCATCTGCGCCCCGTCCGGCGCCTGCACGAAGGCGACGCGGTTGCCGCTGCCGCCCTTCAGTTCCTCCAGGATCTCGACGCCGTTGCCGCGCAGCTTCGCCAGGGTGCCGGGGTAGTCGTCGGTGACGATGGCCATGTGCTCGATGCCGTAGAACTGCTTGTGGTTCTGTTCGGAAATCAGGCCGGTGACGTTCAACTGCACGCCGTGCAGGTCGAGCTGCCAGCCCCGGCCCGGCATCTCGGCCTTCCGCGTCGCGCCGAAATTGTCCATGTAGTATTTGATCGTCGCCTCCACGTCGTGGGCCTTCAGATGCACGTGCTGAACCGACAGGGCCATCCCCGTTTCCTCCTGGCTATGCGCGCCGCGGTCATCGCGCCGGCGGTGCGCGTCGTAATCATCGCGCCGGCGGTGCGTCTCGCAGTCATCGCGCCGGCGGTGCGCGTCGCGGTCATCGTGGCCACGTTCGCCGCCGGCTGGCAAGCCATGGCCGCGGAGCCTCCGGTCGGCTTCTCGATCGTCCACGTGCCGGCCCTGCAGGGGGATCCGACCGACGCGCCGATCAATGTGGGCGTCTGGTATCCGGTGGAGGGTGTGGCTAAGGACAATACGCCAGGGGGCCCTATCCAGGGGGGCGGTGTCCAGGGGGGCGGTGTCCAGGGGGCCGGTGTCCAGGGGGCCGGTGTCCAGGGCGACGTCGTCCTTGGGGATGTCGCCTTGGGCCCGCGCGTCCAGTCGGTCGCGACGGACGCCCCGGTGGTCGGCGACGACCTGCCGCTGGTGGTCATCGCCCACGGCACCGACGGGTCGATGGGCGATCACGACGACACGGCGCTCGCGCTCGCGCGGGCCGGCTTCGTCGTCGCCGCGCCGGAATTTCCGCATGACAACTATCTGGACAAGACCCGCACGCGGCATTTCGAGGACCCGCCCCGCACCATCCATGCGGTGATCGATTTCATGCTGCGGGACTGGCCGAACCATCGCCAGGTCGACCCCGGCCGGATCGGCCTGTTCGGGTTTTCGGCGGGCGGCTTCTCCGCGCTGATCGCCGCCGGCGCGGTCCCGGACCTGGACCTGTTCCCCGCCTACTGCGCCCATCACGCCGACGCCTATGTCTGTCGCGCCACGGAGGAGCATCCGGCACCGCGGGTCGCGCAGTTGCCGCGCGCGGGCTGGGTCGCCGATCCGCGGATACGCTCCCTGGTGCTTGCCGCGCCGGCGATCGGCTTCGTCTTCACGCGGGCGGGCTTGTCCGGGGTGACGGTTCCGGTGCAGCTATGGGCGGCCGGCGACGACCAGTTCCTGCCCGAAGCGGACGACATCGAGCCGATCCGGGACCGCCTGCCGACCAAGCCCGACTACCACCTCGTCGCCGGCGCCAATCATTTCGATTTCCTCGCCCCCTGTTCGGAGGCGCTGGCACGGACGGAACCCATTGTCTGTTCGGAACGGGACGGCTTCGACCGTGCGCGTTTCCACGAGCGGTTCAACGCCGCCGTGGTGGCGTTCTTCCGGCGCACGCTGCGCTGACGCAGCCCGTCAGCCCAGCACCAGGTCGTCGCGGTGCACCAGCTCGTCGCGGCCGCGCCAGCCCAGGATCGCCTCGATCTCGTCGGAACGGTGCCCGGCGATGCGTTCGGCCTCGGTGCTGGCATAGGCGGACAGCCCGTGCCCCAGGACGGAGCCGTCGGGGCCCAGGATCGTCACCGGGTCGCCGCGGCCGAACGACCCCTCGACGGCGCGCACGCCGGCCGGCAGCAGGGAGCCGCCCTTGGCCAGCGCCCGAGCGGCGCCCTGGTCGACGGTAAGGGCGCCCTGGGGGGAGAGGGAGCCGGCGATCCAGCGCTTGCGGGAACTGCGGCCCTCGGGCGTCGGCAGGAACCAGGTGCAGCGCGCGCCCTGCTCCAGCGCCAGCAGCGGCCGTTCGACCTTGCCGATCGCGATCGCCATCGCGCACCCGGCCTGGGTGGCGATCCGGGCGGCCACCAGCTTGGTGCGCATGCCGCCGGACGAGTAGCCGGGCGGGGGTTCGCCGCCCATCGCCTCGATCGCCGGCGTCACGGCCTCGACGATGGGCAGGTGTTTCGCGTCCGGGTCGCGGCGGGGGTCGGCGGTGTACAGGCCGTCGATGTCCGACAGCAGGACCAACTGGTCGGCCTGCATCATCTCCGCCACCCGCGCGGCGAGGCGGTCGTTGTCGCCGAAACGGATCTCGGCGGTCGCGACGGTGTCGTTCTCGTTGATGACCGGGATGCAGTTCAGGCCCAGCAGCGTATTCAGCGTCGAGCGGGCGTTGAGGTAGCGGCGCCGGTCCTCGGTGTCGTCGAGCGTCAGCAGAAGCTGCGCCGCGGTCAGGCCGCGCGCGGACAGCGCGTGGCTCCAGGCCTGCGCAAGCTGGATCTGCCCGACCGCCGCGGCGGCCTGCTTCTCCTCCAGCCGCAGGCGCTTCTGCGTCAGGCGAAGGGTGCGGCGCGCCAGGGCGATGGCGCCGGACGAGACGACGATGACGTCGACGCCCCGGTCGCGCAGGGCACGGATATCGGCCGCCACGCTGTCGAGCCAGGCGGCCCGCGGCGCGGCGTGCTTCTCATCGACGACGAGCGCGCTGCCGATCTTGATGACGAGGCGCTGGGCGTTGGCGAGAGAGGGGGCGGTCACGCCGCCTGTTCCCGGCGCGTGTCGTGGATGGCGTTCTGCAGCGCGCGCAGCACCTCCGGCACGCCCTGGCCGGTGGCGCCGGACAGCAGGAACACCGGACGGCCGCCGGACGCCTTGCGCAGCGCCGCCATGCGCGCCGAGGCCTCGCGCGGGGTCATCGCGTCGGCCTTGTTCAGGCCGATGATCTCCGGCTTGCCGCCCAGGCCGCCGCCATAGGCCTCCATCTCGGCCCGCACCGTGCGCCAGGCCTTGACCACGTCGCCGGCGGCGCCGTCGATCAGGTGCAGCAGCACGGCGCAGCGCTCGACATGGCCCAGGAACCGGTCGCCGAGGCCGGCGCCTTCATGCGCGCCTTCGATCAGGCCGGGGATGTCGGCCAGGACGAACTCCTCCGCCATCGACAGGCGGATGACGCCAAGCTGGGGGTGCAGCGTGGTGAAGGGGTAATCGGCGATCTTGGGACGGGCGGCGGAGACGACCGACAGGAAGGTGGACTTGCCGGCGTTGGGCAGGCCGACCAGCCCGGCATCGGCGATCAGCTTCAGCCGCAGCCACACCCACCGCTCCTCTCCCGGCCATCCCTTCGTCGCCTTCCGTGGCGCCCGGTTGGTCGAGGTCTTGAAATGCGCGTTGCCGAAGCCGCCGTCGCCGCCTTTCAGCAGGACCACCCGCTTGCCCGGCGCGTCGAGGTCGGCGAGCAGCGTTTCCTGGTCGTCGTCGAAGATCTGCGTGCCGATCGGCACCGTGATCACGACCGGCCCGGCGCCGGCGCCGGTCTTGTCCGAACCCGCGCCGTTGCCGCCCTTGGGCGCGCGGAAATGCTGGGTGTAGCGGAAGTCGATCAGCGTGTTCAGGTTGGGTTCGGCGACGAACACGATGTCCCCGCCCTTGCCGCCGTCACCGCCGTCGGGGCCGCCGAACTCGATGTATTTCTCCCGCCGGAACGCGACCACGCCGTCGCCGCCGTCGCCGGAGCGCAGGTAGATCTTGGCCTGGTCGAGGAACTTCATGACGGGTCACCGGAAAACGGAACGGGGGCCGGCTTTGGCCGACCCCCGCCTGCGTAACAGAGTATGGGTCGGCCTATTCCGCGGCGGTCGGCAGCGGCTCCACCGAGATATGGACGCGGCCTTCCGACTTGCGGGTGAACTTCACCTTGCCGTCGACCAGCGCGAAGATGGTGTGGTCGCGGCCGAGGCCGACATTGGCGCCCGGGTACCACTTGGTGCCGCGCTGACGGACCAGGATGTTGCCGGCGATGACGGATTCGCCGCCGAACTTCTTGATGCCGAGGCGGCGGCCTTCGGTATCGCGCCCGTTGCGGGATGAACCGCCTGCTTTTTTATGAGCCATGGGGGATTACTCCTGCGAAGGGGCGGCGTTCTCGACCGCTTCCGGGGCGACGCCCGAGACGACGGCGGCGGACTCGGCCGCATCGACCGCGGCGGCAGGGGCCGTGTAGGTCTGGCCGTGCGCGTTGATGCCGTTCACGCGCAGCACGGTGACGTGCTGGCGATGGCCGTTGCGGCGGCGGCTGTTCTGCCGGCGGCGCTTCTTGAAGATGATGACCTTGTCCAGGCGGTCCTGCGCGATCACGGTCGCGGTGACGCTGGCCTCGGCCACCGTCGGCGCGCCGATCGTCAGGTTGCCGTCCGCGCCCACGGCGAGGACATCGGTGAAGGTGACCGTGCCGCCCGCTTCGGCGTCCAGCTTCTCGACTTTCAGCACCGCGTTCGGCGTGACGCGGTACTGCTTTCCGCCCGTGCGGATGACAGCGAACATGGGTTGCGACTTTCGATACAAACAATGCGAGCCACGCAGGGCGCTTGCGCACCCTGGCGGCCGGGAGCGGGCGTTATAGCCAGGACGGCGCCGGAGTCAACAGCGAAAAGCGCCGGATTTTGGTTTCCGGTCAGACACTTGCCGATGTCACCGCGCGGTCTGGCCTGCCCTGCCGGGTACGCAGGCGTGGTCGCCGGGTCGGGAAACCACGCCAATCCAACCGGTTAGAACGCCAGGCCGGTCGCCTGGACCACCAGGGGCAGCGTGCGGACCATCGCCAGGACCTCCTCCGGCACCGTCTCATCCACCGACACCAGGCAGATCGCGTCCCCGCCCTGCTCCGCTCGGCCCAGGTGGAAGGTGGCGATGTTGATCCCCGCCCCCGCCAGCGTCGCGCCGAAGCGGCCGATGAAGCCCGGCTTGTCCTGGTTGGTGACATACAGCATGTGCGGGGCGAAATCGGCCTCCACCTTGATGCCCTTGATCTCCACGATCCGCGGCCGGGACCCGGCGAACAGCGTGCCGGCCACCGAACGGGTCATCGTCGCGGTCTCCACCGTCAGGCGCACCAGGGTCTGGTAGGCGCTGGGGCGGTCATGGATGGTCTCGGCCACGTCGATCCCGTGGTCGCGCGCGATCACCGGCGCGTTGACCATGTTCACCCCGTCCATCAGCGGCGACAGCAACCCGGCCAGCATCGCCGCACTGAGCGGGCGCGTGTTCAGCGCGGCGACCTGGCCTTCGTATTCGAACGTCACCTTGGCGATCGCCCCTTCCCTGGCCTGGGTCAGTTGGCCGGCGAAGGCGCCCAACTGGCGGCAAAGCTCCAGGTACGGCTTGATCCGCGGCGCGTCCTCGGCGGACACCGAGGCCATGTTGATCGCGTTGGTGATCGCGCCGGTCAGCAGGAAGTCGCTCATCTGCTCTGCGACCTGCAGGGCGACGTTCTCCTGCGCCTCGGCCGTGGCGGCGCCGAGATGCGGGGTGCAGACCACGTTCTCCAGCCCGAACAGCGGCGAGTCGGTGGCCGGCTCGACCTCGAACACGTCCAGCGCGGCGCCGGCGACGTGGCCGGACTTGATCGCGTCCGCCAGCGCCTGCTCGTCCAGCAGGCCGCCGCGGGCGCAGTTGACGATACGCACGCCCTTGCGCGTCTTCGCCAGCGCCTCCCGCGACAGGATGTTCTTCGTCGCATCCGTCAGCGGGACGTGCAGCGTGATGAAATCGGCCCGCGCCAGCAGCGTTTCCAGGTCGGTCTTCTCGACCCCAAGCTCCGTCGCGCGCTTTTCCGACAGATAGGGATCGTAGGCCAGGACGCGCATTTTCAGCGCCACCGCGCGGTCCGCGACGATCGAGCCGATATTGCCGCAGCCGATCAGGCCCAGCGTCTTGGCGGTCAGCTCAACGCCCATGAAGCGGTTCTTTTCCCACTTCCCGGCCTTGGTCGAAGCGGACGCCTCGGGGATCTGGCGCGCCAGGGCGAACATCATCGCGATGGCGTGTTCGGCGGTGGTGATGGTGTTGCCGTGCGGCGTGTTCATCACCACGACGCCGCGCGCCGTGGCCGATTTCACGTCGACATTGTCGACGCCGATGCCGGCGCGGCCGATGACTTTCAGGTTCGTCGCGACATCCAGCAGTTCTTTCGTGACCTTGGTCGCGGAGCGGATCGCCAGGCCATCATAGTCGGCGATGATGGCCCGCAGGTCCGCCGGCGACAGGCCGGGTTTCAGGTCGACGTCGACACCGCGGCTGCGGAAGATCTCGACAGCCGCCGGCGACAGCTTGTCGCTGATCAGCACTTTCGGCATGGGACTGGCCCTTCGTTACTGGACAGGAGCGAATGAAGCGGCGATCTGGGTCGCGGCCCAGTCGAGCCAGGGCAGCAGCGCCTTGATATCGGCGGTCTCCACCGTTGCGCCGCCCCAGATCCGCAGGCCCGGCGGCGCATCGCGATACGACCCGATATCGTAAGCCACGCCTTCCTTTTCGAGCAGCGCGGCCAGTTGCTTCGCCGCTTTCGCCTGCCCTTCGGCGGGCAGCGCCGTGAACCAGGGCGCGGTGATCTTGAGGCAGATCGAGGTGCAGGACCGCGTCACCGGTTCCTCGGCCAGGAAGTCGGCCCAGTCCGAGGTCTCCACCCACGCCGCGACGGCGGCGAGATTGGCTTCGGAGCGTGCGATCAGCGCCGGCAGGCCGCCGATCTTCTGCGCCCAGAGCAGCCCGTCGATCGCATCTTCCACGCACAGCATGGACGGGGTATTGATCGTTTCGCCCTTGAAGATGCCTTCGTTCAGCTTGCCCTTGGCGGTCAGGCGGAAAATCTTCGGCAGCGGCCAGGGCGGCGTGTAGGTCTCCAGCCGCTCCACCGCCCGCGGCGACAGCGCGAGCATGCCGTGCGCGGCCTCTCCGCCCAGCACTTTCTGCCAGGACCAGGTCACGACATCCAGCTTGTCCCAGGCCAGGTCCATGGCGAAGGCGGCGGACGTAGCGTCGCAGATCACCAGTCCTTCCCGATCGGCGGGGATGCCGTCGGCGTTCGGCACGCGGACGCCGGAGGTGGTGCCGTTCCAGGTGAAAACAATGTCGCGGGCGAAGTCGACGGCATCCGGGTCGCCGAGCTTGCCGTACGGGGCCTTGATGACGCGCGCGTCGGACAGCTTCAGGTGCTTGGCGACGTCCGTCGCCCAGCCTTCGCCGAAGCTCTCGAATGCAACGACATCGACGCCGCGCGCGCCCAGCAGCGACCACATCGCCATTTCCATCGCGCCGGTGTCGGAGGCCGGGACGATGCCCAGGCGCCAGTCGGCGGGCATGCCGAGGATGGATTTGGAGAGGGAGATGACTTCGGCCAACCGAGCCTTGGGGGCGGATGCGCGGTGGGAGCGGCCGAGAAAGGCGCCGGAGAGGGCGTCGAGGGTGAATCCCGGACGTTTGGCGCACGGCCCGGACGAGAAATTGGGATTGCTCGGACGGACGTCCGGCTTGGCGGTGTCTACCATTGCGGCTCTCCCTTTCAGAAGAGAAGCGTCCCGGTGGGGGGACGTGGCCCGCCGCGCTGATTAAGCGCAACGCCGGGGAGCGTCAACTTTTTTTGAGGGGTGCTGGGAGGAATGCTTCGGGGTCGGTACAGATAGTCAATCCCGTCATGGCGGCCGGAGGGCTGCGCGCCCAGCGCTTGCGGTGGAGAGCGCACCGCTGGAGAACTTATGACTTTATCCTTGCAGCCAGTCGCCGATCCGCTTCTTCGCGATAGCCTCGTTTTGGGACGAACCCGTAACGGGAAACTCTATCCAAATGCCTGGATTGATCAGCACTTCCTGACTTAATGTCGTATAGCAGCGCTCCGCTATATTCTCTCCGAAACAAACATCGATCCGTGTATCGCGGACGTTCGTTTCGCACGGAGACGTCCGCTGCGCGGACTTCACCGAGACACGGAGAGTACGGAGACGGTGTGGTGGCGCCCTTGCTTGCCGTCGACCAGCCTGACGGCTTGCAACAGTATTTCCAGGCGACGCGAATCAAACTACGGACGTCATCCACGCCGTGGACCCATAAACGGCGAATGACTGGATTGTTTGGTTGGCGACGATCCGGTCGTTGGATGGAGGATTTTCATCTTAGGATGATCTGGTGCGCAGCCGCCCCTCGTAATCACGCTTACCCAGCGGCACGCCTCGTGATCGCAGGATGTCGTATGCGGTGACGGCGTGAAAATGGAAGTTTGGCAGTGAGAAGGAGAGAATGAAAGTCTCCGACGTGAAGGAAAGCCTTCGCGGGCCGATCTGAAGGTCCAGGTCCTTGCCCGTCCAGCCGTTAACCTCCTGGGGAGTGAACGCCTGCAGCGCCGTTTCCGCCTTGACGATCATGGCCTGCAGGTCGGCGAAAGGAACCGGCCCGACGAGGGCGGGAGGCGTGAACGCGCCGGTCTTCAGGGCCTCCACCCCCCACACGGAATGGTGCCACGCCGCTTCGATCTGAAAATGGAAGGGTGCCATGTCGTCGAAGAGGCGCGTGTTCACGAAATTATCGGGATCGACACCCGTCTCCGCGAAATGCATGGCCGCACGGTCGAGGAAGCCTCCGATGGACCTCACAGTCTGCAGGAAGGTCGGCACGCTGAGGTCATAGAGTGATGTCGACATTGGTTTCTCCCCTCACGAGCCGCTTGAATGTCTTCATGTCAGCTTGTGACGCAATGGCCGCAACGGCAAGGATTGGCGTGGTTATCGACTGGCGGCTTTCCCTTCGCGCGAAACTCCGATTCAGCGTCGGCATGATGCCGATACGATCTGTCCGATTTCGCGTGGTGCGGGATCGAGCCGCTGCTACCCAGCAAGCCCCGAGGCGTGCCACGCGTAGACGACCGGCGCGTGCCGAACGGCATTTTCCGGGTGTTGCGGTCCGGTACGCCCTGACGCGCTCTTCCGGCGCGCTATGGTCCGCGCACTGCTTGCTACAACCGCTTCGTCCGATGGCGAAAAGCAGGCGTATGGGACCGGCTGATGGACGCCATCACGGCCGCGCATGACGGCGACAGCAGATGATCGACAGCACCTCCGTTCGCGCACACCAGCAGCCCGCGACGGCAAAAATGGAGGTGCAGATCATTGTCCCGGTCGCAGCCTATCGTTCCGAATACAATACGGACTCTCTGAATTCGCCAAAGAAATGACTCCGTGGCCTCCGAGCCCTCCATAAGCGCGAAGCGCTCGTCTCCGCGCGAAAACGACCGCAGGTGATAACCGCACCAGCCATGGATGCGCCGCGACGACGGCAAGCCGACGAGGGGCAGCATCCCGACGGAGATGGATCGACGACATTCCGTCCCAAGCCGCAACCCCTCAAAACCCCAACGCCGCCATGTCGCACCCGCCCATGCACGGCGACAGCGCCATGCTAAGGTTCAGCGCCGCCTTCAACTGAGCCGCCAGCGCCGCGATCGGCAGCCCGATGCTCAGCACCGGCAGGCTCGGCATCGCCGGGACCTGCCAGTTCATCGCCGGCAGCTGCAGGTTCATCGCGGCCATCACGTTCGACGGCGTCGCGATCATCGTCGGCCCCAACTGCAACTTCGCCAGGAACGGGATCGCCGCGCCGAGCGACAGGCCCAGCGTGCTCTGCACCGCGCCGACGGTCGCCTGGACCTGTTCCTGCACCATGGCCTGCACCGCCGGCAGTCCAAGCGACAATGCGTTGATCCCCAGCATGGCGTTGATCTGCGCGACGGCGGACAGCGCGGAACTCAGGCTGGCCATCGCCGACAGGGAGCCAGGGGAGAATTGCGGCATCGGGATCCCCAACATGACCTTCAGCATCGCAGCAAGCTGCGCCGCGATGTTGCCCGTCAGCCCAAGCTGCGAGACCAGCGACAGCATCGGCAGAAGCATCTGCAACTGCATCAGGAAGCTGCTCCACGCCGATACGTCCAGGCCGAGCGGCGCCGACAGGTCCAGCGCCAATCCCGCCCGGATCTGCGCGCAGGCCTGCAACGCCGCCGAGAGCTGGGTCCAGGCGCCGAGATTGGCCCCCAGGCCCAGGCCCAGCCCAGGCAACCGCGCGGCGATGGACGCGGCGAGCTGCGCGAAGGCGCTGGCGCCCGCCGGCGTGGTCAGGTCGATCCCCAGCGGCGCCATCGTCGCCTGCAACTGGGCGAAGGCCGACAGCGTCGCCATCGCGCCGGCGTTGAGCGACAGGCTGGGGAACGAAATCCCCAGCCAGGACGGGTCGGGATTGAAGCCGACACCCAGGTTCAGCATCATCCGCGCCAGCGCGCCAAGCTGGTCGGTGAGCGACAGCGACATCGACATCGTCGCCGCCGCCTGAAGACTCGGCAGCGTCAGCGCCAGCGTTGAGACGCTCTCCTTGCAGAAACACGCCATCGGACGATCCCACCACGATTATCGAAGCGAAAGGATTTTCGCATGGCCGGCGGCGATTTCCTATCCGGGATTCGCACCCGCGGCGTGGCAAGGCGCCCCTGCTCACGATCGCGATAGGTCGGGCGATTCGACTGCCACGCGGCGCGGGCGGGTGGTAAGCAGCCGCCACACCATGACAGCGGGAGCCTCGAATGTCGGAGATCGCCGATCTCTCCGCACGCCTTGCCGTGCTCGAAACGGTGGCGCGCCAGCTCATCACCCATCTGGCCATCCGGACGGACGATCCGCCGCGCTGGGTTGAGACGCGCAAGGTCCTTGCGCTGAACGCCCTGGCCCACAGGGAGGGCGACTCGGAGGAGATACGGGCCGCGGTGGACGGCTTCTTCCAGGAAGTGCAGGCCATCGCCGGCGACTATCGCTTCCCGGTGAGGCCGGAAACGGCGAGGCCTCTCGTGCGTTGAGATGGGGCGGGCCGAAAGCTTGGGTGTGAGAAAGAAGCGGCACTGATCGCGGCCTTCCTGGCCGGGCTCGCCCCGGCCCTTCACGGCTTTGACCGGTTGATGTCGCTGACGTCGTGGATGGCCGGCCCAAGGCCGGTCATGACGAGGGTTCGTCGGCCCGCGGCTTGGTTGTCGGTGACGATGCGATCGCGTCGGCCATGAAGGGGCCGGCCGCCCACGGCGGCAAAGGGATCGCGGTCACCGCCGCTTGGCGCAAGGAGGCACCATGACCCGAAAAACGATGTCCGGAGCGATCCTGTCGTTATTCCTGGCAACCGGAGGCGTGGCCCTGGCCCAGCAGCCGCCAACCGCCACGCCGGCCCCGCAGAACCCCACCGTGCCGGTGCCTCCCACCAGGCGGCCGAACACGCCGCCGGAAAGGATCGCCCCGGCCGATCACGACCGCGGGACGCTCAGCGAGAAGCTGTCGAAGGACCACGGCACGATCAAACCGCCCGCGGTCGACCCGGGCATGACCGTCACCCCGCCGCGCGAAGGCGCGACGCCGGTGATCCCGCCGCCGGGATCACCGGGGGGCAATCAGTCCGTCGTCCCCAAATGACCGGCGATTTGATGCAGGGCCCGGCAGACCGTCTGCACCTGCTGGTCCGTCAGTTCGGGATAAAGCGGCAGGCTGAGCACTTCGGCCGCCGCCGTCTCGCTTTTCCGGCAGCCGTCCCATAGCCGCACCCGGTCCTTGTAGGCGGGCTGGCGATGGACCGGGACCGGATAGTGGATGCCCGTCCCGACCCCCAGGCCCCGCAGGTCCGCCTGCACCGCGTCCCGCGCCGAACTGCGCAGGACATACAGATGGAAGGCGTGGCCCGCGTCCGCGCGGACGCTGGGTGCGACCAGGCAGGCGGGCAGCGCCGCCGTATAGGCCTTGGCGATGCGCCGCCGGCGCTCGTTCTGCGCATCCAGGTGGGGCAGCTTGACGCGCAGGATCGCGGCCTGGACCTCATCCAGGCGGCTGTTCACCCCGACCTCGTCGCTGATGTAGTGCTGGCGCCAGCCATATTGCCGCAGCGCGGCGATACGGGCCCCCAGGTCCGGGTCCTTGACCGCGACGGCGCCGCCATCGCCCAGCGCACCGAGGTTCTTGGTCGGGTAGAAGCTGAACGTCGCCGCGTCCCCGAACGTGCCGACGCGCTGGCCGTGCAGCCGTGCGCCGTGCGCCTGGGCGCAGTCCTCGACCAGCGCGATCCCGTGGTCCCGGCACAGCGGGACGATCCGATCCAGGTCGGCCGGCTGGCCGTACAGATGCACCGCGATCACCGCTCGGATCGGCGGCAGGCCCGGCGGCGGATACGCCAGCACCTCGGCCAGCGCGTCCGGGTCGAGCGTGTAATGGACCGGATCGATGTCGATCAGCAGCGGCGTGGCGCCGGCCATCTCGATCGCCGCCACGGTGGCGACGGCGGTGTGGGATACGGTGACGACGGCGGATCCCGGTCCGATGCCCAGGCCGCGCAGCGCCAGGGCGATCGCGTCCGTGCCGTTGCCGCATCCGATCACCGACGGGACGCCCAGCCAGGCGGCGAACTCCGCCTCGAACGCGCGAAGCTCCTGGCCCAGGACGTACCAGCCGGACGACAACGCGCGGCCGACGGCGTCGTCGATCTCCGCCTTCAGAGCGCGATAGCCGGCGCCGGGGTTCGCTTGAGGGATCATAGGTAATCTCCCAGCCGGGTGCGGTACCAGTCCATGGTGCGGCCGATGCCTTCCTCCAGCCCCGTGCGCGGCACCCAGCCGCTGGCGGCGCGGAACGCGGTGTCGTCGGCGTGGTAGCTGCCGATGTCGATGCGCGCGCGGTCGGCGGGGAATTCGCGGGTGAGGTAGCTGGCCGTGCCGCCCGAGACCTTGACGACAAGGTCCGCCAGGTCGCGCAAGGAGGCCGGCGGCGCACCGCCGATGTTGAAGATTTGCCCGTGGCAGGCCGGGTTCTCCGCGGCGGCGATGAAGGCGGCGGTGACGTCGTCGACATAGGTCAGGTCGCGCAACTGCTCGCCGCCCCAGACCTCGAACGGGCGGCCTTCCAGCACGCAGCGGATCCAGATGCCCAGGAAGGTCTGCCGCGCGTCGCGGATGCGCAGGCGGGGGCCGTAGCAGTTGGTCAGGCGCAGGGAGACGACGGGGCGGTTGCGGACGCGGTGTTCCAGCATCCAGTACTGCTCGCCGGCGAATTTCGACACGCCGTTGGCGTCGGGCGGGGCGACGGGCTGGTTCTCGGCAACCGGCAGCGTCTCCACCCGGCCATAGAACTGGCGGGTGGAGGCATGCACGACGATCGCCTCCGGCGCGGCTTCCCGCGCGGCCTGGATCAGCCGGACCTGGGCGACGGCGTTGATGTCGATATCCGCCAGCGGGTCGGCCTGGCCGCCCATGTGGCTGGTCTGGGCGGCGAGGTTGAAGATGACCGACGCGCCCTCGCACAGGTTGCGCAGGTCGATCTCCCGGATGTCACCGCGCACCAGGTCGATATCGGCGCCGTCGAGGTTGCGCGGATTGGCGCCGCCGCCGAACAGGAACCCGTCGAGCGCGACGACGCGGGCCCCGCGCTGGGCGAGCGCGTGACAGAGGTTGGAGCCGAGGAAGCCTGCGCCCCCCGTGACGAAAACCTTGCGGCGAAACCAGTCCATCCGGTGCTCCTTAGCGCCGGGGGACGTTTGCCGCCAGAAAAAGGCATTTTCAGGCGCTGGGTATGGCTTGCCGCCACAATCCGGCGCGCGGCCCCAGCAGCAGGCTGACGATCCAGAACGCGCCGGCCGTCAGCACGATCGACGGACCGGCCGGGATGTTGAAATAGTACGACGCGACCAGGCCGCCGAACGACGACAGGCAGGCGACCAGCACCGCCGCCCTGACCTGCCCCGCCAGCGAGTCGGACCAGTGCCGCGCCGCGATGGCCGGCAGCATCATCAGCCCGACGGCCATCAGCGTGCCCAGCGCGACGAAGCCGGACACCACGCACAGCACGACCAGCGTCAGGAACAGCAGGTGCCACAACCCGCCTCGTCCGCCGGTGGCGGCGACGAAGCCGGGATCGAGGCTCTCCAGCACCAGCGGCCGCCAGATCACCGACAGCACCAGCAGCGTGACGGTCGCGGCGGCGGCCATCCCGACCAGCGCCGGGTCGTCCACGGCCAGCACGTTGCCGAACAGCAGGTGCGTCAGGTCGATGCCGTGCTGCATGGAGATCAGCGCGACGCCGGCCGCCAGCGCCACCAGGTACATGCCGGCGAGTTGGCTGTCCTCCTTCCCCCCCGTCCGGCGCGCGAGCCATCCGGCCATCATCGCCACGGTCAGCCCGGCCACGATGCCGCCCAGCCCCATCGCCCAGACCGACAGGCCGGCGACGATCGCCCCGACCGCGATGCCGGGCAGGACGCCGTGCTGCAGCACGTCGCTCATGAGGCTCATGCGCCGCAGCACCAGGAAGACGCCCAAAGGCGGCGCCGCCACGGACAAGGCCAGGCACCCGGCGAGCGCGCGGCGCATGAAACCGAGCGCGAACGGCTCCAGCAGGACGTCGAGCATCAGGCGGCTCGGATCAGGCCGATCGGGGGCTGGGGAAACCAGGTCGCATGCCCGTCCGCAAGGGTGACGACCTGGGGGAAATACCGGCGCGCGAGGTCCAGGTCGTGCAGCACCGCGACGACGGTGCGGCCCTGGGCGTGCCAGTCGGCGATGACGGACAGCAGGATGGCGACGGTGTCCGTGTCGACGTTGGTGAACGGCTCATCCAGCAGGATCAGCGCGGCGTCCTGCGCGATGGTGCGGGCGAACAGCACCCGCTGGAACTGGCCGGCGGACAGCGCCTCGATATGCCGCCGCTCGAACCCCTCCAGCCCCACCTTCGCCAGCGCGGCCCGCGCGGCGGCCAGCCGGTCGCGGCCGATCGCGCGCAGCACGCCGACGCGCGGGCCGGCCAGGGCCACGACCTCCAGGCAGGTGATCGGGAAGGAGCGGTCCAGGTGGCTGCCCTGGGCCAGCAGGGCGATGTCGGCGGGGCGCAGGGCCCCGCGGTCGATCGTGCCGGCGGCGACGGGGTGCAGGCCGGCGATGGCGCGCAGCAGCGTGGTCTTGCCCGTGCCGTTGGACCCCACCAGCGCCGTCAGGCTGCCGGGGGCCAGGACGCCGGTGACGTCGGACAGCACGACACGCTGCCCGTGCCGAAGCGCCACATGATGAAAAGTGATCGGCGTCACAGCGCCCACGCCACGATCCCCCAGACCGCCGCCAGCACGACAACCGCCAGGAACAGCCGGGCGGAGGCGCCTGCGATGGGGGAGAGGGGGTCAACCATAGTTACTGTATAACATTGCAGCCGGTTGGACGGAAGACTGTCTCTGCGCCTAAACAGGGGCACGATGAGTGAAACCGACGTCGACTTCCTCGCCCGCCGGTCGCTGCGGCGGCACCGGGCGCTTGCGTCCTGCCTTTTGCTGCTGATGGCGATCCTGACCGGCGTCAGCTATGCGATCCCGCAAAACTGGTGGTCCGGCCTGCTGCAATCGGCGGCGAAGGCCGGCTTCGTCGGCGGCGTCGCGGACTGGTTCGCGGTCACGGCGCTGTTCCGCCATCCGTTGGGCATCCCCATCCCGCATACCGCGATCATCCCGAACCAGCGCCACCGGCTGGGCCAGGCGCTGGGGCGGTTCGTGGCCAACCACGTGTTCACCGGCGCCGAGGTCTCCAACGTCCTGGCGAAGCTCGACCTGCCGTCGATCCTGCACCGGTTCCTGGCCGATCCGGCGGCCTCGCGCCCCGCGGCGGTGGCGCTGGCCGGCATGCTGCCGCGTATCCTCTCCAGCGTGGAGGACGGCCGCGCCCGCCGCGTCCTGGCGCGGATCGTGCCGCGGATCGTCGGCGGACCCGGCGGCGGGCTGGTCGTCGCCCGCGCGATGCACAGCCTGGTCGACGGCGGCCGGCACCAGGAAGTGTTCGGCTTCATCCTGGCGCAACTGAAAACCGCCCTGGCCGGCAAGGAGGACTCGCTGCGCGCCGCGATCGAGGAGCGGGTGCGCGAGCAAGGCGGGCGGCTGGTGGGCTGGGCGATCGGCGCCTCGGTCGCGCGGCGGGTGCTGGCGCAGATCAATGCC
>NZ_DASZTJ010000194.1:0-28325 GCF_035548235.1 Rhodopila sp.
AAGCCGGACGGATCACGATGTACTGCCGCATCGATCAACAGGACCGGCTGGTGTTCGGCGGGCGCGGGCCGATGTGTCCGACCGATGGCGCGGATCGGCTGCCGATGCTGACACGCTACGCGGAACGTTTGTGGCCGGCGCTGCAGGGAACCCGCTGGACCCATGGATGGAACGGGTGCGTGGCGGTGACCCCCGACCACTGGCCGCATTTGCACGTGCTGGCGCCCGGGTTGTTCGCCTGCCTGGGATACAATGGGCGCGGCGTGGCGCTGTCCACCGCCATGGGCGGCCAACTCGCGCGCCGCTTGATCGATCCGGATGCGGACCTTGACATGCCCATCTCCGATCTGCGCCCGATGGCACTGCACCGGTTCTGGCCGCTGGGCGTGCGCGCGGCAGTGGCGAAAGGCCGGGTGCTGGATCGGTTCGGTCTGTAGCCCATGACCCGCGCCCCCCGCATGTTGAGCCTGGGCGCGTTCATCTACCCGACCGGGCATCACATCGCGGCGTGGCGGCAGCGCGATGCCTGTGCCGAGGCGGGGGTCGATTTCGAACATTACGTCCGGCTCGCTCGGGCTGCCGAACGCGGGCTGTTCGACATGATGTTCCTGGCCGACAGCCTGGCCGTGCTGCCGCGGCAGGGTGAGACCATGGCCGCGGTGTCCCGTATTGCGCATTTCGGCCATTTCGAACCGCTGACCCTGTTGTCCGCCCTGGCCGCGCGCACCACCCATCTCGGGTTGGTTGCAACCGTTACCACTACGTATAACGAACCCTATCACGTGGCCCGCAAATTCGCCTCGCTGGACCAGATCAGCGGCGGGCGCGCGGGGTGGAACCTGGTCACCTCGGCCAGCCCCGACGAAGCCTTCAACTTCAGCCGCGACGTGCATCCGCAACACGCCGACCGGTATCGGCGCGCCCGCGCGTTCGCCGAGGTCGTGCAGGGCCTGTGGGACAGTTGGGACGATGATGCCTTCGTGCGCGACAAGGCCGGCGGCCTGTTCTTCGTGCCGGACCGGATGCACGTCCTCGATCATCACGATCCGTATTTTTCCGTGCGCGGGCCGCTAAACGTTCCGCGCTCGCCGCAGGGGGCGCCGGTACTTGTGCAGGCGGGGTCATCCGACGACGGCAAGGACCTGGCCGCGGAGACGGCGGAGGTCGTATTCACCGCGCATCAAGGGGTGGAGCCGGCGCGTGCCTTCTATGCCGACGTCAAGGCGCGGGCGGCGCGGGCCGGGCGCGATCCCGACTCGATCCGGATCATGCCCGGCGTGTTCCCGGTGATCGGTCGCACCGAACCGGAAGCGCGGGAACGATATGAGGAACTGCAGGCGCTCATTGCGCCCGAAGTCGCGGTGACATTGCTGTCGCGCATGACCGGCGTCGATTTCTCGCCGTATCCGATCGACGGCCCCGTGCCGGCGCTGCCGGAGGTGATTGGCGGCAAGAGCCGTTCGGCCATGCTCAATGCCCTGGCGCGAGAGCAAGACCTGACCGTTCGCCAACTGGCCCTGCGTATCGCCGGCGCGCGCGGGCATTGGCAAATCGTTGGCACCCCCTCCCAGATCGTCGACCAGCTGGAACACTGGTTCCGCGCCGGCGCCGCCGACGGGTTCAACGTGATGCCGCCGGTGCTGCCGCAGGGGCTGGACGATTTCGTCGATCATGTTGTGCCGGAGCTGCAACGGAGAGGCCTGTTCCGCACGGCCTATGCCGGGCGGACGTTGCGGGCCCATCTGGGGCTGACGCCGCCGGCGAACGGGTTCACGCGGCGGGCGCCGGCGCAGAGATAAAAAATTTCGCCATATTTTTTCAATGGCGTTGCATACGAAGGCCGGGAGTGTATGATTTCACCATAATGCTGGTACGGACCGGGACTGGCCCAGCAAGGCCCGTACCAAAAGGGAGGCGACGCCGTATCGTCGGGCGGCCTGATATAGGCGGCTCTGTACTGGAGAGGGTTGTTGCGATGCCGGATGTGTTTGCGGGCCAGCGCCGCAGCCGGCACCCGTGCGGCCCCCGAAGAGGCGACAGATGGTCAAGATGCTGCATTTCGCCTGGTTCGGTGCACCCGGTGCGCATTACTGGAACGTTCCGTCCGCCGGCATCTACGACTGGCGCCGCGGTGATCTTTACATGGACATCGCCCGGCTGTGCGAGCGCGCCTTCATGGACATGGTGCTGTTCGCCGATATTCCCGCCATCCCCGCCACCTATGGCGACAGCAACGACCACTATGTGAAGCACGGGCTGGAGGTGCATCTCGATCCCGCACCGATCCTGGCGATGATGGGCGGCGCCACCCGCCATATCGGCCTCGGTGCCACCCTATCCACGAGCCTGTATCCGCCGTTCCTGCTGGCGCGCATGATGGGGACCCTCGATCACCTGACCGGCGGGCGGTCCGCGTGGAACGTCGTGACCTCGGCCAACGCCACGGCGGCGCAGAATTTCGGCCAGAATGAGCTGCCGGAGCACGACGAGCGCTATAATATCGCCGATGAATACCTGGATCTGGTGCGCAGGCTGTGGGACAGTTGGGCGACCGACGCTGTCCTGGAAGACCGGGAACGGAATGTCTTCGCCGATCCCGCCAAGGTGAAGCCCATCCATTTTGCCGGCAAGTATTTCCGCTCCCGCGGGCCGCTGAACCTGCCGGCGCTGCCGCAACGGCATCCGGTGATCATCATGGCCGGCACCTCGCCGCGCGGCCAGCAGTTCGCGGTAACCAACGCCGACATGGTGATCGCGCACAAGAACAGCGTGCAGGACATGCGCGCCTACTCGACCCGCTTGCGCAACCAGCTCACGGCTGCCGGGCGCGATCCCGCGAGTTGCAAGGTCTTCTTCTCCATCAAGCCGGTGATGGGCGACACGCCCGCCATGGCGCAGGAGAAATGGGCGCAGAACTATGAAAAGGCCGATGCCGAATCCGGCCTGAGTTATCTTTCGGCCATGATCGGAATTGATTTCAGTAAATACGACCTCGACAAGCCGCTGCCACCTGACCTGCCCGTGCAGGGAATGATCGGCAAGCTGCTGCAATATACCGAAGCCAAGAAGGACATGACGCTGCGCGAAATCGCCAAGCATGAGGGGATGCACGAAACCTTCCCCATCTGTGGCACGCCGGAGCAGGTCGCCGACATCATAGAACAGACAGCCATCGAAGGTGGTGCGGACGGCTTCCATTTCCGCGTCAAGGTGGGCGACTTCCAGTACCTGACCGAGATCGTGACGAAGCTGATGCCCATTCTGCAGCGGCGCGGCCTGGCGCGCACCAGCTATGCCGGCCCCACGTTGCGCGAAAACCTGTTCGCCTTCTGACGCATCATCGGAGACAGGAAAAATGGAACGACGGCGTTTTCTGGGGTCTGCGGCCAGCCTGGCGGCCGGGCTTGCCGCCCCGCGCGTGGCATCCGCCGCGGCGCAAAACACGCTCAAGTTCAAGCCGGGCGGCGACCTGATGATCCTGGACCCGATCTGGACCACGGCGTTCAGCACCCGCTATCTGGCGCTGATGAGCTACGACACGCTGTACGGGCTCGACAGCAAACTCAATCCGCATCCGCAGATGGTCGCGGGTCATGTCGTGGAGAACGACAACAAGCAATGGCGTCTGACCCTGCGCGATGGATTGAAGTTCCACGATGGCGAGCCTGTCCTTGCACGGGATGTCGTCGCCAGCATCAAACGCTGGGGCGCGCGTGATGGGTTCGGTCAGGTGCTGATGGCGGCAACGGACGACATCTCCGCCGCCTCCGACAAGGAGGTCGTGTTTCGCCTGAAGCACCCATTCCCGCTGCTGCCGAACGCCCTGGCAAAGAGCACCAGCTATGTGCCGGTGATCATGCCGGCGCGCCTGATCGCTGACCCCGCCAAGCAGGTGACCGAGGTGGTGGGCAGCGGACCCTATCGCTACATCGCCGGCGAGCGCGTCAGCGGCGTGAGGTCGGTCTGGCAGAAGTTCGCCGGCTACGTGCCACGCCCCGGCAGCAAGACGGAATTCACCTCCGGCCCGAAGATTCCCAGAGTGGAACGTATCGAGTTCACCGTGATCCCCGATGCGTCGACCGCGGCCAATGCCCTGATCACCGGCGAGATCGATTGGTACGACGATATCCTGTTCGACCTGATCCCGGTCCTGAAGCGGTCGCCGGAGGTCATCGTCTCCACGGATGTCACCCCGACCGGCTATATGGGGATCATGCGGTTCAACCATCTGCAGCCACCGTTCGACAATCCGGCGATCCGCCGCGCCGTGCTGGGCGCCGTCAACCAGACCGAGATCGGGGAGGCCATCGGTGGGTCGGATCATGCGCTGTGGCAGGACAAGGTGGGGGTGTTCTGTCCGAACTCGCCCATGGCGTCCGACGCGGGGATGGAGGCGCTGACCAGCAAGCGCGACTACGACAAGGTGAAGCGGGAATTGGCCGCGGCAGGCTACAAGGGCGAGAAGGTCATCTACCTGTCCGCATCGGACAATTACGGCATGTCGCAGCAGGATCTGGTGGGGGCAGACCAGATGCGCCGCGCCGGACTCGATATCGATATCGTATCGCTCGATTTCGGAACGTGGCTGCAACGGCGGGCCAACCCTGGCCCGCCGGCCAAAGGCGGATGGAATGTCACCGACACCTATCTGCCTGGACTGGAGCTGTGGGATCCGGCGGTCAACCTGGCCTTGCGCGGCAACGGCATGGCGGCGTGGCCCGGCTGGCCCACCAGCCCGGCACTGGAATCGCTGCGCGCGGATTGGTTCGTGGCCCCGGATGAAGCCGCCCGCAAGGAGATCTGCCGCAAGATGCAGTTGCAGGCGTGGCAGGACGTGCCATTCATCCCCACTTGCCGGTGGAGCGCGATTTCCGCCTATCGCAAGACCCTGACCGGCGTGCTGTCCGGCATGCCGTTGTTCTACAACGTGTCGAAGGCCTGAGCGCGCCAGTGACCGTTGCGCCGAACCCGCGCCGATCGTCCGTGCGCAACTCGATCCGGCGAAGGGCGGACTGCCGCACATTGGGAATCTGAAGTTGCACAAGTAAGCGTCTTGAAATGTACGGCGACACGAACGACATCGATCTCCTTTGTCCGGTCTGTACTGCGACCGGGATCCCATAATTCGAACTTATCGGCGGGTACCGAATTCCGATTGGACACGCTGGATGCCCGCTGAGACGATCGGACAAGAGCACCGCCATGCGACATGGAGGAATGGCCCATGGGCCGGGGCGACGACCATCATCCCAGACTGATCCTGCCCCGCCGCGCCCTGTTTCAAGGGGCGGGCATGGCGACACTCGCTGCTGCTTGGCAACCGACGAGAGCCGCGGTGCCCGAGGGGCCCCCGAAGGGGCAGATCATCGTTGGCCTCTCGCAGGAGCCGACGCGCTTCCACCCGTTGCGGGCTCATATCGAAGTCGACGATGGCGTGCACCTGAATCTGTTCAGCGCGCTTTGGCGCATTTCGCCCGACGGGACCTTCGTCCCGGACCTTGCCACGGAGGTCCCGTCGATTGCCAACGGCGGTATTTCCAGGGACGGATTGACCTGGCGAGTAAAGTTGCGCAGTGACGTCACCTGGCACGATGGTGCACCATTCTCGGCCGAGGATGTGAAGTTCACCCTGGACCTCATCCGGAACCCGAACTTCCCCGCGATGTCCCGTTCCGGCCACAATATGGTTCAGGATATCAAGGTGTTGAGCCCGACCGAGCTGACCTGGACCATGGAGCAGGTCTATGCGCCCTATTTCGCCATTCTGGCCTGGACGCAGATCGTACCAAAGCACGTGCCGGGCGCGGCGGCCGAAGGGCAGGATGTATCGTTCAACAACCTTCCGATCGGCACTGGTCCCTTCAAGTGGGGTGAGCGCCGCCCCGGTGACTATGTAAGCCTGGTCGCCAATGAAAAGTTCTATGGAGACGGTCCGCACGTTGCAAGGCTGGTGTTCAAATACATTCCGGATATGACCGGATTGAAGACCCAGTTCGTCACGGGTGCCATCGACGTGCTTGGAATCGCCGGGATCACCCCGGACAACCTCGACGAGGTCAAGGCGGTACCGGGGCTGAAGCTTTATGCGGCACCATCGGGTTACCTGACCAGTTTCATGTTCAACAACGGCCTTCCGGTGTTCCAGGATCCGGCGGTGCGCGAGGCGCTCTACTTGTCGATGGACAAGGATGCGATCCTTAACGACATCTTCTACGGCAACGACATCCCGACCGAATCGTACCTGCCGCAGCAGTCCTGGGCCTATGATCCGAACCTGCCCAAGCACGTTTTTGATGTCGCCAAGGCGAATGCGCTGCTCGATCAGGCGGGCTGGAAGCACGGCTCGGACGGAATACGGAAAAAGAACGGCGTGCGACTAAGCTTCGATTGTTCCACGGTTGCGGGAAACCACCTGCGTGAGCAGACGCAGCAGTTCCTGCAACAGGGGTGGCAGAAAATTGGCGCGGAACTTTCCATCAAGAACTACCCGGCGGCGGTGGTCTGGGGCGATTTCTGGCGCAAGAGCCAATTCCAGTCCACGATCGTTGGCGCCATTTTCTCGATCGGTTCCGATCCGGACGCCAGCGACCGGCTTGGGAGCTGGAATATTCCGGTCAAGACCGGAACCGGCAGCAATACGATGCAATATGCCAATCTCGAGGTGGACAGGCTTCTGCATGAGAGCGTGGCAACGCTCGACCAGGAGAAGCGCCGCCAGAATTATTGGCGGGTGCAGGAACTGGTGCGCAAGGATCTGCCATTCTTGCCAATCGCGCAACAAAAGAGCACCGAGGGCACCAAGGTGAAGGTGCAGGGATATCAACCCAACATCAACTACCGCTCCAACTGCTGGAACGCTCGGGACTGGAAATGGAGCGCCTGAGGTCGAAAGCGGGGCCACGCGCATGACGGCGTTCCTGGTGCGCCGGCTGGCGCAGAGTGTCCTGTTGCTTTGGTTGGTGACATTGATTGGCTTTTCCGTACTGCACCTTGCACCGGGGGGGCCGCTTTCGCAGTTCGCCAACACGCCGGGCATGAGCGAAGCGGATTTGAAACGACTTGCCGTGCGCATGGGGTTGGACCGGCCGCTGCCGTTCCAGTACCTCCATTGGGTCGGCAATCTCCTGCGCGGCAACTGGGGTCACTCCTACCGGGATGACTCGCCGGTGCTGGCGGTCATCTTCTCTCGGATCGGCGCCACGTTGGAGCTGATGTGCGCGGCGACCCTCATTGCCGTGCTGCTGGGCGGCGTCATCGGAGCGATCGGCGCGGTGCGGCGCTACTCGCTGTTCGATCAGATCGTAACGGTGGGCGCCATGGTTGCGCTGTCCGTACCGACCTTCTGGTTCGGGCTCGTTGTGATCTATGTCTTTTCTGTCCGGCTTGGATGGCTGCCGCCGGGCAATGCCGGACCGCCAGGCGGCGGCTCTTTGCTGGTGTTTCTGCATCATCTCATCGGCCCCGCCCTCGTGCTCGGCCTGGTCACGACGGCAACCTGGAGCCGGTTCATGCGCTCGGCCATGCTGGAGGTGATCGGACAGGATTACATCCGCACAGCACGCGCAAAGGGCATGCCCGACCGCATCGTGATGATGCGGCACATCTTGCGCAATGCGCTGCTGCCGATGATCACCGTGGCCGGGTTGGAACTACCGACACTCCTGGGCGGCGCCCTGGTCACGGAGACAGTGTTCACCTGGCCGGGCATGGGGCGGCTGTTCCTGGATTCGCTCGGGTATCGCGACTACCCCGTGGTGATGGGACTGCTCGTGCTGTCGGCCATCATGGTGATCGGCGGCAACCTCCTGGCCGACGTCCTGTACGTCGTGGCCGATCCGCGGATCCGCCTCTCTTGAGCGCGTCGGCGATCGCCGCGTCGCGTCCGCGCTGGCCTGTCCTGCACCGGTTCGCCCGCCACAGGCTCGCGCTGATCGGCGTCGGCATCATCGTGCTGCTGGTCCTGGCCTGTGCGATCGGCCCGAGCTTCGTGCCTTACAACGAGTTCCAGATCGACATACGGCATCGGTTCCAGCCGCCCTTCGCCGGGCCGCATCTGCTGGGCACCGACGAACTGGGGCGCGACCTGCTGGCGCGATTGCTGATGGCGGGCCGCATCTCCCTCTCCCTGGGCTGCGCCGCCATGATGATCAGCGTCGGCGTCGGGACCGTCGTCGGGACGGTCGCCGGCTTCTATGGCGGACTGGTAGGCGACGTCCTGATGCGTCTGGTGGACGCGGTGCTTTGCTTTCCTTCGATCTTTCTGCTGCTCACCCTTGCCGCGCTGGTCAACCCCGGTGTGCTGGCGATCACGCTCATCATCGCGCTGACCTCTTGGATGGAAGTCGCACGGATGGCCCAGGCGCAGATACGCGGGCTTGTGGCCCGGGACTTCACCGCAGCGGCGGTCGTGATCGGTTCGGGCAACGGAAGAATCATGTTTCGCGAGCTGCTGCCGAACGCCGTTGCCCCGATCCTGGTGGCAGCCACGCTGATCGTGGCGCGGGCGATCCTGCTGGAATCCTATGTAAGCTTCCTGGGTTACGGTATCCAGCCGCCCATCGCGAGCTGGGGCAACATGCTCGAGAAGGCGCAGCAATACCTGACGACCGCACCGTGGCTTGCACTTCTGCCCGGGATCGCGGTCACCCTCGCCGTGACTAGCTTCAATTTCCTGGGCGACGGGCTGCGGGACGCACTCGATCCCCGTTCCCCTCACGCCTGATGCCGGAGGCCCTGTGATGACAAACCCGCTTGCGAACAGCATCCACGCGCGAGACATCGCCGCCGTGCTGCATCCCTACACCCATGCCCGCCGGCATCTCGAGACCGGCCCGCACATCATGGAGCGCGGCCGCGGGATCGAGGTCGTGGACGATGCGGGCAACACCTTCCTGGAGGGCGCATCCGCGCTGTGGTGCGCATCACTTGGTTTCGGCAACGAACGCCTGGCCCGCGTGGCGTACGAGGCCATGCGGCAGATTGGCTACTACCACGTGTTTCGCGGCGCCTCGAACGAGCACGCGATCAACCTGTGCGAACATCTGCTGAGCATCGCGCCCGTGCCGATGTCCAAAGTGCTTCTGCAGTGTTCGGGATCGGAAGCCAATGATTCCGCCCTGAAGCTGGTCTGGTACCACTGGAACGCGCAGGATCGGCCGGAAAAGCGGAAGATCATTTCGCGGCGGGACAGCTACCACGGTTCGACCGTCGCGACGATCTGCCTGACCGGAATTCCCAGCTTCCATACCGGCTTCGGCATGCCGTACAGCGATTTCCTCTACACCTCCTGCCCGCATTACTATCGTGACCATATCGAGGGAGAAACGGAGGAGCAGTTCTCGACCCGCATGGCCGAAGAGCTGGAGGCGCTGATCCTGCGTGAAGGCCCAGACACGATCGGCGCCTTCTGGGCCGACCCGATCCAGGGTGGAGGCGCGGGGGCGCTGCCGCCGCCCGCCGGATATTTCGACAAGATCCAGGCAGTGCTGCGCAAATACGACATCCTGATGGTGGCGGACGAGGTCATCTGCGGGTTCGGCCGTACCGGCCAGATGTGGGGCAGTCAGACCTGCGGCGTGGAGCCCGATATCGTGACCTGTGCGAAGGCCCTGTCGGCGGCGATGCAGCCGATCTCGGCCGTGCTGATGAACGAACGGATTTTCCAGTCGATCCTGGTCCAGAGCGACCGGCTCGGCAGTTTCGTGCACGGTTTCACCTATGCCGGGCATCCGGTGGCCTCTGCGGTCGCGCTGGAAACGTTGCGGATCTATGAGGAAATGGACCTCGTGCGGCGTGTGCAGGCGCTGGAACCGGTGTTCCTGGGGGCGCTGGCCGAACTGAAATCGCACCCGCTGGTCGGCGACGTGTCCGGACGCGGTCTGATGGCGGGTGTGGAACTGGTGCGCGACAAGGCGACGCGCTCGTCCTTCGCGCCCGACGTCAAGCCGGGGGAGCGCGTGGACGCGCAGGCGCGCCGCCACGGCCTGATCCTGCGGGCCACGGCCAACCGCGTCGCGATCGCCCCGCCGCTGGTCATCACCGAATCGGAAATCCACGTGCTGGTCGCACGACTGCGCGCGGCGTTGGACGACGTAGCAGCCGACCTGGGCCTCTGAGATGCCCTCCACGGTCGCCGCGATTGCGAGCGAGGGCACTCTGCCGCACAAGGCGGACGTCGTGGTGATCGGTGGCGGGATCATGGGCGTGTCCGCCGCCTATTACCTCGCCAGGAAGGGCCATTCGGTGGCCCTGGTGGAGAAGGGCCAGATCGGCGCGGAGCAATCGAGCCGCAATTGGGGCTGGTGCCGCCTGACGGGCCGCAGCGTGCCGGAACTGGAGATCGCGCGCCTCAGCCTCTCGCAATGGTCCAGCCTTGCCGGAGAGACGGGCCGCAACCTTGGCTTTCGCCGGACCGGATTGCTGGTCGTCACCGACGACCCGGCGGAACTCGCGGGCTGGGAGCGATGGGAGCAGATCGCCCGCGAGCGTCAGCTCGACGGGCGGGTGCTCAGTTCGGGGGAGGTGGCGAAGCTGCTGCCGCAGGCCGGAAAGACCTGGCTTGGCGGCCTCTATTCCCCGACGGACGGTTGCGCCGAACCATTCCTCGCCGCCCCCGCGATCGCCGAGGCGGCGCGCGCACTGGGGGCGACGCTGCATCAGAACGTCGCCGCGCGCGGCCTGGAAACTGAAGCCGGGCGAGTTTCCGGCGTGGTCACCGAGGCGGGGCTGATTCGAACCAGCGCCGTGCTGTGCGCGGGCGGGGCCTGGACGTCCATGTTCTGCCGCCATCACGGCATCAGCCTGCCGCAGGCCGGGGTGTTTGCCTCGGCGTGCCGGACGGAACGCGCGCTGGAAGTGACGGCGGGCGGCGTGTCGGCCGGTCAATATGCATTTCTGCGGCGCCTGGATGGGGGCTACACGGTTGCCGTCGCCGGCGGCGGCCGCGTCGAACTGACCCCGCAGGGCCTGCGCTATGGCAAGCAGTTCCTGCCACTGTTCCTGCGCCGCCGACGCAAGTTGCGACTCAGCGTTGGACGTTCGTTCTTTCGTGGGCCGGAGTCCGCCGCGCGTTGGACCTTGGACGCCCCATCGCCCTTCGAGGCGATACGGGTCCTCGACCCTCCCGCGGACAACCGGCTGATCGCCGCCGCCATGGCGCGTTTCCGGGCCGACTACCCGGCGCTGGCCGGACTGAAAGTGGCGCAGAGCTGGGGCGGGTTCATCGATTCCATCCCCGACGCGCGGCCGGTGATTTCCGCGGTCGAGAAGCTTCCTGGTTTTTTCCTCGCTACGGGCGGCAGTGGCCACGGGTTCGGCATGGGACCGGGATGTGGCCGGCTGGCGGCCGATCTTGTTGCCGGCGACAATCCGGAGATCGATCCGACTCCGTTTCGGTTTAGCCGATTCTCGGACGGCACCAGGCTGCGGCCTTCGTTATGGGATTGAACGCGGAGCTGCTGGATGTCCGCCATCTGAACGTAAGCTTCCGGAGTTCCGCCGGCCTGGTCCCGGTGGTGCGCGACGTGTCGTTTCGCATCGGCCGCGGCGAGACCGTGGCGATCGTCGGCGAGTCCGGCAGCGGCAAGAGCGTCACCAGCCTGGCCTTGCTGGGCCTGACGCCGCCCGCGCCCGCCTGTGTCGTCAGCGGTTCGGTAACGTTGCGTGATCGTGACGGATCGGCGCTGGAATTGCTGCAGTTGTCCGATGCTGCGATGAACCGCGTCCGCGGCGTGTCGATCTCGATGGTGTTCCAGGAACCGATGTCGTCGCTCAATCCCGTGCTGACGGTGGGGGCGCAAATCGCGGAAAGCGTACGCTTCCATCAGGGACTGGACGGCCGAGCGGCGCAGGCTCGGGCGGCGGAGCTGTTGGACCTGGTTGGTATCCCCGATGCCGCGCGCCGCCTGGGCAGCTATCCGCATCAGCTCTCGGGCGGCATGCGGCAACGGGTGATGATCGCGATCGCGCTGGCGTGCGAGCCGCTGCTGCTGATCGCCGATGAACCGACCACGGCGCTGGATGTGACCATCCAGGCACAGATCCTGGAACTGTTGCGGTCGCTGCAGGACCGCACCGGTATGGCAATGATCTTCATCACCCACAATCTGGGCGTGGTCGCCGAGATCGCGCATCGGGTACTGGTGATGTACAACGGATGCATCGTGGAGCAGGCGAACGTCGTGCCGTTGTTCCGGACGCCGCTGATGCCGTACACGAAGGGCCTGCTGCGATCGGTGCCGCGACTCGACCTGGCCGGACTGCGGACCGCCGCGCTGGAGGCGATCCCGGGCCAGGTGCCCGATCCGGCATCGCCGCCGCCGGGATGCGGCTTCGCACCCCGCTGTCCGCAGTGCCACCCAGGCCTGTGCGACGCCTCCGAACCGGCGCTGGAGGAGGTCGAGGCCAGGCATCTTGTTCGCTGCTTCCGTTGGGCGGAACTGCCGTGAGCGCGCCGATCCTGGAGTTGCGCGACCTATATAAGTCGTTTCCTATCCATAACAGCCTGTTCGCGCGCGACCGCCATGTGGTCAAGGCGGTGGACGGCGTCTCGCTCGCGGTACGCCAGGGCGAGGTGCTAAGTCTCGTGGGTGAGCCGGGTTCGGGCAAGAGCACAATCGGCCGTCTGGTCCTGGGGATCGAGACGCCGACCAGCGGCACGGTCTGGTTCGATGGTGTGGAAATCAGTGCTCTGCCCCGCCGGCGCATGAGGCCGTTGCGGCAACGTATTCAGATGGTGTTCCAGGATCCTTATGCGTCGCTGAACCCACGTATGACGATCGAGGCGATTGTCGGCGCGCCGCTGGATGTACACGGGCTTGCGCGCTCGCGGGCAGAGCGGGGCCGCAGGGTGGCGGAGACGCTCCGCCTGGTCGGTTTGGTGCCCCCCCATGCGCAGCGCTATCCGCATGAATTCTCTGGCGGCCAGCGTCAGCGCATCGGGATCGCGCGTGCGCTGATCACCAATCCCGATCTGCTGATCGCCGACGAACCCGTATCTGCCCTTGATGTGTCGGTGCAGGCGCAGGTGGTCAACCTGCTGCTGGAATTGAAGACGCGGCTCGCGCTGACCGTGTTGTTCATCGCGCACGACCTTGCCGTCGTCGGACATATCTCCGATCGTATCGCCGTGATGTACATGGGACGGTTGGTGGAACTGGCGCCGACCAGGCGCTTGTTTGCCTATCCCGCGCATCCTTATACCGAAGCCCTGCTTTCGGCCGTCCCGATTCCCGACCCGACGCTCGAGCGTCGCCGCATCGTTCTGGCCGGCGATATCCCCAGCCCGCTGGACCCACCGTCCGGGTGCACGTTCCGAACCCGCTGCCCGTATGCCCTTCCAACCTGCGCGGCCCAGGTTCCGGCCTTTCGTGAACTGGAAGCTGGCCACTTCAAGGCTTGCATCAGGGACGACCTGTCGCTGCAACCGGCGCCCGGGCTGGTGGCCGACCAGACCGCGCCCCAATAGAGCCGGCGATCGAGCAAAACCGCCGGTGATCGCGACCTTCACGGCCTCCGGTATTGCGCACTGGGATGCGTCGCGGCTGTCTTCGCGCCTTTTGCGAATAGTTTCTCCCGCAGCGTCCCTTGCCCGTACTCGGTCTTGTAGAGACCCCTTCGCTGCAGTTCCGGCACGACCAACTCGACAAAGTCGGACATGGACTCCGGCTTCACGGTGACGCCGAGATTGAAGCCGTCTACGTCTGCTTCTTCCACCCATCGCTGAAGGCCATCAACTACCGTTTGCGGTGACCCGATCAGCAAGGGGTGCACGCCGTCAGGATTCAAACTGTTCGCGACATCACTCACTGTCCAAGCCTTGTCGGGGCGCGCCGCCGTAAGGTTCTCCAAAATGGATTGGATCCCGCCGTTATCCGGAAGGCCTTTGATCGGGTCGTCCAGCCGAAGGGTCGACAGGTCCGTGCCGATGAATCCCGAAAGTCTGACAAGACTCCCCGTGCGGTCGATATACCGGCTGTATTCCTGGTGTTTCCGTTGGGCTTCGGCATCGGTGGGCGCGGTGATGACCGTCAGGGACAGGAGAGCTTGGATGTCGTATGGATCGCGCCCATGTTTCATCGCCTCCTCCCGGATCTTTTTCACGCGTCTGCCGACGTTTGACGGCTGCGGGCCACTGACAAAAACGCATTCCGCGTGCTTCGCACCGAACTCCATGCCCTTGGCCGACGCGCCAGCCTGGTACAGCACCGGCGTGCGCTGGGGTGACGGTTCGCACATATGCACGGCATCCACCTTGAAATATTGGCCATCGTGCCGGATACGGTGGACCTTTGACGGGTCCGTGTAGATACAGTTTTCCCGGTCCCGCCGAACCGCCGAATCCTCCCAGCTTGATTCCCACAAGCGGTAGACGACGTCCATGTATTCCTCGGCGATGACATAGCGCTCGTCATGGCTCGTGAGCTGGACATCACCTCTGGCCTTTGCGCCACTCTCCAGATAGCCCGTAACGATGTTCCAGCCGACACGCCCGCTCGTCAGATGGTCCAGGGTCGAGATTTTGCGAGCGAACGCATAGGGCGGTTCGTCCAACACGCTGAACGTGATGCCGAATCCGAGATGGGTCGTCACCGTTGCCATGGCCGGGACAAGCAAGGACGGATCATTCTTCGGGATCATGACGGCGCCGTGTAATGCCGCCTCTGCGCTGCCGCCGTAGACATCATGTACGCCCAGGCTGTCGGCCAGGAAAATGCCGTCGAACTTTCCTTTTTCCAGAAGTTTTGCGAACTCCATCCAGTAACGCAAATCCTTATAGTCAAGGGAGTGGTCGCGCGGATGGCACCACAGACCCTGATAGGAATGGGTGACAGAGTTCATCACGAAGGCATTCAGTCGAATTTGCTTCATGCCGCATCGCCTCCTTGGAACGTCCGCCTGATCTCGGTGGTCGGCGGCGACTTTTCGGTTAGCTGCCGATTTCCCTGTTCCACGTTTCGACCCAGTCACTCCGATATTTCGAAATCTCGCCGTAAGGTGGCCAGATCAGCTCATTCATCTTGACGATGCGGGGGGCGACCTTGGGGCTGTAGACAACATCCTGGTTCGCCATGCCATAGTTCATGGCGTTACCCCAACAGGCCTCGGGAGGGGCAGAGAGACACCAGTCGATGAAGTCCCACGCGCTGTCCGGTGCATTCCGTACTTTCTGGATGACCGTCGGCGACGGAACGACGCCGGGGCGTGGCGTGATGTACCCAATGTCCGGATGGCCATGATCCGCGAAGTCATACGTGCGGCCGTCCCAGTACATGCCGATATCGACATCCCCCGACTGGATCATCCCGAGGAACTGGTTGACGTCGCTCCAAACCTCGAGATTTCCGCTCGCCTTCATGGCCTTGACCTTGTCGAGACCGGGCTGGATGTTGGTGAGCGACCCTCCACAGAGATGGGCGTAGAACCATATCACGACGAAGATCGTGCTCGGGTAGTTGATGCCGGGGATTGCGGCCCGCCACTTCCCACTGATCGTTCCGTTGATAAAATCCATCCAGCTCGTCGGAGGCTCGCGGACCGTTTGCCGGTTATAGGCGATGCCCATGGCGCCGTAATTCAGGATTGAGCCGTAACCTTTGCCGGCTGCACGGAAGTCCGGTGCTATTTGCTTGAGATGAGGCAGCCGCGCTTCGGTGAAGGGTTCGACCAGCTTCTTTTCGATCGTATCGGGGATGAGATCCACACCGTTGATCAACACGTCGATTGGCGGATCGGTGGGATTTGCCGCGATCTGGTTCAGCCATTGATTCGGTGTGCCGAGTATCAGGCTCACGGCCTGGCCGGTACGTTTCTGATACGGCTCAACATAGCAGTGGCGGAAATTCTGTTCCCAGACGCCGCCATAGACTGTGACCACAAGGCGGTTGGATGCCGCCTTCGCCGATCGCCTGGGGACAGCGGCCGATACAGCTGTGGTGGCAAGCCCACCCAGAACGGTGCGCCTTTTGGCTATTGTCAGGGAAGCCTCCTGTCGTCATTAGAAGGTGCCGCACAACAGGACCCGGGTGACGCACTGCTAGAGCATGCCGCCACTTTCCCATGGAATCCCCGTCGCTTCTGCCGGAGCGACTGTTCCGCGTCGATGAGGCCGTGTCCAAGAACAAAAACCAGGCAGGTCATAAGCCATTATTATTGGCTGGAGGGTGTCAGTGCGCTTCATCGAGACCCTGGTTCCGCTGGTGCGCCTGCAACATGCATATCCGTATCGAAGTCGGTATGACATCGTGCCCGATCCTTCGGATCGGCATCCGGGATGGCGACGCGCAAGCACCTCCGTTCGGACATAAGCCTCCCTTATAGGGTGCCAATGGTTGCATCTTTGACACCCCTGTGACGAGGCCCGACTGTCACACGGGACAGCGCCCTCCCCGGAGTGATCCGCGGGGATCGGCGAGCCCCGGTTGATGTCGTGACCGGAACATGCCGAGTGGGGGTGGCCTGTGAACATGGTCTATGTGTCGTCGGATGTGGGAGGCACATTCACCGACCTTGTCCTGATCGATCCGACCACGGGGGAAGTATGGATCGAAAAGGTTCCTTCACGCAAAGGCAGTGCGGAGGCGATCCTTGATGGCCTGGGGCGCGTGCTTGACGCGGCAGGCCGATCAGGCGAGGGCGCGGCGCGGTTCATCCATGGTTCGACGGTCGCGACCAATGCGTGGCTTACGCGCACCGGTGCCTCGGCCGCGCTTCTGGTAACCAGGGGATTTCGCGATATCCTCGAAATCGGTGACCAGCGTCGCCGGCATCTCTACAAGCTGGACCAGGTCCGCTCTCCACCTTTGGTTCCGCGCTCGCGCATCATCGAGGTTGAGGAACGCATCGACGCGTGCGGCGACGTGGTGCTCCCCCTCGGCGAGGACGAGATGGAGCGGGTCTGCGCGCAGGTCGCGTCGCTCGACATCCAGTCGGTATCTATCTCGTTCATTTTCAGCCAGGCGAATCCGCTCCACGAAAAGCTGATCGCGCGGGAACTGCAACGGCGCTTCCCTCATTTGTCGGTCTACTGTTCCTGCGACATCAATCCGGAAATCGGCGAGTACCAGCGGGCAAATACGACCGCCGTCGCGGGCTATGTCGGACCTGAGGTGGAACGATATCTTTGCGCCCTTGGCCGGGGTCTCGCCGCTTCCGGTTTCACCAGTCCGCTTCTGCTGATGCGCAGCGACGGTGGCGTGGCGACCCTGGATGCGGTCCTGGCGAACCCGACCACCATGCTCCTGTCCGGGCCGTCCGGCGGGGTGATCGCCTCGGTCGCCCTGGCGCGGGAACTCGGTTGCCGGAACGTCGTCGGTTTTGACATGGGCGGTACCTCGGCGGACTTCTCGCTCGTCTTCGACGGGGTGGCCGGTGTCTCGAATGAGCGGGTGATCGATGATCAGATCCTTAGGACCTCGATGCTCGATATCGAGACCATTTCCTCGGGCGGCGGCTCCATTGCGACTGTCGATCACGCCGGTGCGCTGCGGATCGGCCCGCAATCCGCCGGAGCGGAGCCGGGACCGGCATGCTTCGCCAAAGGCGGCATGCTCCCCACACTGACCGACGCGCTCGCCTTGATCGGGATTCTGCATCCTTCAGATTTCGGCCAGGCCAACATGCGATTCGCGCTGGAAAAGGCTGAACAGGCGATCCGCAGCCATGTCGCCGTGCCGCTCGGCCTGTCGGTGGAAGAAGCCGCCCATGGAATGATCGCCGTCGCCTGCTCGCAGATGCGCCAGGCGATCCGCGGCCTCACCATCGAGCGCGGACACGATCTGCGGGCGTTTTCGTTGGTGGCTTTCGGCGGGGCCGGGCCGATCTTCGCCGCCTTCATGGCGGAGGATCTCGAGATAAAGGAGGTCCTTATCCCGCCGCGTGCCGGCGTATTTTCCGCCTTCGGCATGCTTCTCGCCGACATACGCCACAAATACCAGCAGCCGTTTCTGGCAACCGTCGCCACCGTCGACGAAGCGGCACTGCGCGCCAGCCTTGCGCAACTTCGCATCAAGGCCGAGCAAGCGTTGGAACGGGACGGCGTTCCCGCCGACCGGTGCTTCATCAGCTTTTCCGCTGACCTTCGATATGAGGGGCAGTTTCATAATGTGCAGGTGCCTTGCGGCATAACCAAATCCGGCCTGTGGGATCTGGCGACCATGAGCCGCCGCTTCCATCACCTGCACCAGCAGATGTACGGATATTGCGACCGGACGCGTCGCATCGAATCCGTCAACCTCCGCGTCGAAGGTGTCGGTCTCGTCGAGAAGCCAACGTTTCCGAGATCAGAACAAGCGGCCGACGGCGCGCCCCTCCCTTCCGGCCACCGGCAGGTGGTTGTCGATCGGCGCGGCACGCGCGTGTCCTGTCCCGTCTATCAACGGGCGGCCCTGCTGCCCGGCCATCAGCTCGACGGCCCTGCCGTCGTGACCCAGAGGGATACTACGACCTTCGTACTTCCCGGCCAGCGCGCCAGCATCAACGCGCTGGGTGTGATCAGCATTCGCGCGGAAGGCTGAACGGACATGGCTCACTCCTTCACCTCGATCGATCGCGATGTCTTTCAAGCGCAACTGGTCGGCATCGCGGAGGAGATGTCCAGGGCGCTCCGGCGCAGCGCCTACTCTCCCATCATCTGGGACATGTACGACTATTCCTGTGCGATCTTCACGCCGGCCGGGGAGATGCTTGCTCAATCCGAGACCATTCCTGCCCAGCTCGGCACCATGTCGACAGCGCTCGAAGGTGTGCGTCGAGCCATTCCGCTGGATCGGTGGAAGATGGGGGACATCCTGATCTGCAACGATCCCTACCGCGGTTGCGCACATACCTCCGACTTCACCCTGTTCAGCCCGGTCTTCGATGGCGATACCATCGTTGCCATCACCTCGACGATTGCGCACCACATCGATGTCGGGGGCCGCTCGCCCGGTACCACCGCGCTCGACAATACGGAGATTTTCGCCGAGGGACTTGTGATCCCACCGGTCCGGCTGGTCGATGGTGGGAAGACAAGCGACGTGGTGATGGAGTTCATCAGGTCGAATGTCCGCTACCCCGACGCAACCTTGGGCGATCTGCAGGCACAGATGGCTGGCTGTCTCACTGCCGAGCGGCGGCTTGGTGAGGTCGTGGCGCGATATGGATGCCGCGGATTTGCCGATCTGGCGGAAGCGATGCTCGACTATGGCGATCGCTATACGAAAGTGATGATATCGCAGTTCCCCGACGGGGAGTATGCAGCCGAGACCCTGATCGAGGATGAGATCGCGTCGCCCGACCTCGTGCGTCTCTCGGTCAGGCTTGCCATTGCGGGCAGCCGTCTGCACATCGATTTCGCCGGCACCAGCGAGCAGCGCCCCTTCGGCCTGAACTGCCCATGGGCATCGACCGTTTCGATGGCGCGCTACGCGGCAAAATGCATGATCTCCCCGGACACGCCGCAAAATGGTGGCTTCGACAGGTCGGTCAGCATCACCGCTCCCGCCGGGTCGGTGCTCAACCCGGTCACGCCGGCCGCGGTCAGCGCGCGTCACCTCACGCAGCAGGCCGTCGCGGATGTGGTCCTCAAGGCGTTCGTCTCGGCTGCGCCGGCCTGCGGGGCCGCGGGAAGTCAGATTTCCTTTCCGGTGTTCCGCGCCGAGGGCGTCGACGACCGGCCGCGGCGGCCACGGCGCGGCGCACGGCGCTATATCATCGCCGATATCCTCGGCGGAGGAATGGGCGGATCGCCTGCCGTGGACGGGCTCAACGCGGTCGACACCCATGGCGGAAATTGCGGCCTGCTGTCAGCCGAGATCATGGAGACGATGAGCCCCATACGCGTGCTTCGGTCCGCGCTGGTTCCTGGTTCTGGCGGAGAGGGTCAGCACCGCGGCGGGCTGGCGATCGAGCGCGACTATGAGTTCCTCGCACAGACCACCACGGCGTCGGCCAAGCTGCAGCAGATGAGCGCGGCCACGGCACCTTGGGGAGCCGCCGGGGGCGGCGCGGGCGCCACGGGTTTCGCGATGCTGCAACCGGATACGTCGTCGCAGGAGCTCATTCCGGCCCGCGACCAACGCCTTGTCTTCATGCGTGGCGACACTATTCGGGTCCGTGGAGCCGGGGGTGGTGGCTATGGCGATCCGACCCTCAGAAGCGACGAGGATCGCAAGCGGGATCTCGACGAGGGATTCGTTTAGCCGGCTCCGCAGGAGCCACCGTGTCAATGCTACCGGCCAAGGAATCCGATGATGCCGCAGAAACGACTCATTCGCCGTCTGACGAGTGCGATGACGATGACCTGTCTCCTTCTTGCCCATGGAGGCGTCGCCATGGCGGCCGATCTGACCGTCGCGGCCTGGGGCGGACTATGGGAGCAGAGTCTGCGCAAATGCGTGGTGGAACCGTTCGAAAAGAAGACAGGGAAGAAGGTGGACATTGTTCTGGGTACCGTCACCCAGTGGCTGAACCAGATACAGGCCAACCCGTCTCATCCGCCAATCGACATCATCTATAATACGAGCGACGGCTCCTTCGACGCGATAGGCCACGGTCTGGTCGATCGCTTCACGCTTAAGAACGTGCCGAACATGGCCAAGCTGACCCCAGACTTCGCCAATATCGGCGGCGGCTACGGCACGGCGCACAACTACGGCGGAATGGGAATCCTTTATGACTCCAAAACAGTCAAGGATCCGCCGAAGAGCTGGAAGGAGTTCGTTGACGGCACCATCGCCGGCAAATGGAAGGCGATGATGCCGAACCTCAATCAAGGTACCACGGTGAATATGTGGCAGTTCGCCAAACTATACGGCGGCGGCATCGACAATGTGCAGCCTGGCCTCGATCGCATCAAGGCAATGCTGGAGAGCGGCAATCTGTCCTTCTGGAGCGAACCGAACCAGGTGCTCAACGCCCTCAAGAGTGGTGATGTCGATCTCGCCATGTATTGGGACGGTCGCTCCTGGGCGTTCATCGCTGACGGCAATTCGGACTACAAATACATCACGCCGGCTCCGGGTGTGGTCGTCGCGGTGACCTGGATCCAAAAGGTAAAGGGCAGCCCGGATATCGGCTGGGATTATGTGAACATGTCCCTGAGCACGGAGGCACAGACATGCTTCGGCACCGCCATGCGCTACGGGGTCGCCAACGCCCAGGTGAAGTTCACGCCACAGATCCAGGCCCTCATCACCCCCGCCGACAAGCTGATCCTGCCACCGTTCAAGGAACTGCCGGCGAAGCAATCGCAATGGGTTGAGATGTGGAACAAGCAGATCGGACGATGACGGGCGGCTTCGACGCGATGGCCGGCCAACTGGGCGCGCATCGGCAAGCGCCACACGTCCGCTGGGCAAGCCGCTGTCCGATCGAGGATGGTAGCGGAACGACGGATCTGACCTTGAACCGCAAGGGGAACGGAATGCGGGTGCAGCACAGGCCGCCATCGCATATTGGCCGGCCATGTTTTCCGGTGCGCGCAGGCGCTGGGCCGCGCGGAGGCAGCGGGCGATGAGTCTCTCCGTTCCGCTGAGACTCGAAGGCATTAGCAAGCGTTTCGGTCACGTCCAGGCCTTGAAGCCGCTCACACTCGATGTGCGCGGCGGTGAGATGCTGGCCCTGCTCGGACCCTCCGGCTGCGGCAAGACGACCACGCTGCGCATCATCGCCGGATTCGAAACGCCCGATGAGGGCAGCGTCCTGATCGGGGAGAAGGACATCACCGAACTGCCGCCCAACAAGCGCAGCCTGGGTATGGTGTTTCAGAACTACTGCCTGTTTCCACACCTGACAGTCGGTGAAAACGTAGCCTTCGGGTTGAAGATGCGCGGCATTCCGGCGGCCGACCGGGCGAAGCGCGTCCGGGCGATGCTCGAACTCATGCGGCTCGGCAATTTCGAGGAACGCACCATTCACCAGTTATCCGGCGGTCAGCAGCAGCGGGTCGCTCTCGCCCGCTCCCTGGTGACCGATCCATCACTCCTGCTGCTCGATGAGCCACTGGGCGCCCTGGACAAGAACCTGCGCGAGAGGATGCAGTTCGAGCTCAGGGAGATTCAACGGCGCCTGGGCATTACCTCGATCCTGGTGACCCACGATCAGGAGGAGGCGCTCACCATGAGCGACCGTGTCGCCGTGATGGAAGCCGGCGCGATCATCCAGATCGGGGCGCCCACCGAGGTCTACGAAAGGCCGCACAGCCAGTTCGTCTCGGAGTTTCTTGGCACGGCCAACATCTTTCACGCGGTCGTGCTGAGGCGGGTGCAGCAGGACATGTGGGCCGTACGGCTGGAGCATGGAAAGGCGGAGATGCTGATCGCCTGCGCGGCGAACCTGGCATCGGGCGGTGCCGTCAAGATCGCCGTCAGGCCCGAGCGGTTGAAAATGGACGCTCCGGCGGGGGGCGGGATGCCAGCGATGGTGCGCGACGTCGTCTTCCGCGGCAGCTATTACGCTTACGAATTGTCGATCGCCGATCAGGCCAGCCCGATCTTCGTCTATACGCAGGCGAGGAAGGCCATCCCCGCCGATGGCGAGGTCACGATCGACTGGTCGCCGGAAAGTGCCATTCTCCTCGCGGATCAAGCGGCACCGTGACGTCGACCAGAACCGACGCCGGCGCGACCACCGTGCATCCCCGCGCCCGCAGGGCGCGCTTCCGTCTGGCCAGGCCAAGCTGGACCTGGCCTGCACTTGCCTACCTCTCGGTGTTCTTCCTGCTTCCCCTCATCACGAACCTCGTCCGCAGCGTCAGCACGGGCGAGGCGAGTTGGTCCAATCCATTTGTCTATTACGTGAAGCTCATTACCGATCGATATTACCTCGGGGTATTGTTGGAAACTCTTTTCGTCTCCATTGTGACGACGATCCTGTGCCTGCTGGTGAGCTATCCGATCAGCTACTTCATGGTCCGCAAGGCCGGACGGTGGAACGTGGTCATCGTCTTCTTCCTGGTGGCGCCTCTGCTGACGTCGATCATCATGCGGACCTTCGGTTGGACCGTCCTGGCGGCGCGTCGCGGATTGTTCAACACCTGGCTCATGGAAACGCACCTCCTCGCCCGACCGCTCGATGCATTGAACGGGCCGGTCATCGTGTATGTCGCGCTCGTCCACGTCCTGGCTCCATTCATGATCCTGTCGATCAGCGCGGTCCTGCAGACCGTCGATGTACGGCTCGAGGAATCGGCGAGACTCCTGGGCGCCGGACGCGTATCGACATTTTTGCGGGTGACCTTGCCGTTGAGCCTGGATGGCATAACCAACGGCTGCACCTTGGTTTTCGTGCTGACGAACGGCAGCTTCCTGACCATGCTTCTTCTGGGCGGCGGCACGATCAAAACGCTGGCACTCCTCATCTATCAGCAGTTCAACCTGACCCAGGATATCGGCTTCGCCGCGGCCATGGGCAACATATTGTTGATCATGGCACTGGTCTGCCTCCTGCTGCAGGCCAGGCTGGTACGCCGCAGGAACGTCAAGCAATGAGCAACACGACACAACACGGCCGTAGACGCATCCGTAAAGCGCGCCGCATCGACTGGGGTGGAGCCGCCCTGCTGCTTTACGTCATCGCCTTCCTGGTTTTCCTCGTGATGCCGATCATCGCCGTTGTTGCCGTCTCATTCTCCTCGGCCTCGTTCATCGTGTTTCCGATGCCCGGCCTGAGCTTGCGATGGTACGGGCGGATCATCGCCTACAGGCCCTTCATCGATTCGCTGATCGTCAGCATCGAGATCGCCGTCTGCTCGGCGACCCTGGGCGCGTTCCTTGGCGTGCCGGCGGTGCTCTGGGTCGCTCGCTCGCCAAGCCGTATCGCCAGCGTCGTCGCCAACCTGCTGCTCGCGCCCATCGCGGTGCCGGCCATCGTCCTGGGCTTCGCGCTCCTCTACTTGCTCTCGGATTTGATGCTCGGCATATCGTTCCTGTCGCTGCTGATCGCCCACACCGTCATTGCGATTCCCTATGTGGCGAGAACCACGTTCGCGGTCTACCGTGCGCAATCGCCCGATCTCGAGGAGGCGGCAGCCGTGCTCGGGGCCTCGCGCTGGCAGACGCTGCGTCATGTCACGGTACCGCTGATACGGCCTGGCATCTTCGCCGGTGGCCTGTTCGCGGTGCTCATTTCCCTCGATAACCTGCCTTTATCCTTCTTTTTTGGCAATTCGGACGTCAACACCCTGCCTGTGGTCATGCTCAGCTATATGCAGAACCAGTTCGATCCATCCATTGCGGCCATTTCGACCGTGCAGATGCTGATCGCGCTTGTTACGCTCGCTGTGGTCCAAGCCTTGTATGGGGTCGACCGCCTGATCACCACCTGAACATGTGTCCCAGTGGACCACCGGCCGACGAGGCTCGGTTCAAGGCGCCGCCTCGGTCAGCGGGGCCTACGCGAAGACGGTGCATAAATAGAAATTATGACGTTGCGTCGATTTCCAATTGGACGAATTCCGTAGCGTCGAACAAACTTTGCCAGACGGCATCAGGTTGGAGGCTCTGGTCGGCTGGCATGGATGACGAACGATCGGTCGTCTCTGCGGGGATGTTGAATACACAAACCGTCCCACGTCAGAGATATTCGGGTTGGATATTCATGTTCATGAGGAGGATGCCTGTTTGGTGTTTGGTATCACGCCGATGGCCCAAGCCTGGGGCAAGCCCTCCGCCGGCATCGGCAAATATCGATGCGAAACGTGGATGGCACGATACGGAATCGATACAAAAAGCCGGATGATGGACATGGCTGCCTCTGCATATGATGGACAAGGAAGCATTACCGGCCCTGCCGGTGGCAAATGAAACGACCGGCAGCTATGGGCTGCTGATATCACTGCAATGGACGCCGTGACCACGCGACAGCAAGTTGCCTGCATCGGTTGGAGGATTGAATGGCTTGCATGATCGGCGTGGATATCGGCGGGACTTTCGCCGATTTCGTGGCGCTGGATACCGGCAGCGGGCAGATGACGACGCTGAAGGTGCTGACGACGCCGCTTACGCCCGGCCAGGACGTGGGGACCGGGCTGCGGCGTCTCGTCGCCGAGGGCCTGTCGCCGACCGAGGTGGGACGCTTCGTCCACGGCACCACCGTCGGCGTCAACACCATCATTCAGCGCCGCGGTGCCCGCATCGCGCTGTTCACGACTGCCGGCTTCACCGACATGCTGGAACTGGCGCGGCTGCGCATGCCGGACCCCTACAGCCTGTTCTGTGAGAGGCCCGCGCCGCTGGTGCCGCGCGAACACGTGTTCCCGATCCACGAACGCATGAGCGCCAGCGGCGCCACCTTGCAAGCACCGAAAGAGGCGGATGTCGCCGCCGCGCTTGCCGCCGCCCGCGCCGCGGATTGCGATGTCGTGGTCGTCTCCTTCCTGCATGCCTGGCGCAAGCCGCTGCATGAAGAACAGGTCGCGGCGATGATCGCGCGGTTGGATCCCGCGATGATCGTGTTCCGCGGCAGCGAGGTCTGGCCGGCGATCCGCGAATATGAGCGCACCACCACCGCGGTGCTGAATGCCTATGTCCATCCGCGCATCGCCAACTACCTCGACCGGGTCTCGGCGGAGCTGGAAGGGCTGGGGATCACCGCGCCGCTGCTGCTGACGACGTCGGCCGGCGGGACCATGACCGCACGCCATGGGCGGCGCGACTGCGTGGGGATGCTGCTGTCCGGCACCGCCTCGGGCGTCGTGGGCGCCGGAGTGGTTGCCCGCGCCGCCGGCGTGCCCGCGGTGCTGACGCTCGACATGGGCGGCACCAGTGCCGACGCGGCGATCCTGATCGATGGCCAGCCCTCCTATTCTACCGGGCTCGCTGTGGGCGAGTTTCCCTTGGCGACGACGACCGTGGCGGTGACTTCCTCCGGGCAGGGCGGCGGCTCCATGGTGTGGATAGACCCGCAGGGCGTGCTGCAGGTTGGGCCGGAGAGCGCCGGCTCGACCCCCGGTCCGGCCTGTTTCGGTCGTGGCGGCACGCGCATGACGGTGACCGATGCGGCGCTGTTGTGCGGCATTCTGGGCCACGGCGCGCTGGGCTATGGCGCGATCGCGCCCAACGCGGCGCTGGCCGAGGACGTGGCACGCCCGCTTGCCGCGCAGCTCGGCATGGACCTCCAGCCCTTGGCCGAGGGCGTGTTGCATGTCGCGGTCAGCGGCATGCTGGTGCCGATCGAGCAGTTGCTGGCCCGCGCCGGCGTGCATGCCAGCGAGCTGACGCTGATGCCGTTCGGCGGCGCCGGGCCGATGCTGGGCGCGCTGCTGGCCGAGGCCGCCGGCATGACCCGGGTGCTGGTCCCCGCAGTGCCCGGCACGCTATGCGCGCTGGGCGCGGTCGCTGCGGCGATCCGGCGCGACACCATGCGTACCGTCCTGGCGCCGCTGGAAGCAGCGGAATGGCCGAAGATGCAGGCGATGCTGGATGCGCTTGCGGCTGAGGCCGAGGCCGGGGTGACCGAGATGGCGGGGCCGGGTGATACGACAACCCTGCGCGCCGCTGACCTGCGCTATCGCGGCCAGTCCTTCGAGTTGACCGTGCCGATCCCGGCCGAGGCGGGGCCCGAGGCGCTCGCCCGGCTGTTCCATGAGGCGCATGACCGCGCCTTCGGCCACGCCGAGCCCGGCGCGCCGGTGCAGGTGGTCAGCTTGCGCGCCTCCGCCACCCGCGCCGCCCCGCCGATCGCGATGCCGCGGGCGGAAGAGGTGCCGCACGCGGTGCAACCCGGCCTGCACGTGCCGCTGTACCTGCGCGGAGGCTGGCAGCAAGCCGGCCTGATCGATCGCACTGCGCTTGATCCCGGCGCGATGGTCCAGGGGCCGGCGATCGTGACCCAACCCGATTGCACCATCCTGGTGCCGGACGGCTGGCGCGCCCGGGTGGACGGGTTGCGCAACCTCCAGATGGAGCACGGCTGATGCGAACCGATCCGGTCACGCTGCAGGTGCTGCGCAACCACACGCGCGCCGCGGCCGAGAGCATGGCGACGACGCTGTATCGCACCGCGCACTCGACCTTCGTGAAGGAGACCGAAGACTTCACCATCCAGTTGCTCGACCGGCACGGCAAGTCCTGCGCGGTGCCGATCGACCTGGGCGCCACCTGGTATCCCGGGCTGGATTACGAGGCGGCGCTGGCGCTGGTGTCGGGCGGTTACCAGCCCGGCGATATCGCGATGACCAACGACCCGTATTCCGGGTTCCTGGCCACGCATTCCCCGGACATCGTGATGTGGAAGCCGGTGTTCCATGACGGCGAGATCATCGCCTTCACCGGCGGGCACATCCACAACGTCGATGTCGGCGGCGCGGTGCCGGCCAGCTTGTCGCGGACGCTTACCGATGTGCATCAGGAAGGCATCCGCGTGCCGCCCGCGAAGCTCTACCGCGCCGGCGTGCTGGACGAGGGCCTGCTGCGCATGATGCTGGCCAATGTCCGCGTGCCGGACCAGAACTGGGGCGACCTGAAGGCGCTGGTGGCCGCGGTGAACACCGGAGAGCGCCGGGTGTTGGAGCTGGTCCGCCGCTTCGGCGTGCGGACGGTGGTAGACGGGCTGGCCGACCTGCTGGACTACGCGGAAGCCCAGGCGCGGCGCGTGCTCGCCAGCGTGCCGGACGGCGAGTACCGGTTCACCGAGTACTGCGACGAGGACGGTGCCAACGGCAACCCGCTGCGTCTGTGCCTGAAGCTGACGATCCGCGGCGACGGCGCCGAACTGGATTTCGCCGGCACCGATCCGCAGACCTTGTCGTCGCTGAACGTGCCCACCGGCGGGCATTCCCGGCACTCGCTGCTGCTGGTCGGCGCCTATTACGTGCTGTCGGCGCTGCATCCGGGGATCACGCTGAATTTCGGCACCACACGCGCCTTCACCTGCCATGTCCCCGAAGGCAGCGTGCTCAACCCCCAGTTCCCGGCCGCCGTGGGGATGCGCAGCCTGACCTGCGGGCGGCTGCGCAGCCTGATCTTCGGCGCCTTCGCCCAAGCCGCGCCGGAGCGGATGCCGGCGGCGCCGGCGGGGGGGACCAGCATCATCAACATGGCGGCGGAGAACCCGCGCACCGGCAAGCGCAGCATCTCGTCCATCGCGCCGATCGTGGGCGGGGGTGGAGGGATGCCGCACCGCGACGGTACCGACGGGGCAGGGGCCGACGCCGCCTATCTGAAGAACAGCCCGGTCGAGATCACCGAATCCGAGGCGCCGGCGCGCATCCTGCGCTACGGGCTGATGCCCGACACCGGCGGGCCGGGTGCGCATCGCGGCGGGATGGCGCAGGTGCTGGAATTCTGCGCTACCGCGCCGGACGCCTTCGTTACCGCCCGCAACCGCGACCGCACCCTGTTCCAGCCTTG
>NZ_DASZTJ010000195.1:0-19026 GCF_035548235.1 Rhodopila sp.
TGCTGTGGTCGAAACAATTCTACCGCTTCGACATCCGGCGCTGGCTGGAGGGCGATCCGCTGCAGCCGACGCCGCCCGAAGCGCGCAAGCTGATCCGCAACACCGATTGGACCCACCTGAACAACCGCGAGATCATCACCATGCCGGATACCTGGGAATATCCCTGGTACGCGTCGTGGGACCTCGCGTTCCAGGCCGTGGTCTTCGCGCTGATCGATCCGGCCTTCGCCAAGGAACAACTGCTGATGCTGACGCATGAGTGGTACATGCATCCGAACGGCGCGCTGCCGGCCTATGAATGGGCGTTCGGCGACGTCAATCCGCCGGTGCATGCCTGGGCGGCCTGGCGTGTGTTCCGGATGGACGCGCGCCTGACCGGCAAGCCGGACATCCCGTTCCTGGAACAGGTCTTCCACAAGCTGATGATGAACTTCACCGGCTGGGTGAACCGCCAGGACGTCGAGGGACGCAACGTCTTCCAGGGCGGTTTCCTGGGCCTCGACAATATCGGCGTGTTCGACCGCAGCCAGAAGCTGCCGGTCGCCGGGCGGATCGACCAGTCCGACGGGACGTCCTGGATGGCGATGTATGCGCTGAACATGATGCGCATCGCCTTGGAACTGGCCGACCACAACCCGGTCTACGAAGCCACCGCCACCAAGTTCTTCGAGCATTTCCTGGCCATCGCCGAAGCGATGACGCAGCAGAACGGCCGCCACGGCCTGTGGGACGAGGCCGACCAATTCTACCACAACGTGCTGCAGCGCCCGGACGGGACGGCGATCCCCCTGCGGCTGTTTTCGCTGGTCGGGCTGTTTCCGCTGTTCGCCGTCGAGTTGATCGAACCGCACATGCTGGCGCACAGCACGGAATTCGCCCGTCGGCTGCAATGGGTGCTGGATCACCGCCCGGACCTTGCCGCCCTGGTCTCGCACTGGGAGGTCGAGGGCATCGGATCGCGCCGCCTGCTGTCACTGCTGCGCGGTCACCGGATGAAGGCGCTGCTGCGGCGGATGCTGAACGAGGCGGAGTTCTTGTCCCCCTACGGCATACGCAGCGTTTCGCAGGCGCATCGGGACCAGCCGTTCGTGCTGACGCTGGATGGGCAGACCTTCAGCGTCGGCTACGTACCGGGCGACAGCAACACGCGCGCGTTCGGCGGCAACTCCAACTGGCGCGGCCCGATCTGGATGCCGGTCAATTTCATGTTCATCGAGGCGCTGTATAATTTCCACCGATACTACGGCGATGATTTCCTGGTGGAGTATCCGACCGGATCAGGCGAGAAACTGACACTGCGGCAAATCGCCGATGCGCTGTCGGTGCGCCTGACGAAGCTGTTCCTGCGTGGTCCCGACGGGCGGCGGCCGGTCTTCGGCGACAACACGCTGCTGCAGACCGACCCGTATTTCCGCGACCACGTGCTGTTTTACGAGTTCTTCGACGGCGACACAGGCAAGGGGCTGGGCGCCTCGCACCAGACCGGGTGGACCGGGCTGGTGGCGCTGCTGCTGCAGGGGCGCATCGGCGAAGACCCGACGTCGATGGACATGCCGACGGGGGCCTGAGGGGCGGTTGATCGGCTGCGCGTTACGCTTTCGCCAACTGCTGCTCCACCAGCGTCGCCCACCAGGACGCGCCCAACGGCAGGACCTCATCGTTGAAGTCGTAGCGCGGGTGGTGCAGCAGCGGATCGTCCTCGCCGCGGCCGCTGCCCAGCATCAGGTAGGCGCCATCCTTGGCCTCCAGCATATAGGCGAAATCCTCGCCGCCCATGGTGGGCGCGCGCATCTGCTGCACGCGGTCCGTCCCGGCCACCGCGGTCGCGGCCTCCCTCGCCAGCACCGTGGCGTCGGCATCGTTGACCGTGGCCGGTGCGTGGCGGAAGAAGTTCAGCTCCGCCCTGGCGCCGAAGCTCTCGGCGATGCCGTTGACCAGGCGTTTCATGCCCGCCTCGATCTGGTCGCCGACCTCCGGCCGGTACCAGCGGGCGGTGCCCTTCATCACCACCCGCTCCGGCAGGATGTTATAGGCGTCGCCGCCGGTGATGCTGCCCACGGAAACGACCCCGCCCTCGATCGGCTCGATGTTGCGGGATACGATCGTCTGCAGCGCGCCGACGATGTGCGAGGACACGACGATCGGATCGACGCCCTGGTGCGGCGACGCGCCATGGCTGCCGCGCCCGGTGACGGTGATGTCGAAGAACGCCACCGCCGCCATCACCGGCCCGGTGCGCCACAGGAACGTCCCGGCCTTCGTCTCGGGCCAGTTGTGCAGGCCATAGACGTGGTCCATCGGGCAGCGGGCGAACAGGCCATCCTGCACCATCCGGTCGGCACCGCCCTCGAACTCCTCGGCGGGCTGGAAGATCAGGTAGACGGTGCCGTCGAAGTTCCGCGTCTCGGCCAGGTATTTCGCCGCGCCCAGCAGCATTGCGGTATGGCCGTCATGACCGCAGGCATGCATGACGCCCGGGGTCCGGCTGGCATGGGGAAGGCCCGTCTCCTCCTGGATCGGCAGCGCGTCCATGTCCGCCCGCAGCCCGATCGCCCGGTCGGACGATCCCGACCGGATCACGCCCACCACGCCATGGGTCGCCATGCCGTTGATGATCTCGTCAACGCCGAACGCGGCCAGCTTCTCGCGCACCATCGCCGAGGTCCGAGCTTCCTGCATCGAGAGTTCGGGATGGGCGTGGAGGTCACGCCGCCAGGCGGTCATGTCCTCGTGGAAGGCGGCGATACGGTTGATGATGGGCATGGCGAACTCCGGTGGCGCTCAGTCGTCCTGGGACACGGCGAACGTCAGCGCAAGCCCTTCCGCAAGCGAAATTGGCTCCACCGCGAGTTTTTCGCGCATCGCATCGATCGGGAAGGCCTTGTCCTCCAGCAGCCGCCGGATCTCGTCGGGCCGCACCGGCGGACGGGTCGTGACGTGCTGGGTCAACCTGGCCAGCAGGATCAGCGGCGGGGCGGGGAAGGGCAGGATGCGCGGCGGCGGCAGTCCGCAGGCCTCGGCGATGGCGCGGGCGAAGTCGACATAGGGCAGCGGCCGCGGCCCTGCGATCACCACGCTCTCCGCCACCGGCCACTCCCGCTCCAGCGCCGCTCGGATCGATCGGGTGACGTCCGACTGGTGGATCGGCTGCACCAGGAAGCGGCCGCCGCCGGGCAGGGGCAGGAAGGGCAGGCGGCGCATCAGGCCGGCGAGGCGCTGCACGTTGTCTTCCCCCTGCGCGCCATAGATCATCGTCGGGTGCAGCATCACGCCGCGCCGGCCGGAGCCCAGAAGCGCCGCCTCGCCGGCCAGCACGCCATTGCCGTGCGCGTCCGGCCAGCGGGTGAACTTGCGCGTGCTGCCCAGCAGGACCAGCGTCGCGTCTTCGGGCGCGGCGGCCAGGATCGCCGCGGCGTGGCGGGCGTGCGCGCAGGACACGATCCGCCGGGCGCCGGCCAGCGCGGCGCGCAGGGCATCGGGCTGGCGCAGGTCGGCGAGGCGCGGGGTGCCCCGCAGGTCGGTGGCGTGCCAGCGGGCGGCGTTGCGCACGACGGGCACGACCTCGATCCCGTCGCCCAGCAGCGAGCGGGACAGGGCCGTGCCGGACCGGCCGGAGGCGCCGATGACGAAGACTGGATCGGTCATGCAGCGGCAGAACGCACAGCGGGCGCGGCGACACAAGCATTTGGTTGACCGGATCGCCTCGTTCGCGGTTTGCTGCGCGCGGGTGAGGGACAACGAGCCCCGAGAGGCTTCGGGGCCAACAAGCTTCGGGACTGACAAAGTTTCGGGACTGGGAGAAACGTCAAGATGACCTTGCAACGACGCGCCGTGCTTGGCGCCGCCGCCAGCGTGCCTCTGCTGCGTCGCGCACGCGCGCAGACCAAGCCGGTGATCCGGATCGGGGTGATGAACGACCAGTCGGGACCGTATCGGGACGTGAACGGACCGACCAGCGTGATCTGCACCAAGCAGGCGGTGCAGGAGTTCGCCGCGCACGGCTTCGACGTCGAGGTGATCGACGCCGACCACCAGAACAAGCCCGATGTCGCGGTGTCGCTGGCGCGCGAATGGTTCGACCAGCGCGGTGTCGACATCATCATGGACATTGCCGCGACCTCGTGCGCGCTGGCGCTGGCCTCGCTGGTGAAGGCGAAGGACAAGATCATGATCGCCACCAGCACGGCCTCCTCGGACGTGACGGGCAAGGCCTGTACGCCGAACTCGATGCACTGGTCCTTCGACACCTACATGGAGGCTCGGTCCACCGGCGGCGCCATGGTCAAGGCGGGCGGGGATTCCTGGTATTTCATCACGCCGAACTATGCGTTCGGGGAAGCGACGCAGCGGGACACCACGAAATTCGTGCTGGGCGGCGGCGGCAAGGTGTTGGGGGCGCAGGTCTACCCGTTTCCGGAGACGACGGACTTCTCGTCCTATCTCGTCCAGGCGCAGGCGTCAGGCGCCAAGATCCTGGGCATCTGCGGGGCCGGCGCGGACCTGATCAACGTGATCAAGCAAGCGCATGAGTTCGGCTTGTCCAAGACGATGAACGTCGCCGCGATGGTCGCCTATACCACCGACATGCACGCCATCGGGATCGAGATGGCGCAGGGCACGCGCCTGTCGGAAACCTATTACTGGGACCTGAACGAGCGGACCCGGGCCTTCCAGAAGCGGATCCAGCCGAAGGTGACGCTGTGGCCGAACATGGCGCAGGCGGGGAACTACTCCTGCACGCTGCATTACCTGAAGGCGGTGCAGGACATGGGCGCGGCCGAAGCGAAGCGCAGCGGTGCGGCGACCACGGCGCGGATGAAGGCGATGCCGACGGACGACGACTGCTTCGGCCCCGGCACGATCCGCGCGGACGGGCGCAAGCTGACCCCGGCCTATCTGTTCGAGGTGAAGAAGCCGTCCGAAAGCCGGCACGAATGGGATCTGTACAAGCTGATCGGCACGACGCCCGCCGACGAAGCGTTCCGTCCATTGTCGGAAGGTGCCTGTCCGCTGGTGAAGGCTTGAGAACGGGCGGACGCTGATGCCCGCTTCCGATGTGGTTTCAGGCCTGATTACCGCTGGACGCGCGCCGCGGTCGCGCTGGTCCGCAGGTCGACCCGCTGCGGCTTGGCCGCAGGCGACTCGGCCACTTCCTCATAGGTGTGCCAGGGGCGTTCCGCCGCCGGGCGCAGGTCGGACGGGACGGGGTTGATGCGGGCCTGCGGCGCCGGGCGGGTCACGCTGGCCGTGACGATGCCGCCGCTCCGATCCGGCCGGTTGTAGATGAAGCCATAGGTCGGATAGACGGAGCCGAAGTCGCCGCCACGGCCAAGCTCGACCCGGACCGCCGACCAGTTGTTCGCTTCCGATACGTCGACCACGGCGACATCGTGGGACACGCCGTTGCGCATGCCGGCGACCGGCCAGTTGGCCTGGTCGACCATGACTTCCCGCGCGTTGACGACCTTGGTGACGACGGCGACATGACCGAGCGGCATGCGCTTGTTGGCGCGGAAATTAAGGACGCTGCCGGCTTCGGGGCGGTCGCCGCGGGCGTATTCACCGGCCGCATTCTCCCACCATTGCCAGGCGTTGCCGGCGACGGTGATGCCGGAGACCTGGCGCGCGTACGGCACGCAGGAGATACCCCAGCTATGTCCGCCTGAGCGGTGGAGCAGGCGTCCCTTGGCCATCGCCTCGCGATAGATCGGATGACGGGCGCCGTGCGACGACGGACCGCGGTAGCTGCTGGCGTGGACGGTTGGGGCGATTTTATGGACCTGATGTTGGCCTGCTTTTTGCACGGTATGCGCTTTATGCAGGTCCTTGGCGTGGGAAAACGCCGGAAACGAGAACAGGAGAGCCGAACCCAGGAGGCAAGCTTTTGATCCTGTTCCGAATAACCGCATTGATCCCCGCCCCTTTTGGTCTTCAAACCGTGTTTGCGGTAACAGCAGGGTTGCAATGCTGACAACCCTCCGGGGTGCAATTTTCCACACATCAACGAATTTCATCGAATTAATGGTGCATAGGAGGTCAAAATTTAGGACTAAAAACATATTCACCCTGAGTTGACTGGACTGTCTTATTGAAAACACACTGGCTGTGGCAATTTTGCACCTATGTTGACACATCCGGTCACGTTTTGTGTTAACGCAGAGCGGTTTTCCGGCATAAAATTTGTTGCAAATTCTTCCAACCAGACAGTGCGCCCGCGGAAAACGGCCTCAAACCCCCAAAACCCGCCGTACCGCCGCGCTTGACCCTCGGCCAACCTTCCGACAAGCACACCGCGTTGCAGCAATGCCATAAGGTGCCACGATGACCGCCAACACCCCGCGAATCGTCAGGGTCTCGGGAATCGAGATCGCCAACGACCGTCCCTTCGTGCTGATCGCCGGCCCCTGCCAGATCGAGTCGCGCGGCCATGCGCTGGAGGTCGCGGCGGCGCTGAAGGCCATCTCGACCCGCACCGGCGTGCCCGTCATCTACAAATCCAGCTTCGACAAGGCCAACCGCACCAGCGCCTCCGCCGCCCGAGGCGTCGGTATCGAGGCAGGGCTGTCGATCCTGGCCGAGGTCCGTTCCGTCACCGGCATGCCGGTGCTGACCGACGTCCACACCGCCGAACAATGCGCCCTGGCCGGGCAGGCGGTGGACGTGCTGCAGATCCCCGCCTTCCTGTGCCGCCAGACCGACCTGCTGATCGCGGCCGGCGAGACGGGGAAGGCGATCAATGTGAAGAAGGGCCAGTTCCTCGCACCGTGGGACATGGTGAACGTCGCCGCCAAGATCGCCGGGACGGGCAACCACGACATCCTGCTGTGCGAGCGCGGGGCCAGCTTCGGCTACAACACCCTGGTCAGCGACATGCGCGCGCTGCCGATCATGGCCCGCACCGGCTATCCGGTGGTGTTCGACGCGACCCATTCGGTGCAGCAGCCGGGCGGGCAGGGCACGTCCTCGGGCGGGCAGCGGGAGTTCGCGCCGGTGCTGGCGCGCGCCGCGCTGGCCGTCGGCGCCGCCGCGGTGTTCATCGAGACCCATCCCGATCCCGACCGCGCCCCTTCGGACGGCCCGAACATGATCCCGCTGCGGGAGATGGAGGCGCTCATCACGCGCCTGGCCGCCTTCGACCGCCTCGCCAAGCAGCCCTGACGGATCGATCTTGATCCCTCGACCTTGACGCGTTTGGGGCCGCGACGCACACCCGCCGAGACAGAGCGGAAGGATGCGCGCATGGCGGGGATGATGGACGGCAAGGTCGCGGTCGTGACCGGCGCGGGCGGCGGCATCGGGCGGGAGATCGCGCTGATGATGGCCGCCGCCGGCGCCAGGGTGATCGTCGCCGATATCGGCGCGACCCTGACCGGCGAGGGCGGGTCGACCACGCCGGCCGAACAGACCAAGGCGCTGATCGAGCAGCGCGGCGGCGCGGCCGAGATCTGTACCGAATCAGTCGCGGCCTGGGGGTCTGCCCGCAAGATCATCCAGGCGGCCTTGGATCACTACGGGCGTATCGACGCGGTGGTGAACAACGCCGGCATCCTGCGCGACGGCATCTTCCACAAGATGACCGAAGACGACTGGCTGTCGGTCATCTCGGTCCACCTCAACGGCAGTTTCTTCGTCAGCCGAGCGGCGGCGGAGCATTACAGGAAGCAGGAGAGCGGGACGTATGTGCATATGTCGTCCACCTCCGGCGTGATCGGCAATGTCGGGCAGGCGAATTACGCAGCGGCGAAGCTGGGGATCACCGCGCTGTCGAAATCGATCGCGCTGGACATGGCGCGCTACAACGTGCGGTCCAACTGCATCACGCCGTTCGCGTGGAGCCGGATGACGTCCTCGATCCCGACCACGACGCCGGAGCAGAAAGCGGCGGTGGAGAAGCTGCAGAAGATGACGCCGGACAAGAACGCGCCGATGGCGGTGTTCCTGTCTTCGGACGCGGCGGCGGGGGTTTCCGGGCAGGTGTTCGGGACGCGGATGAACGAGATCTACCTGTTCAGCGCGCCGCGGCCGATCCGGATGATCCAGAACGCCGAGGGCTGGACGCCGGAAAGCATCGCCGCGATCGCCGCCCCGGCGCTGAAGGCCGGCTTCATGCCGCTGGACACGTCGGAGGAGGTGTTCGGCTGGGACCCGGTCTGAAACCGGATCGACCCCAACTGTCATCGAACTGAGATTGTCCTGAACCTGGTCGTGTTGCACCAGCAAGCTTCCGACAGCGCGGGACCATTTCATGACCAACGACCGGACGGCCAGTGACCAGCGGGACGCCGATCTCGAACTCAGCCGGCGGCGGCTGCTCTTGGCCGCGGGCATAGGATCGCAGGTCCTGGCGGCGGCGTCCTTTGGCGGCGCCGAGGCCGCCGAACGTCCGGTGCCCGCGCCGGCCGGCGCGCCCACGGTCGCGGGTCTGCACCTGCAATTCGGGGCGGACGCATCGTCCGAGGTCACGGTGTCCTGGCACACGCTGGCGCCGGTACACAATCCGCGGGTCGTGCTGGGCCATCCCGACGGCAGGTTCGAGCAGATGGTCCATGCCGGGCCCTCCAGCTATACGGACGCGAAATCGAAGCAGGTCGTCTATGCCTGGCATGCGAAGATCGGCCGCCTGCGCGCCAACACCGAATACATGTATCTGGCCGTTCACGACGGCGCCGCCCCGGAGTTCGGCACGTTCAGGACATCGCCGCGCGGCCGCGCGGCCTTCACTTTCACCAGCTTCGGCGATCAGGGGACGCCGACCGTCGGCAAGAAATTCGTGCCGCCGCCGGGCGTGACGCTGCCCGCCCCCGTCTTCGTCAACGACAATCTCGGCTCACCCGCCGCGGGCGATACCACGCTCGGCGTCGAGCAGTTGCGGCCGTTGTTCCACCTGTTCAACGGCGACCTGTGCTATGCCAATCTCGCCGCTGACCGGGTGCGGACCTGGTGGGATTTCTGGGCAAACAACACGCGCAGCGCACGCAATCGCCCCTGGATGCCGTCGCCCGGCAATCATGAGAACGAACTGGGCAACGGCCCGATCGGATACCAGGCCTACCAGACCTACTTCTCGGTCCCGGAAGCGGCGGGCCAGACCGATGTGACGCGCGGCCTCTGGTATGCCTTCACCGCCGGTTCGGTGCGCGTGATCAGCATCGCCAATGACGACGTCGCCTACCAGGACGGCGGCAACTCCTATGTCCGCGGATATTCCGCGGGCGCGCAGAAAGCGTGGCTGGAGAAGGAACTCGCGGCCACGCGGGCGAACCGCGACATCGACTGGATCGTCGTGTGCATGCACCAGGTCGCGATCTCGACGGCCGACAAGTTCAACGGCGCGGACCCGGGCATCCGGGAGGAGTGGGTGCCGCTGTTCGACAAATACAACGTCGACCTCGTGGTCTGCGGACACGAGCATCATTACGAGCGTTCCCATCCCATCCGGGGTCATGAGACGAACCGCACCCTGACGCCGAAGCCGGCGGCGACCGCCATTGATGTCATCGATACGACCAAGGGAACGGTGCATATGGTGATCGGCGGCGGCGGGACCTCGGTGCCGTCGAACGAGTTGTTCTTCAACCCGCCGGCGTGCCGGGTGATCGTGTCGGTCGGGGCGGCGCCCGACCCGGCGACAGGGAAGCGGTCACCCGTCTACGTCAAGGAGGACGCGCCCTGGTCGGCGGTCCGGAACGCTGCGCACGCCTACGGTTTCGCGGCATTCATGGTCGATCCCGGATCGAAGCCCGGCGGGTTCACCACGATGAAGGTCGTCTACTACGACGTGGTGGGGCCGGGCGGCCAGTTGGCCGAATTTGAAACCTTCACGCTGCGGCGCCCGCGCCGGGACTAGCGGACTTGTACCGGCATCAGTCCATCACCGCCGCATGCTCCGTATCCCCGCCGCGGGCCGTCGCCGCCGGCCGGCGCATCAGGAACAGGAGAAGTAACATCGGCAACGACATCAGCATCATCACCTTCCAGTCGTTGTTGTAGGCGATGATCTCCGCCTGCCGGGTGACCATGCCGTTCATCAACTGCGCCCCCCGCTCCGTCATCGGCGACAGCACCGCCGCCGCGCCATCGAACGCTCGGTTCAGAGGCGTAACGTATCCGGACAGCACGCTGTGCTCGACCTGGGTGTTGCGGACCACCAGCGCCTCGGTGACCGAGATGCCGATCGCGCTGCCGACGTTGCGCGTCAGGCTCAGCAGCGCGGTGCCTTCGGTCCGCAAGGCCGGCTCCAGCGTCGCGAAGGCGATCACCTGCAGGGGAATGAAGACGAAGCCCAGGCCGGCGCCCTGCAGGATGGTGTTGAAGACCATCGTCGTCTGGGACACCGCCGGGGTCCATTCCGTCATGCGGTACAGGCTCCAGGACAGGATCACGACGCCGAAGCCGATCAGCAGCCGCGGGTCCATCCGGTTCGACAGCCGCCCGGCGATCAGCATCGCCGCCATCGTGCCGAACCCGCGCGGCGCCATGATCAGCCCCGCCGTCTCCACCGGGTAATTGCCCAGGTCCTGCAGCCAGGGGGCCAGCAGGGCCGACACCGCCAGCAGCACCATGCCGACGGCGAACATCACCAGAAGCCCGGCATTGAGGTTGCGGTCCTTGAAGATGCCGGGCGTGATGAACGGCTTGGCCTCGGATGTCAGCATGTGCACGAAGAACAGGTAGAACCCGAGGCCGGCCAGCGTTGCCTCGACGATGATCTCGTACGAACCGAACCAGTCCTTGGTCTGGCCCCGGTCCAGCATCAGCTGCAGCGCGCCGATGCCGACCGCGAACACGGTGAAGCCGGTCCAGTCGAAGCGCAGCCCTTGCGTCGGTTCGGTCTTCGGCAGGAACGCCGCCATGCCCGCCGAGGCCAGCAGGCCGAACGGCAGGTTGACGAAGAAGACCCAGCGCCAGTTGTAGATCTCGGTCAGGTAGCCGCCCAGCGTCGGACCCAGGATCGGGCCGACCATCACCCCCATGCCCCAGATCGCCATCGCCGATCCGCGCTTCTCGACCGGGTAGATGTTCAGCATCGTCGATTGCGACAGCGGCACCAGGGCGGCGCCGAACACGCCCTGCAGCAGGCGGAACAGCACCATCTCCCCCAAAGACCCGGCAACGCCGCACAGCATGGAGGCGGCGGTGAAGCCCAGCATGGAGATCAGGTACAGCCGCTTCAGGCCGAAGCGGTTGGCCAGCCACCCGACCGGCGCGGTCATGATCGCGGCGGCGGTGATGTAGGAGGTCAGCACCCAGGTGATCTGGTCGGAACTCGCGGCCAGGCTGCCTTGCATATAGGGCAGCGCGACGTTGGCGATGGTCGAGTCCAGCGACTGCATCAGCGTCGCCATCATCGCGCACACCGTGATCAGGCCGCGATGCGGAACGGTTTCGTGGTCCATCAGAACGGGTCCGTCAGAACAGGCCCCTCAGAACAGGTCCGAGAGGCTCCGGGCATGGCCGGTGTCGATGTCGATATCGGCGCTCATGCCCGCGCGCATCGGGGGATCGCCGGGCTTCAGGTCCAACCGCACGCGCACCGGGATGCGCTGCACGACCTTCACCCAGTTGCCCGAGGAATTCTCGGCCGGCAGCAGCGAGAAGTTCTGGTCGGTCGCCGGTGCGATGCTCTGCACCGTGCCCTTGAAGGTGCGGTCCGGATAGATGTCGAACGTGACATCGACCGGGTCGCCGGCCTTGGCATGGGTCAGTTGCGTCTCCTTCGGCTGCGCCTCGACCCAGACATGATCTGTGGAGACGAGACCGAAGGCCGCAGTGCTGGCGCCGAGGTACATGCCGAGCTGGAGCTTGTTCACCTGGGTGACGATGCCGTCATAGGGGGCGCGGACGACGGAGTGGTCCATCTCGCGCTTCGCCTCGTCCAGCCGCGCCTGGGCCTGCTTATAGGACGGCATGTCTTCGACCCTGGCGTCCGGGTTGCCGTCCAGCTTGGCGAGCTGCGCCCGCGCCTGTGCCTCGGCCGCGCTCAGCGCCTGCTGGTCGGCGGCCAGCTTATAGCGGGCATCGTCGGTTTCCTGCTGGGTGACGGCGTGGGACTTCACCAGGGCGGCGTAGCGGTCATAGGTCGCCTGGTCGGCATTGACCTGCTGGCGGCGGGAGTCGGCGTTGCGTAGCGCCGCCTGGTAGTCGGCCTTCTCCGACTCGATGTTCAGCCGCGTCTGCGCGAGGTCGGCCTGGGCGTTGTCCAGCGCGATGCGGAACTTCTGCGGGTCCAGCGTGAACAACACCTGGCCCTTCGCCACCGCCTCGCCCTCGTGCACGGGGATCGAGGCGACGATGCCGGACACGTCGGTGGAGACGGTCATGCTGTCGGCCTGGACATAAGCGTCGTCGGTATCGACCCAGCGTCCGCCGGCCAGCCACCAGGCGCCGCCGCCGACGACCACGGCGATGACGCCGCCGGCCATCAGCGTCCAGCGAACCAACTTGCGGCGCGACCGGGCGCCGGCGCGCGGACGGTCGGCGACATCGTCGCGAAATCGGGAGACGGCTTGGGACATGGGAATGGACGAATCCGATCGTATGAATAGCTGATCGTAAGCTAGCTTCTTATCGGCGCCTCGCAAGCTCAATCTGCATGCGCCAGACGGGGGCCTCGGCTGCGATGGGAGCGGGGCCGATCACGTGAAGAATTCGTAGGATTCCTGGGCATGACGGTCCGGTTCCGCTGCCGAACGGCATGCCCGAAAAGGGTGTCCGATGGGGCGGCCGGCGAGGTGCCGGTGGGGGCTCTGGTGGGAGCGCCGGCAGGCGGTCGTCGGCGTCCGTTTCCCCAATCGACCGGCCCTGCGGCGACGGGGCGACCGGTACGGCCCGAACCGGCCTGCGACGCCCGGATCGGAACGACCGTGCCGGGTTCCGGTTGACCTCATGGCAACGGCGGCGGAACATGATGTCCAGACAAAGGAGCAGACACCGATGCCGCTGGAATCCGTCGAAACCGCCGAACTCAGCCTGTCGGATGCGCGCTGGCAGGCCCGCGTCGACCTCGCCGCCGCGCATCGGCTGGCGAACATCCATGGCTTCAACGAAGGTATCTTCAACCACTTCACCCTGCGCGTGCCGGGGACGGACGACCGCTATTACCAGATCCCGTTCGGCACCCATTGGTCGGAGGTGACGGCCTCCTGCTTCATGGAGATCGCCTATGACGGCACCCGGATCTCCGGCGAAGGGGAGGTCGAGCGTTCCGCCTATTGCATCCATGCGCCGATCCACCGGCTGAATCCCAAGGCCGCGGCTGTGTTCCACACGCATATGCCCTTTGCCTCGGCCCTGGCGCGGCTGGAGGACCAGAGCATCCTGCCCATCGGCCAGACCGAGCTGGGGACGATGCTGCACACCGCCTATGACGACACCTATACGGGTCTCGCCTTCGACCCGGCCGAGGGTGAGCGCCTGGCCGGCGTGATCGGCGACAAGACCGTGCTGATGATGGCCAACCACGGCGTCGCGACGGTCGGCCAGACGGTGTCGGAAGCGTATGACCGTCTGTATTACGTGGAGCGCGTGGCGCAGGTGCAGCTCTACGCGATGTGGACGGGCCGTCCGCTGAAGGTCCTGCCGCAGACCGTCATCGATCACACCATCAGCAGCTTCAAGAACAGCTACGTCGCCTATGGCGGCAAGCCGAACCACTGGTGGCATTTCGAGGCGCTGAAGCGGATGCTGGACCGCAAGGAGCCGGACTACAAGGACTGACGGGTGCAGCCCCCGTCCTGGTGGGCGGTGGGCTGGATCGGCGCCCATCGTCATGGCGGGCAGAGGCCCGCCATCCACGCCTTATCTGCTCCCGGCACCGCAAGTCGTGGAGGGTCGGGCCAAGCCCGACCATGACGCGGAAGAGAGCGGAGGGAGCAGAGGCGCAAAAGAGCAGAAGGGGCAGCCCGGTCCTTCCATCCCTGCCCGATGATGACGTAGGTTCGCGGAAAGACCCGTGGGAGGGCTTCCGAGATGCTGGCCGATGCTGACGGCCTGGCTTTGTCCACGACTTCCGCCGCCGCGCGCGACGCCTATGTGCAGGGCTGCGACCGGCTGCTGACCTTCTATCCGGGAGAGTTCGCCGCGCTGGACCGCGCCATCGCGGCCGATCCGCGCTTCGCCCTGGCCCATGCCGCCAAGGCGCAGATGCTGATGCGCCAGGGCAACGGCCCGGCAGCACGGGAGGCGCTGGCCGCCGCCAAATCGACCGCCGAAGGCCTGACGGCGCGGGAGTCCGGGCATGTCGCCTTTCTCGACCTGATGCTGTCCGGCCGGAACCAGGATGCGATCGCCGCCCTGCAGGCGCATCTGGAGGCCTGGCCGCGCGACCGCCTTGTCCTCAGCACCGCGTCGAACCCTAACGGCCTGATCGGCAGTTCCGGCCGGCTCGGACAGAAGCGCCAGATCGCCGCGCTGATGGACCGGCTGGCCCCGCATTACGGCGATGACCCTTGGTTCCTCGCGCAGCATGCCATGGCCCTGTCGGAAGACGGACGGCGGGCGGAAGCGCGCCCCAGGATCGAGAAATCCGTCGCGCTGCGGCGCGAGAACGCCCACGCCGCGCACGGCTTCGCCCATCTCTGCTACGAGGACGGCGACCCCGACACCGCCCGCACCTTCCTGTCCGGCTGGCTGGCGGACTATCCCCGCGACGGGTTCTTCCATGGCCACCTGAGCTGGCACCTCGCGCTGGAGGAACTGGAGGTCGGCAACTTCGACGACGCGTTCCGGCTGTACCGGGAGGCGATCGCGCTGGACCGGCACAGCGGCGGGCCGCAGCAGAAGATGTCCGATGGCGCCGCTTTCCTGTGGCGCTCGGAACTGGCCGGCGCGCCCCGCGACCGGACGGCCTGGCAGGCGCTGCACGACTTCGCCCGCGCCACGCTGCTGGCCCCGCGCAACGGGCTGGAGGACCTGCACGTGGTCCTAGCCCAGGCCGTCATGGGCGACGACGACGGCATGGCCGATCGGGTGCGGCGGATGGAGGAGTTGACTCGGGAAGGCCGTTACGCCCCCGGTCCCTACCTGCCGGCCCTGGCGCGCGCCTTCGCCGCATTCGAGCGGCAGGATCACGCCGCCGCGATCGACGCGCTGGAACCTTTCGCCGACGAAAGCGAACGCATCGGCGGCAGCCGCGCGCAGCACGACATCGTGGAGTTCACGTTGCTCAAGGCCTATCTCAACGCCGACCGGCCCGGGGACGCGCGGCGTCTTCTGGCGCGGCGGCGTCCGGGCCCGGTCGGGATCCCGGTGGCCGGCGCCGCGACGGTGCATTGATCCTTCGGCGTCAGCTACAAGCGGCGTTGGCCGCGCCCTTGCCCGTCATGACCCGGTCGAACCGGCCCATGACGGGAAAGGCGGGTACCGGCTACAGGAAGCCGGTGCTGAACCAGGGCACCGTCGCGACGACGATCAGCCCCGCCAGCACCGCCAGCAGATACGGCCAGATCCGCCGCATCGCTGCGTCCGGAGACACCCGCCCGATCGCACAGGCGGCGTAATACCCGACGCCGAAGGGCGGCGCGAACAGCCCGATCCCCATCGCCAGGATCACCACCATCGCGTAGTGGACCTCGTGGATGCCGACCATCCGAGCGGAGGGGAACAGCAGGGGGCCGAACAGGACGATGGCGGGGATGCCCTCCAGGACGGACCCCAGCACCACGAATGCCAGGATCGACACTGCCATGAACCCCGCCGAACCGCCGGGCATCGCCGCCATCGAGGCGGCCAGCTGCCGCGAGAACCCCGACTGCGTCAGCGCCCAGGCCATGCCCGTTGCCGTGCCGATGATCAGCAGGATGGCGCCCGACAGCGCCGCCGTCTCGACCAGCATCGGGTAGAGTCGGCGCAGCGGGAACTGGCGGTAGACCAGCAGTCCCACCAGCACGGCATAGACGATGCCGATCGTGGAGACCTCGGTCGCCGTCGCCACCCCCTCGATCACCGCTGCTCGGATCAGGAACGGCAGCACCAGGGCGGGCAGGGCGACCACGAATGCCTTGCCGATCACCGGCCAGGGTGGACGGCCGACGCCGGACAGGTTTTCGTTCCGGCTGCGCCAGCGGGCAATGACGGCCAAGGCCAGCGCCAGCACCAGGGCGGGCATCATGCCGGCGGTGAACAATGCGGCGATCGACACGCCCGTCACCGATCCGATGGTGATCAGCACCAGGGACGGGGGGATGGTCTCGCTCATCGCGCCGGAGGCGGACAACAGCGACACCAACTCCCCCTCATGGAAGCCGCGCCGCTTCATCTCGGGGAACAGCACCGGCGCCACCGCGGCCATGTCGGCGGCCTTCGACCCCGAAATGCCGGACACCAGGTACATCGCCCCCAGCAGCACATAGGACAGCCCGCCGCGTACATGGCCCAGCAGCGCCGAGAGGAAGGCGACCATCGCGCGGGCCATGCCGGTCATCTCGATCAGCAGGCCCAGGAACACGAACAGCGGCACGGCGAGCAGGATCAGGGAGCTCATGCCCTCATCCATGCGGGAGACGACGATGGTCAGCGGCGTGCGGGTCAGCGTCGCCAGGTAGGCGAGGGTCGCGAGGCCGAAGGCGAAGCCGATCGGCACCGACAGCAGCACGCCCGCGCCCAGCAGCAGGACGAAGAACAGCACCAGGTTCCAGTTGCCCAGGCCACGCAGCCAGGGGGCGCCGAAGTGCAGTGCCGCCGCGGCGGCCGCGACGACCAGCACGCCCAAGGCCGCGTCGCGCCATCCCAGCCGGCCCAGCCGCAGCAGCGCCGTGACCACCATCATTGCCGATCCGACAGTGATCGCCGCCACCCGGAACGTGTCGTGCAGGTTCAGTGCCGGCGACTGGATCCACCACTGCTCCGACGCGTAGTCCCAGGCCGAGGGCAGCAGCATCAGCAGGAACACCGCAACCGCCGCTGAGGCCAATGCCTCGGCGCGGGCGCGTCCGGCCGGCGAGAAGCCGGCGACCACGGCGGTCAGCCGCATGTGCTCGCCGCGCTGCAGGGCGATGACGCTGCCCAGCATGGCCAGCCACAGGAACAGGATCGACGCCAGTTCATCCGACCAGATCAGCGGCGCATGGAAGACGTAGCGGGCGCAGACGCCGGCAAAGAGGACCACGACCTCCACCACCACCAAGATGGCGGCAGGGATTTCCGCCGCCAGCCGCAGCGCCCGTTCGGCGCGTGGGATCAAGCCGGATCGGCTCAAGACAGGGTGCCGACCTCGGATTCGAGGATGCCCCAGGCTTCGTCGCCGTATTTCTTCTTCCACTCGGCATAGAAGCCGGCGGATTTCAGCGCGGCGCGGAAGGCCGGCTTGTCGACCTCGATGAATTGCAGCCCCTTGGACTTCAGGTCGTCGGCGACCGAGTCGTTCAGCTTGGCGATGTCCGCCCGCTCATCCAGCGCCGACTTGTTCAGCTCCGTGGCGACGATCTTCTGGATGTCGGGCGGCATTGACTGGAAGCCGCGCTTGTTGGCCAGCATCCAGAACCCGTCCCACATATGGCTGGTCATGGAGCAGTATTTCTGCACTTCGTACAGCTTGGCGATCTGGATCAGCGACAGCGGGTTCTCCTGCCCCTCGGCGATCTTGGTCTGCAGGGCGGAGTAGACCTCGGCGAAGTTGATGCTGATCGGGGAGGCGCCGAGCGCCTGGAACATCGAGGTCCAGAGCGGCGAGACAGGTACGCGGATCTTGAAGCCCTTCAGGTCGTCCGGACCCTTGATCGCCCGCGTGGAGGACGTGATCTGGCGGAACCCGTTGTCCCAGATCTTGTCCATGGCGACCAGGCCGCGCTTGTCGATCTCGCCGCGGACATAGGCGCCGAGCTTGCCGTCCATGGCCTTCCAGACGCTGTCATAGTCCTTGAAGGCGAAGCCCACGCCATTGATCGAGGCAGCGGGCACCAGGGTCGACAGGATCAGCCCCGACAAGGTGAACAGGTCGATCGCCCCCGAACGGAGCTGCGACAGCATGTCGGTGTCGGAGCCAAGCTGGTTGTTGGGGAAGACCTGGATGTCGACGGCGCCGTTGGTGGCTTTCTTGATCCGCGCCGCCGCTTCCTGCTGGCGGACCGACTGCGGATGCGTCACCGGCGAGTTGTTCGCCAATTTCAGGGAAAAATCCGCTGCTCGGCTGGGGCGCGTGCCGATCGCGAACAGGGGCAGCGTGGCGCCGGCCAGCAGGGCGCGGCGGTTCAATGCGGGCATTGGGTTCCTTCGACGTTTCTCAGGAGGTGTTTGTCTTGCGGCGGCAAAATACCGACTGGCGGCTTCAAGGCAAGTGCGCGACGATGCGCCCATGACAGACAGCCCCTACCTCTTCACTGCCGCCCACCATCCCCTGCTGCAAGCCTCGGACAGGCTGAAGGTGCGGGAGGCGATGTCGCCGTTCGGCATCGCCCTGCGCTACCAGGAACGCGCGCCCGGCGGGCCGGAGTCAGGATGGTGCGAGACCGGACACTCGATCTTCATCCTGTCCGGGCGGATCCGCTATCAGTTCGACGGCCACACGGTCGAAGCCGGGCCGGGCGACATGCTGCACATCCCCGCCGGGCCGGAGCACCGGCACAAGCCGAGCGTCGTGGGAACGGACGTGGTGACGTATGTACTGACGGAGTTCGAGTGAGGGGCTTGCCGGTTCTCTGGCCGTTCGGGCCCGGCGGGCGGTAGGATAGGATCAGCGGCTATGCGGGATCGGCGCCGGTCCCGTCACGGCGGGCGACAACCCCCCGTCATGGTGGCGAAGTCGTACCATCCACGCCTTGCGCCTGCATCGACACCCGAAAGCGTGGATGACAGGCCTGCGCCTGCCACGACGGGTTGGTCATGGCAGGGCCGTTTGGCTACTTCTCCCCTGGTCGTTTTTCGTGACCTCCGCCGGGCGGAGGCGCGGCGTGCTGCTGCGGCGGTGGGCTGAAATGCTGCTGCGGCGGTGGGCTGAAATGCTGCTGCGGCGGCGGGTTGAAGTGCTGCTGCGGCGGCGGGTTGAAGTGTTGCTGCGGCGGCGGGTTGAAGTGTTGCTGCGGCGGCGGGTTG
>NZ_DASZTJ010000196.1:0-41191 GCF_035548235.1 Rhodopila sp.
ACGGCAAGCCGAAGCGCATGTTCATCGGCGGCAAATGGCTGGAAGCGGCGTCAGGCAAGACCTTCGCCACCCATAACCCGGCCACCGGCGAGGTCCTGGCACAGGTCGCGGAAGGCGACTCCGAGGACATCGACCGCGCCGTCGCCGCTGCGCGCGCAGCGTTCACCGGCCCTTGGAGCAAGTTCAAGCCCGCGCAGCGCCAGGCCCTTCTGCTGAAGCTCGCGGACCTCGTCGAAGAGCATATCGAGGAATTCGCGATGCTCGACACGCTCGACATGGGGGCGCCGATCGCCCGCACGCGCGGCAACAAGGCGCGTGCCGTCGGCATGCTGCGTTTCTATGCCGGGATGGCGACCGCGCTGCACGGCGAAACGATCGACAACTCGCTGGCGGGCGAGATCGTTTCATTTACCCTGAAAGAACCCGTGGGCGTTGTCGGCGCGATCATCCCCTGGAACGGTCCGCTGACCGCCTCCATCTGGAAGATCGGCCCGGCGCTGGCGACCGGCTGCACCGTGGTGCTGAAGCCGGCCGAGGAAGCGCCGCTGACCCCGCTGCGCCTGGCCGAACTGTGTGTGGAGGCCGGGGTTCCACCGGGGGTGGTGAACGTGGTGACCGGCTTCGGCGAGACCGCGGGCGCCGCGCTGGCAAACCACATGGACGTCGACAAGGTCGCCTTCACCGGCTCGCACTTCACCGGACAGTCGATCGTGCGCGCCTCGGCGGGCAACCTGAAGCGCGTGTCGCTGGAACTGGGCGGCAAGTCGCCGGACATCGTGTTCGCCGACGCCGACCTCGCGCAGGCGGTGCCGGGCGCGGGCATGGCCGTGTTCGCCAATTCCGGCCAGATCTGCAGCGCCGGCACGCGGCTGTTCGTGGAGAAGAAGATCTATGACGAATTCGTCAGCCGGGTCGCGGATTTCTCCAAGACGCTGAAGGTCGGCGACGGCATCGACCCGACGACGCAGGTCGGTCCGCTGGTGTCGGCGGAGCAGTTGACGCGCGTCACCGGATACCTGGACATCGGCCGCCAGGAAGGCGCGCGCCCGCTGTCGGGCGGTGAGCGGCTGACCGAGGGGCCGTTGTCCAAGGGCTATTTCGTTCCGCCCACGGTATTCGCCGACGTGCGCGACGACATGCGCATCGCACAGGAGGAGATCTTCGGCCCGGTGATCTCCGCCATCCCGTTCACCGACATCGAGGAAGTCATCGAACGCGGCAACAAGACCACGTTCGGCCTGGGCAGCGGCGTCTGGACCCGCGATGTCGGCAAGGCGCACAAGCTGGCGAGGGCGATCAAGGCCGGATCGGTCTGGATCAACTGCTACCAGGCGATGGACCCGGCGGTACCCTTCGGCGGATACAAGATGAGCGGCTATGGCCGGGAGTCCGGCATCCAGCACCTGGAAGAGTACCTGAACGTGAAGGCGGTGTGGATCAAGACCGACTGACGCCAACCGGCCCTGCTTGTCCCGGCCACCCGCTCATCGGCAGTGATGCGTGCAAGCCGGGACAAGCCCCGTCGGGAACCACATGAAGTCCCCCCGTCATGGCCCGGCTCGACCGGGCCATCTCTTTCTCCGAGGCACCGGATGGCCCGATCAGCCCAGGCCGGGCAGCCCAGGCCGGGCAGCCCAGGCCGGGACGGAAGAGGAAGCGGCCTTTGCCCCACCTTTCCGCCGATGGGTGTTTTCCTGTAGCAATCGCGGGTCAACCGAACAGGAGGAAATGGGCCATGGACCTGGGTCTGCAAGGCAAGAAGGCCATCGTTTGCGCTGCCAGCAAGGGCCTCGGGCGGGCCTGCGCGATTTCCCTGGCGCGCGAAGGGGTCGAACTGGTGATCACCGCCCGCACCGCCGACACGCTGGAAGCGACCGCTGCGGAAATCCGCCAATTGACCGGGGCGAAGGTCACCGCCGTCGCCGGCGACATCACGTCCGAGGAAGGGCGCGCCGCGGCGCTGAAGGCCTGTCCGACGCCGGATATCCTGGTGAACAACAACGGCGGCCCGCCGCGCGGCGACTTCCGCGAATGGGACCGCGAGACCTGGATCCGAGCGGTCGACGCCAACATGCTGGCGCCGATCTTCCTGATCAAGGCGGTGATCGACGGCATGATCGACCGGAAATTCGGCCGCATCGTCAACATCACCTCCGGTTCGGTGAAGTCCCCCATTCCCGAACTGGGCATGAGCAACGGCGCCCGCGCGGGCCTGACCGGTTTCGTTGCGGGGCTGGCGCGGCAGGTGGCAAAGCATAACGTCGTCATCAACAACATCCTGCCCGGCCCGTTCCTGACCGATCGCCTCCGTTCCGGCTTCACCGAGGCCGCTCGGCGCACCAACAAGTCGGTGGACGAGGTGGTGGCCGAACGCCTGTCGTCGAACCCGACCGGACGCGCCGGCGACCCGGCGGAGTTCGGCGACGCCTGCGCGTTCCTGTGTTCGGCGAAGATCAGCTACATCGTCGGCCAGAACCTGCTGCTGGACGGCGGGGCGTTCAATTCCTCCAGCACCTGAGCGGGGGCGTTCCCGCCCGGGCCGATATGGTCTTGGCGGGAACGGTCTTGTAGCCGAAACGAGTTTCTGGCATGAGTGAAAGCGAGCGTTGATCGGCGGTCCGATGGCGCAACTATCGGCCACGTTGAAACCATTTTGTAACACCATATCTCTTCAATAACGATCATGCTCGATCGCCGGCGATATGCTCCCGGCGAATCTTTGTTCCGATCAGGCAAGGCAAAGAAAAAAGGGCACGATCATGCTGGAAAATGCGATCCTCGATGTCATCGTTGGCATCCTTTTCACGTTCTATGGCGTCAGCCTGGTCGCCAGCGCCATCGTGGAGGCTATCGCCTCGACCCTGCAATGGCGGGCCAGCACGCTGCTGAACGGCGTGACCGACCTGCTGAACGATCCGGAATTCAACGGACTGGCGCGGAAACTTTATCAGCATGCCCTGATCAGCCCGCGCGAAAACGGCAGCGACGATCAAAGCGGCGATCGCAGCAAACTTCGCAAGAAGCCATCCTATATCAATCCGGATCATTTCGCCGATGCCCTGGTACAGACCATCGACTTCATCGACACGTTGCCGCAAACCAGCAAGGCGGCGATCGATGCCAACCCGTTACTGGGTGAGCAGATCAAAACCTACCTGAAAGGCGTCGTCGACAAGACCGGCAACGATGCGGCAAAGATCCGGCAGGAACTGGCGACCTGGTTCGACAATGCCATGGACCGGGTCAGCGGCTACTATAAACGCCGGACGCAGTGGTACAGTTTCCTCATCGCGATGTTCGTCGCGGTGGTGCTGAACGTCAACACGCTGACCGTCGCAGCCCAGCTCTGGCATCAACCGCTGCTGGCCGAACATTTCCCGTCCCCCACGGATGGCGACATCATGAAGGCGATCGGTGCGCTGAACGGAAGCGACCTGCCGATCGGCTGGTCGCTGTCGCGCCCCTGCCCCTGCGAAACCATAAGCGGATCCTGTATCGGCGCGATCATCCATACCTTGCTTGGCTGGCTGTTCACCGCCGTCGCCGCCCTGTTCGGGGCCTCGTTCTGGTTCGACGCGCTGGGGAAGATCGTCAACCTGCGCGGCGCCGGCCCGGCCCCCTCGCCGCCCCAAGGCTAGGCGTCATGGCGCCTGCCGGCTGGGGCGGCCCAAGGCCCTGCCGACCAGGGCCCTGCCGACCAGGGCACTGCCGATCAGGGCCGATCCGGACGGACGAAGGCCCCGCCGATCAGGCGTGAACCAGCTTGCAGCCGCCCTCCGACATCGGGCGGAAAGCCTCGTCGGCCGGGGTCGTGTGGATGACCTTGAACACGTCCCACGCGCTCTTGCTTTCGGCCGGTGCTTTCACCTGGAACAGGTAGCCGGGACAGATGAAACGCCCATCTTCGCGGATGCCGGCCTTGCCGAAACAATCGTCGTCGGTCGGCATCGCCTTCATCTGCCTGATCGCGTCCATGCCGCCGCGCGCCTTCTCCGGCCCCAGGGCAGCGACGGCCTTCATGTAGTGCGTCACGGCGGAATAGCAGGCGGCATGCAGGTCGCTGGGATAGTTGTTCGGCGTCTTCGGCAGGAAGCGCTTGGTGAAGGCGCGGGTGCGGTCGTTCAGGTCCCAGTAGAACGTGCCGGAGATCTTCAGGCCTTGCGCGGTCTGCAGGCCCATCGACTTGACCTCGGTGATGAAGCCCACCAGCGCGGCGATGGTGATCCCCTGCTGCGCCAGGTTGAACTCGGCCGCCTGCTTCACGCAGTTCTCCATGTCGCCGCCGGTGTTGCACAGGCCGATGACCTTCGCCCCGCTGCTCTGCGCCTGCAGCAGGAACGATGAGTAATCCGTCGTGCCCGGGAACGGATACGGCGCGCTGCCCAGCACCTTCCCGCCGCTCTTCGTCACGAGGCTGGTCAGGTCGTTCGCCAGCGCATGGCCGAACGTATAGTCCGCGACGATCAGGTACCAGGACGTGCCGCCGCTGCGCAGGACCGCACCGCCGGTGGAGTGGGAATCGAACCACGTGTCCGGCGCCCAGTGCACGAAGTTGGGGCTGCAGTATTTGCCTGTCAGGTCGGCCGAGGCCGCGCCCGAGATCAGCAGCGTCTTGTTCTTCTCGCCCGCGATGTTGCTGACCGCGAGCGCGATCGCGGTGTTGTTCAGGTCGGCGATCGCGTCGACGCCGTCGCGGTCGAACCACTGCCTGGCGATGCCGGAAGCGACATCCGGCTTCTGCTGATGGTCGGCGGAGATGATCTCGACATCGAAACCGTGATCGGCGGGCTTGAAGTCCTCGACTGCCTGATGCGCCGCCAGAACGGTCGTCGGTCCGGAATTGTCGCGATATTGGCCGGAGAGATCGGTCAGCACGCCGACGCGGAATTTCGGCCTCGCCGCCTGGGACTGAGTCCCTTGGGCAAAGCCCTTGCGGCCGGCGAACACGGCGCCGCCAAGACCGGCAGCGGCCCCGGTGAGGGCATCACGGCGGGAGATCGTCATACAGGCAACTACTTTCTTACTGGACGCGGCTCACCCGCGGCCGCGAAGCCGGCGGGGTCCCCGGTGATTATGGGATGTGCCGAAATGGCGCCGGACCCTAGGCGCAAGGCCCCCGGCGATCAAGCCAGCAGGGTCGCGGGCAGCGCGAGATCGGCGTCCCCGTATCCTTGACGGCACCCGCAGACGGGCAATATCGTTGCTATATATCATAATTCTTGTCGACCTGAGCGGCTCCAACCCCTGAGCGGGTACGGCACGCGCATGTCTGCCAGCCGAAAAAGGAAATGCCATGCGGTCATCTACTCTCCGGCTTCTGGGGTTCACGCTGGTCTTCTGCCTGGGAGTCGGCCTCGACCAGCCCGCTTCCGCCCGGGTGGCCTGCCAGACCCTCAACAAGCAGCAGGTCGCGGCCCTGTTCGACCGTTGGAACCAGGCGTTGCAGACGCGGCAGACCGACAAGGTCGTCGCCCTATACGCGCCCGACGCCACGCTGCTGCCCACGGTCCAAAACGGCCCGCTGGTCGGGCGCGACAAGATCGCCCCCTATTTCGACCACTTCCTGGCCTTGGCCCCGGTGGCGAAGATCGAGACGCGGGTCATCGAGACCGGCTGCAACGTCGCCTGGGATATCGGCCTCTACGCCTTCACCGAGAACGGCGACCAGCCCGGCAGCCACAAGCAGATCGAGGCGCGTTACACCTTCATCTACGCGCCCGTTCATGGGCACTGGCTGATCGTCCATCACCACTCTTCGGCGCAGCCCGTCGCGACCCATTGATCCGGCGGCGTCCCTAGGCTGATAAGGGTCCATGGCCAGGCTCCGTCCGTCCAACCTCGTGACCCTCGTCGACCTGGCCGGGACCTTCGTCTTCGCGATCGAAGGCGCGATGACGGCGATCGGCGGCGGCCTCGATCTTCTGGGCGTACTGGTGCTGGCGTTCGTCACCGCGTTGGGTGGCGGCATCATCCGCGACGTGCTGCTGGGGGCGACGCCGCCCGATGCGTTGCGGACCTGGCTCTATCCGACTGTGGCGCTGGCGGGCGGTGCGGTGGCGTTCGCGCAGACCGAGTTGATGCACGACGTTCCCCGCTGGTTGATGACCAATCTTGACGCGGTGGGCCTGTCGCTGTTCGCCGTGGCAGGGACCGGGAAGGCTATGGATCGCGGCCTGCCGTCCCTGGTCGCGGTCTTCCTCGGGACGATCACCGCGACCGGCGGCGGAACGATTCGCGACATCCTGCTGACGCGCGTGCCGGCGGTGCTAAGGATCGACATCTACGCCAGCGCGGCGCTGGCTGGCGCGGCGGTGATGGTCGTCGGCCGAAAGGCGGGATTGCCACCGGCACTGTCCGCCCTGATCGGCGGCGCCGCTTGCCTGGCGCTGCGGCTAGCAAGCGTTCGGTTCGGATGGAGCCTGCCGCGGGCGGTCAGTTACGGAGGCTGATCGGACCAATACCTGCCCCCCCGGGCGCGACGCTCAGACGTCGATCACCGGCGCCAGGGCTGCCGCCACGCACAGGACTTTGCGGTCGGAAAACCGGGGGCCCGTCAGCGTCAGCCCCACCGGCATGCCCGCCGGTCCCACCCCTGCCGGGACGTTGACGCACGGCACGTGCAGCATCGTCCAATCCCGGTTCGTGCGGTTGTTGCCGGCGGTCTTTTCGGCCGGCGCCTCGTCGGGCGCGCTGACGGTCAGCACCGCGTCGAACCCGTCGGCGATCCGGTCGAATGCCACCCGGCTCCGCGCTGCGGCGTCGTACGCCGCGACAAGCTGCGCCCGCGTATAGCCGGGCGTATTCTTCACCCGGTTCATGAACGACGGATGCAGCGTCTCCGGCCGCGACCGAGCGAGATTCAGCAGGGCGGCGTGGCCTTCCAGGCCGAAGATGACGGGCCACAAACCGTCCAGCGGTCCCAATACCTCCGACAGGTCGATCCAGCTCACGTCCACGCCGGCCGCGGCCAGACGGTCGGCCGCGCTGGCCAGCGCGGCCTCGCAGGCTGGATCGACCGTGTAGCCCAGCCGATGGACCGCGATCCGCAGGCCGGAAAGCGGCCGCGGCACGGGTGCCGCATCGTCGTGCAGGTCGTACACATCCGCCAGCAGGTCCAGGTCGGCGACGCAGCGCCCGTACCAGCCGACCGTGTCGAGCGTGGTGGAGCCCAGCTTCACGCCCTCGGCGCTGACGGCATTCCAGGTCGGCTTGAACGCATAGACCCCGCAATAGGACGCGGGCCGGATCAGCGAACCGCCGGTCTGCGTCCCCAGCGCCAGCGGCACCTGGAAGTCGGCGACGGATGCCGCCGACCCGCTGGACGACCCGCCCGGCGTGCGCGCCAGGTCGTGCGGGTTGCGGGTCGCGGCCAGCCGACCCATTCCGGCGAACTCGCTGGTGTCGGTCTTTCCCAGGATCAGCGCTCCCGCCGCACGCAGCGTGCCGACGCAGGCAGCGTCAAGTCCCGGCCGGCTGCCGACATACAGCGGCGAGTTGTGCTGCGTCGGCATCTCGGCGGTGTCGAAGATGTCCTTCAGTCCGATCGGCAGCCCATGCAGCGTCCCTTTGTCCGGCTGCTTGTCCATCTCCCGCGCCGCGCGGATCGCTGCGTCAGGATCGAGGTAGGACCACGCGAGCACATCCGCGTCCCGCGCTTCGATCCGGGCGAGGCAGGCCCGGACGAGGCGCTCGATGGTGGTGGCGCCGGAGCGTAGCCGGACCAGCATCTGGGTGGCCGTCAGCCGTGTCAGGTCGTCCTGCATCGCATTCCCTTCCCCGTCATCGAAGCCACGGCAAAGCAAGCCTCGCGCCAGCGACTGCTTGCCCCCGCGCCGCCGCGAAGCTATCCAGCCGCCATGAGCTGGCTCACCGAGTACGTCCGCCCGAAGATCCGCACGCTGTTCGCGCGCAGCGAGGTGCCCGAGAACCTGTGGCACCAATGCCCGAACTGCCAGCAGATGATCTTCCATCGCGACCTGACGGCCCAGCGGAAAGTCTGCCAGCATTGCGGCCACCACATGCGCGCCACCGCCGCCGAACGGCTGGACTGGACGTTCGACGCCAACGCCTGCACGCGGATCGAGCTACCGAAGCCCGTCGCCGACCCGCTGCGCTTCCGCGACACCAAGCGCTACTCCGACCGGCTGAAGGAAGCGCGCGACAAGACCCATACCGATGACGCCATCCTGGTCGCGCACGGCAAGATCGGCGGCCGCAAGGCCGTGGTCGCGGCGATGGAGTTCGAGTTCATCGGCGGCTCCATGGGTGCCGCGGTCGGCGACGCGATCATTGCCGCCGCTCGGCTGGCCGTGCTGCAGGACGTGCCGCTGATCGTGTTCACCGCCTCGGGCGGTGCGCGCATGCAGGAAGGCGCGGTCAGCCTGATGCAGTTGCCGCGGACGGTGATCGCCACGCAACTGGTGAAGGACGCCGGCCTGCCGTTCATCGTCGTGCTGACCGATCCGACCACCGGTGGCGTCAGCGCCAGCTTCGCCATGCTGGGCGATATCCAGATCGCCGAACCCGGTGCGATGATCGGCTTCGCCGGCGCACGCGTGATCGAGCAGACCGTGCGCGAGAAACTGCCCGAGGGATTCCAGCGCGCCGAATACCTGCTGCAGCACGGGATCATCGACATGGTCGTCAAGCGTCCCGACCTGCCCGAGACCCTGTCCCGCCTGATGGGCCTGCTGGCGGCGAGGGAGAAGCGAGACGCCGCCTGACCACGGCCTTTGCATGAGCCTGGTTGCATGAGCACCGCTGCATGAATACTGCCTGGGCCATCGAGGCGATCAACGACCGCCTCATGCGGCTGCACCCCAGGCTGATCGACCTCAGTCTGGACCGGCTGCGGGACCTGCTGGGGAAGCTCGGCCACCCTGAACGCCACCTGCCCCCGGTCGTGCACGTCGCCGGCACCAACGGCAAAGGCAGCACCTGCGCCTTCATCCGCGCGATGAGCGAGGCGGCCGGCCGGACCGTGCATGTCTATACTTCGCCGCATCTGGTACGGTTCAACGAACGCATCCGAATTGCCGGAACGCTGGTGGACGACGAGACGCTGATCGCCACGATGGAACGGATCGAGCGCATCAACGACAACGCCCCGATCACGGTGTTCGAGGTCATCACCGCCGCCGCCTTCGACCTGTTCGCCCGGACGCCGGCCGATCTCTGCGTGCTGGAGGTCGGGCTTGGCGGCCGGGGCGACGCGACGAACGTGATCGACCGGCCGGCGGTGTGCGCGATCACCGCGATCTCGCTGGATCACCGGGAGTTGCTGGGGCCGACGGTCGAGGTCATCGCCGGGGAGAAAGCCGGGATCATGAAGCCGGGCGTGCCCGTGGTGATCGGCGCGCAGCCGGACCCGGTGCGGCAGGTGCTGCTGGAGCACGCAGCCTCCGTCGGTGCGCCGGCGCTGCTGCGCGGACGGGACTGGGACATCGCCGATACCGGCTCCGGGCTCCGGTTCCACGATGCTGCCGGCGCGGTCGACACGCCCTATCCCGCCCTGCTCGGCGCGTTCCAGCACGACAACGCCGGGATCGCGCTGGCCGCCTTGCGCGCGGTGCATCTGCGGCACCAGCCCTCCGGGCTATCCCACGCCGAATGGCCCGCTCGGATGCAGCGCCTGACGGGCCGGCTGGCGGCCACGCTGCCCCAGGGCTGGTCGCTCTGGCTGGACGGCGGGCACAATCCCGGCGGAGGCGTCGCGCTGGCGGAGCATCTGCGCGGCTGGTCGGATCAGCCGATCCACCTGGTCGTGGGGATGAAGCAGGCCAAGGATACGGCGGAGTTCCTGCATCCCCTGCTGCCACTGGCCGCGACCGTCTGGGCGGTGCGGGAACCGGAGCAGCACCAGGCGCTGCCTATCGAGGCGATCATCGCGGCCTCGGGCGGCGTCGCGCGCGCCGGCGGGACGGTACGAGAGGCGCTGGGCAAGCTTCGCGCGGAGTGGAACGCCCCATCCGGTTACGCCACGCCAGTCCCGGGCGAGCTGTCCCCTTCAGCCGGGCCGGCGCGCGTGCTGATCTGCGGGAGCCTCTATCTCGCAGGCGAGGTGTTGAAGCTGGATCAGGCCTGACGCGCCCCGCTCAGCAATCCATGTCGTCATGGGTCACCCGCCGGACCAGGATCTCCCGCTTGCCGACATGGTTCGCCGGGCCGACGATCCCTTCCTTCTCCATCTGCTCGATCAGCTTTGCCGCCTTGTTGTAGCCGATGTTGAGGTGCCGCTGGATGAACGAGGTCGATGCCTTGCCCTCCCGCGCCACCACGTCGACGGCCTGGTCGAACAAGCTCTTGTCGCCGTCGCTGGCGCCGGCGATGCCGGAGAACCCGCCGCCGTCGCCGCCGTCGGCGGTGGCTTCCAGCGCCTCGGTGACCTCTTCCAGGTAGGACGGCTCGCCCTGTTCGCGCAGGAATGCGACGACTTTCTCGACCTCTTCGTCGGAGACGAACGGGCCGTGGACGCGGGTGATGCGGCCGCCCCCCTGCATGAACAGCATGTCGCCCATGCCCAGCAGTTGTTCGGCGCCCTGCTCGCCCAGGATGGTGCGGCTGTCGAACTTGGAGATCACCTGGAAGCTGATGCGGGTCGGGAAGTTGGCCTTGATCGTGCCGGTGATCACGTCCACCGACGGCCGCTGCGTCGCCATGATCACATGGATGCCCGCCGCGCGGGCCATCTGCGCCAGGCGCTGCACCGCCGCCTCGATCTCCTTGCCGGCGACCATCATCAGGTCTGCCATCTCGTCGACCACCACCACGATGAAGGGCAGGCTCTCCAGCGCCAGCGGCTGTTCCTCGAAGGTCGGGCGGCCGGTGTCGGGGTCGAAGCCGGTCTGCACCTTGCGGGTGACCACCTCGCCCTTGGCCTTGGCCTCGGCGACGCGATCGTTGTAGCCGCCGATGTTGCGGACACCGAGCTGCGACATGGCGCGGTAGCGGCGCTCCATCTCGCGGACGGTCCATTTCAGGGCGGTGACCGCCTTGGCCGGTTCGGTCACCACCGGGGCCATCAGATGCGGGATGCCTTCATAGGTCGACAGTTCCAGCATCTTCGGGTCGATCAGGATCAGGCGGCACTGGTCGGGCGAGAGCTTGTACAGCAGCGACAGGATCATCGCGTTCACGCCGACCGACTTGCCCGACCCGGTGGTGCCCGCGATCATCAGGTGCGGCATGCGCGACAGGTCCGCGACGATCGACTTGCCGCCGATGTCCTTGCCCAGCGCCAGCGACAGCCGGCCGGTGTTCTTGGTGACTTCGTCGCTCGACAGGATCTCGCTCAGGAACACCGTCTCGCGCTTGCTGTTCGGCACCTCGATGCCGATCACGTTGCGGCCGGGGACGGTGGCGATGCGCACTGCCGTCACCGACAGGCTGCGCGCGACGTCGTCGGCCAGGCCGATGACCCGGGCGCTGCGGATGCCGGGGGCCGGCACCAACTCATACAGCGTGACCACCGGGCCGGGCCGGATCTCCACGATCTCGCCCTGCACGCCGTAGTCGGACAGCACCGTCTCCAGCAGGCGGGCATTGGCCTGCAGCGCTTCCTCCGACGGGCCGGACGCCGCGCGGGCGGGCGGCGGCTTCAGCAGGTCGAGCGACGGGAAGACCCAGCCCGACTCAGGCAGCGGAAGGCTTTGCTGCATCGGCTTGCGGGCCGGTTCCGGCTTGATCGTCCGCACCGGCGGTGCGGGCACGGACAGGGAGGGCGTGACCGGCATATCGGGCGACGGCGGGTCGCGCACCACGGGCCGAGGCGGAATGGAGCGCACCGGCGGCATGCCGTCCGCGGCCGACGCGCCCAAGCCTGCCCCGATGCGCCCCGGCTCGATCCGCCCTGCGTCGGCGCGATCCCGATCGCCAAGGCCCGGCTCCGTCCGCAAGCCCCGGCGCGGCACCAGCGACGACAACTTGCCGGTCGCCTGCCCCAGCCCGCCGGCGCCGCGCGACAGCGCGCCGACCCCGATCTGGCCGCCCCGTACGGAGTACCGCGCCGCAGAGCCGGCAAACCGCCCCGCCGACCGCCATTCGGAGCGGGACAAGCCCAGCGCCAGCAGCGTCAGCACGATCGCCAGGGCGAAGCCCAGCAGCCAGGCGCCGGCCACGCCCGCCAGGCCCAGCGCCGAGCGGGCCGCGGCGATCGCGTCGGCGGCGAGCGTGTCGCCGATCGCACCGCCGGGACCGGCCGTCACCGGCCAGGGATGGGCCACGGGGAACGGAATCGCGCCGATCACGGCGGACAGGGCCGGCAGCGCCATCAGCAGGGCGATGATGCGCAGAGGCACGGCCTCCAGCCCTCGGCGGGAGCCGATCCGCCAGGACCAGGCCAGCATCGCCAGGCCGGGTAGCACCGCGACGACCCCGAAGCCTTGCAGCAGCAGGTCGGCCACCACCGCGCCGACCGGGCCGGCCATGTTGTGGACGTGCTGGGTGCTCGCGGTGTTGAGTGAGGGATCGCGCGGATCGTAGGTCGCCAGCGCCACCAGGATCGCCAGCCCCAGCAAGCCCAGGATCAGGCCGCAGAACTCCGCACTGCGCTGGGTCATCAGCGCTTTCAGCGCCGGTGAGGCGAAGCGTCGGGGCGGCAGGGTAGGCGTGCGCACGGCCATGGTCGGAACCTGTCTTGCGGGGCAGGTTGAACGATACCCCAAAACCCATTGAAGGATGAAGCATGTTTCAGTGTCGCCAAAGGACGCGATCGGGACAGCCCTTCCCTGCCCCGGCGGGCATGGCTACAACCGGCCCGCAACCCGATATGGCGGAGAACCGAGCATGGATACGGTGACGACGGATTTGACGACACCCCGCATGCTGGCGAACGCAGTGCGGTTTCTCGCCGTCGACGCGGTGCAGAAAGCGAATTCCGGACATCCCGGCATGCCGATGGGCATGGCCGACATCGCCGAGGCGCTCTGGCGCCACCATTTGCGCCACAACCCGGCCGACCCGTCCTGGCCGAACCGCGACCGGTTCGTGCTGTCGAACGGCCACGGCTCCATGCTGCTCTATGCCCTGCTGAACCTGACCGGCTATGCGCTGCCGATGGAGGAACTGCAGCAGTTCCGCCAGTTGCACTCCAAGACCCCCGGCCACCCCGAATACGGCCTGACCCCCGGCGTCGAGACCACGACCGGTCCGCTGGGCCAGGGCCTGGCGACAGCGGTCGGCATGGCGCTGGCGGAGCATCAGTTGGGGCTGACGTTCAACCGGGACGGCCACACCATCGTCGATCACCGCACCTTCGTGTTCTGCGGCGACGGCTGCCTGATGGAAGGCGTCTCGCACGAGGCATGCTCGCTGGCCGGCAGCCAGAAGCTGGAGAAGCTGATCGTCTTCTATGACGACAACGGGATCTCGATCGACGGCCATGTGAAGGACTGGTTCGACGACGACACGCCGAAGCGGTTCGAGGCCTATGGCTGGCGGGTCATCCCGAATGTGGACGGCCACAACCACGAAGCGCTGATGGCGGCGATGAAGGAAGCCACCATGCCCTGCGGCAAGCCGACCATGGTGTGCTGCAAGACCACCATCGCCTGGGGCGCGCCGCACGCCGCCGGCACCCACGAGTCGCACGGCGCGGCACTGGGTGCCGCCGAGGTCGCCGCGACCCGGGAAGCCCTGCACTGGCCGTTCCCCGCTTTCGAAATCCCCTCTGCCATCCGGGAAGCCTGGGACGCACGCGCCGCCGGCGCCCAGCGCCAGGCGGAATGGGAGTCGGTCTTCGCGGCTTACGCCAAGGCCCATCCGGACCTCGCCGCCGAGTTCAAGCGTCGCGTCTCCGGCGCGCTGCCGGCCGATTATGCCGCCAAGGCCGACGCTGCGATCGCCGAGGCGGCCGCCACGACCGATCCGCTCGCCACCCGCAAGGCGTCCCAGAACGCCATCGGCCTGTTCGCCAAGTTCCTGCCGGAGATGTTCGGCGGTTCGGCCGACCTGACGGGCTCGAACCTGACGAACTGGAAGGGGTCGGTCTCGATCACCCATGGCAGCGACGGCAATTACATCCATTACGGGGTGCGCGAATTCGGCATGGCGACGGCGCTGAACGGCATCGCGCTGCATGGCGGATTCATCCCCTATGGCGGGACGTTCCTGATCTTCTCCGACTACGCACGCAACGCCATCCGGCTGTCGGCGCTGATGAAGCTGCGGGTCATCTACGTGCTGACGCATGACAGCATCGGCCTGGGCGAGGATGGCCCGACGCATCAGCCGGTCGAGCAGACGGCGTCGCTGCGGCTGGTCCCCGGCCTGGACATGTGGCGTCCCTGCGACATGCTGGAGACGGCGATGGCGTGGCGCTGCGCGCTGGAGCGGACGGATGGTCCGTCGGCCATGGCCCTGTCGCGGCAGAACCTGCCGCAGCATGGCGGCGGCGCCGCTCGGGCGTCGCTGATCGCCCGTGGCGGCTACGTCCTGTCGGACGCCGAGGGGACACCGGACCTGATCCTGATCGCCACCGGCTCCGAGGTCGCGCTGGCCTCCGGCGCAAAGGACCTGCTGGCAGCCAAGGGCAAGAAGGTGCGGGTCGTGTCGATGCCCTGCACCGAACTGTTCGACCGGCAGGACAAGGCGTATCGCGACTCGGTGCTGCTGCCGGGCGTGAAGCGGGTGGCGGTGGAGGCCGGCTGCACCATGGGCTGGTACAAGTATGTCGGCCTGGACGGCGCGGTAGTCGGGTTGGACCGGTTCGGCGAGTCCGCCCCGGGCGGCGCGGTGATGAAGTTCTTCGGCTTCACCGCGGAGCATGTGGCCGAGGTGGCGGCGGCGGTCTAAAGCCCCGGCGCCAGGTCCGGCCGGTCGCTGATCAGGCCGTCCACCCCCCAGGCAATCAGGCGGCGCATGTCCTTCGGCTCGTTCACCGTCCACGGCAGGACGGACAGCCCCAGCGCGTGGGCCTCCCGGACATCGTCCTCGGTCAGCGCCGCATGGAAGGGGGCCCAGATCGGGCCACCCTCGCGCGCCACGCCGGCGGCGACCGAGGGCAGCGGATCGACGTCCCACCAGAGCCGCGACACCGTCTCCGGCCGCGTCAGCCATGCCAGCCGGATATCGGGACGGGTCCGCCGGACATGGCGCTGGACCCGCCAGTCGAACGCCTCCACCACCACCCGCCCGGCGGCGTCGGCGGCGTCGATGACCGACAGCGTGGCCTCCGCCAGTTCGGCGGGCGAGGCCGTTGCCTCCGGATGCGGGGGGTCGGTCTTCACCTCGATGGTGAACCGCGCCTCGGGCAGCGCGGCCAGCACGGCGGCGAGCGTCGGGATGCGGGCGCCGTCGCGCGGCGCCTGGTCGGGAAACAGGCGTGCGGTGGGCGATCCGGGGCGCAGGCGGCCGACGTCGAAGGTTTGCAGCGTCGCGAACCGCAGCGTGCGGATGAACGGCCCCGGCCCGTCCAGCCAGGCCCCGGCGGCGTCCCGCGCGATGTCAGGGTTCAGCGCAGGATCGTGATGCACCACCACCACGCCGTCGGCCGTCATCCCCACATCCAACTCGAACGCCGTCACCCCCAGCGCGGCGGCGGCCACGAAGCCTTCCAGCGTGTTCTCGGGGAACAGCGCCCGAGCACCGCGATGTCCCTGCATGCCGAGATGCATCTGCCGCCTCCTCTTGCGTAACCGGGGCGTCCGTCGGAACCTTTGTCAAGCGAAGGAGAACGCCAATGCAGTTCACGACATTGGGGCGGACCGGCTTGCGTGTCAGCGTCGCCGGACTCGGCTGCGGCGGCTTCTCCCGGCTTGGCCTCGGCACCGGGCATTCGGCCGAACACGCTATCGGGATCATCCGCTCGGCGCTCGACCTGGGGGTCAACCTGATCGACACCGCCGCCGTCTATGGCACCGAGGACGTGGTCGGCACCGCCCTGCGCGGCGTGGCGCGGGACAGCGTCGTGGTCTGTACGAAAGCGTCGAAACCGGCCGGCGACACAGCGTTCAGCGCCGAGAAGGTCGTCGCCAGCCTCGACGAATCGCTCGTCCGGCTCGGCCTCGATTACGTCGACGTCTTCCAGGTCCATGCCGTGCCGCCGTCCGCCTACGACCACGTGCGCGACGCCGTCGTGCCCGCGCTGCTGCGGGAGAAGGAGAAGGGCAAGTTCCGCTTCCTCGGCATCACCGAGACGGCGCCGAACGACCCCGAACAGATCATGCTGAACAAGGCGGTGCGGGAAGGCGTCTGGGACACGGCGATGGTCGCGTTCCACATGATGGACCAGGTCGCGCGCACGCAGGTCTTCCCGCATACCCTGGCGCATCGCGTCGGCACGCTGATGATGTTCGCGGTGCGCAGCATCTTCGCGCGGCCGGCGGAACTCGCGGCGACGATGCGCGACCTGGCGGCGGCCGGAAAAGTCTCCGCGAGCCTCGCGGACACCGACGATCCGCTGGGCTTCCTGGTCCATCCGGACGGTGCGAGCAGCCTGACGGACGCCGCGTACCGCTATGTCCGCCACGAGCCGGGGGTCGACGTGGTCCTGTTCGGCACGGGCAGCGAGGCGCATCTGAAGACCAACGTGGCGTCGATCCTAAAACCGCCTTTGCCCGAGGCGGACCGGCGGAAGCTGCAGGACCTGTTCAGCCATCTGCGCGGCGTCGGGCTGGTGGCGCCGCCGAAAGCCTGATGGCGGCGCCCCTGGTTTCCCTATCCCCGAAGCGGCGCTACCGCACGTCCGTCGGCACCACGCTGATGCTGTTGAACGGTGAGCCGTTGATCAGCTTGGTGCTGACGACAGTATAGATCAGCACATGCTTCTCGGCGTCCACCGACCGGTGGATCTGGAAGGTCTTGAAGAACAGCGAGGCGTGGGAAAACCCGATGACCTCATGCTTCGGGAGCGACGCCGGCAGCTCCACGGGGCCGACCGCCCGGCAGGCGATCGAGAAGCGGCTGGGATCCTCGGCCAGGCCGATCCCGCCCTTGATGCCGCCGGTCTCGGCCCGCGACAGGTAGCAGGAGACGTTCTGCACCCGGGGGTCGTCGTACCGCTCGATGACGATCTTGTCGTCGGGGCCCAGCCAGCGGAAGTTGGTGTTGATGGAGTCGATCCGGGTCTGCGCCATCGCCCCGTGAACGTACATCCCCAGCGCCATTCCCCCTGCCGCTATCATCCCCTGCACGACCACCCCTTGCACGACCGCCCTGAGCAGACGCCCGGCGATCACCAGCAGCCGTTCACGCATCCCGCATGTCCTTTCTCAGCCGTTCCGCCAGTTGCACCAGGATCGCGGCCGTGGCGCCCCAGATGAAGTGATCGGGATGCGGCCAGACCCAGTATTCGCGCCACACCCCGCCGACCTCCTGCTTCTGCCGGCGGGGTGCGGCGGGGTCGAGCACGACGCTCATCGGCAGTTCGAAGATCGCGTCCACCTCGTCAGGCGATATCTGGTAGGTCAATGCCGGTGGCAGCGTGGCGAGGACCGGGGTGATGCGGAACCCCGTCCCGGTCACCTGGTCCTCCAGCCGGCCCAGCACCGCGACGGATGAAGCGGGAAGCCCGATCTCCTCCCACGCTTCGCGCAGCGCGGCGGCCTCGGGGCCGGTGTCTTCCGGGTCGATCCGACCGCCGGGGAAGCTGACTTGGCCGGCGTGCTTCTTCAAATGAGAGGTTCGCTTGGTCAGCAGGATCGTCGGTTCGTCGTGCAGCACCACCGGCACCAGGACGGCGGCGGGCACCGCGTCACGTCCGGCTGCACCGGACGGCGTCCACATGGCCGGCCGCCGCGTCACCGCCCGCTGGTCACCGATCCGCGACAGGCGCGCCTGCAGTTCGTCCGGTGTCACGCCTCGCCGCTGGTCATGTCGGAGCCCAGGCCTTCGTACGCGTCCTCGAGGTCGTAATCGTCCGTCTCGGGCGGCGCCTCGCCCAGCGGGAAGAACTTGCCCTGGCTCCAGACGCCCATCATGCGGCGATTGCCGATCCATTCCGGCACCGAGAGCGCGACGAGTTCGTAGTAGACGGCGCGGCTGATCCGAGCCTCGATGGCCAGATGGCCGGCGCCAGGGCGGACCTGGATATAGGGGGTGGGGTCGCAGGTCAGGATGTCGTGCGATACGCGGATCGGATGTTCGGAACCGGCGGTGATCACCTGGTCGACATTGGTGCGGAAGGACAGGGTCTGGTGCCGTCCGTCACCGGCCCAGTCGAGCTCCACGGCAACGAAGGGTGCGTCCTCGACATCGATCTGGCCCCGCTCGGCCGGCGTGTGCAGCCACCATGACCCGTCCGCTTCCCGCCGCAGCACGCTGGCGAACAGGCAGACCAGTTCTTTCCGGCTGATCGCCGTTCCGTGATACAGCCAGGTGCCATCGCGCCGGATCAGGAACGGCAGGTGCCCGAGTTCGGCTGCCTTGCGCCGTTTCGCACCAGGCGGTGCGGGCCGGCCGGCGATGTTCAAGGCCATCCGACATTTGCCGTCGTCGCCGACGCCGTCCTCCGCCTGGGTTCTGCTCTGTTGAGCGTCGTCGCATCCGATGGGCCTGTCGATGCGGTTCACGTCCCGTGACTCCCTGGCCCCACTGCGTGGGAGCAATACTTCCTTACATCGGGCGATATAGGAACCATCCCCCCAAAAGCGAAAGACCCTATATGATCGCTGCAATGCAAACCGCGGCCAGTGTTGCCGGTCTGCAAAACGGACGACCTCTAACCGGGCCAGACGCATGAACGACAATCCGGACGCCATCGTTGCCAAGGCCGAACTGCTTGGTCGAAGGATCGGCCAGGCGCGCGACGCCGTCGCGCAAGTGATCCTCGGTCAGCAGGAGGTGATCGACCAAAGCCTGATCACGTTGTTGTCGGGCGGCCATGTCCTGCTGGTCGGCGTCCCCGGCCTCGGCAAGACCCGTCTGGTCGAAACGCTGGGCGTGGTCCTCGGCATGGCGACCAAGCGGATCCAGTTCACGCCGGACCTGATGCCGGCCGACATCATCGGCAGCGAGGTGCTGGACGAAGCCGAAGGCCGCCGCAGCTTCCGCTTCGTGCAAGGGCCGGTGTTCTGCCAGCTTCTGATGGCCGACGAGATCAACCGTGCCTCCCCCCGCACGCAATCGGCCCTGCTGCAGGCGATGCAGGAGCAGCGCGTCGCCGTCGCCGGCGTCGAGCATCCCCTGCCCCGCCCGTTCCACGTGCTGGCGACCCAGAACCCGATCGAGCAGGAAGGCACCTATCCGCTGCCCGAGGCCCAGCTCGACCGGTTCCTGCTGGAGATCAACCTGACCTATCCCGACCAGGACGCCGAACGCGCGATGCTGCTGGCCACGACCGGCTCGCGGGAGACGAAGCCGGTCCAGGCCCTGACGCCCGGCGACCTGCAAGACGCGCAGGCGCTGGTCCGCGCCATGCCGATCGGCGAGAAGATCCTGGACGCCATCCTGGGCCTGGTCCGCGGCTGCCGGCCGGAGACGACGACCGAGGACATGGTCCGCCATCACGTCGCCTGGGGCCCCGGCCCTCGCGCGGCCCAGGCGCTCATGCTGGCCACCCGCGCCCGGGCCCTGCTGGACGGGCGGCTTTCGCCCAGCATCGAGGACGTGATCACGCTGTCACGTCCGGTCCTGCGGCACCGCATGGCGCTGAACTTCTCGGCCAGGGCGGATGGGATCCTGCTGACGGACGTGATCGACCGCATGGTCGGCAAGCTTGGATAGGGGCACGATCGCCGCTGAGGCGGCGGGTAGCCGCCTGCCGCCGCTGCTGGTGGCGGCGGACCGGGTTGCCTCGACCGTGGCGCAGGGCGTGCATGGCCGCCGCCGTGTGGGACAGGGCGACAGCTTTTGGCAGTTCCGGCGCTTCGTCAGCGGTGACCCGCTCAGCCGCATCGACTGGCGGCAGTCCGCCAAATCCGGCCGCCGCGCGCCGGACGGCTGGTTCATCCGGGAGACCGAGTGGGAGGCTGCGCAGACCGTCTGCCTCTGGCGTGATTCGTCGCCTTCGATGCGCTGGCGCTCGCGAATCGCGAGCATCGAGAAGCACGAACGCGCGAATTTGCTGCTGCTGGCCCTGGCGTCGCTTCTGCTACGCGGGGGCGAGCGCGTCATGCTGATGCGAGAGGATGCCCGCCCCGTCACGCACCGGTCCGGTCTGGACCGTCTGGCCACGACGTTGCAGGGCACCGAAGGCGGCGTGCCTGCCGGCATGCGGCTGCCGCGCTACGGGACCGTCGTCCTGTTCAGCGATTTCTTCTGGCCGCTGGAAGAGGTGCGTGGCCTGATGGCGCGGTTCGCCGGGGTCCCGGTGACCGGCTTCCTGATGCAGGTGCTGGATCCGGCCGAGACGGCGCTGCCCTATCAGGGCCGCATCCGCTTCCGCGGCACCGAAAGCGAGGGCGACGTGCTGATCCCGCGGACGGAGTCCGTGCGCGACGCCTATGCCCAGCGCCTGAAAGCCCAGCAGGACAGCCTGGCGGACATCTGCGCCAAGGCCGGCTTCGGCTTCGGTATCCACCACACCGACCACGCGCCGGAGACGGCCTTGCTGACGCTCTACTCGGCGCTCGCCAACCGATGATCTTCGCAGCGCCCTGGATCCTTCTCGCGCTGCCGGCCCTGCCGGTGATCTGGTGGCTGATCCGGATCACCCCGCCGGCGCCGCGGTCGGAGACGTTTCCCGCCGTCCGTTTCCTGCTGGGGCTGAATGCGACCGAGGAGACGCCGGCGCGCACGCCGCCGTGGCTGATGGCGCTGCGGATGCTGGCCGCGGCGCTGATCATCGTCGGCCTGGCGCGGCCGGTGCTGGACGCGGGCGCGGCGCTGCCCGGGACTGGGCCGCTGCTGCTGGTCATGGACAATGGCTGGGCCTCGGCCAGCGACTGGGCGCAGCGCAAGCAGGCGGCGACGACGCTGCTCGACCGGGCCGAACGGGCGGGCCGCAGGGTCGCCCTGCTGCCGACCGCGTCCGACGGCAGCGGTTCGCCGATCGCGGTGTCCGCCGTCATGCCGGTGCCGGACCTGCGCGCCCGCCTCGCGGCCCTGCAGCCGGAGGCATGGCCGCCCGACCGTGCCGCCGCGGCCAAGGCGATCCGGGACTGGCGGGACCATGACGGCGCCTCGGTCGCCTATGTCCCCGACGGACTGACCGACGGTCGGGATTTTTCGGCCTTCTCCGAGGCCCTGAGCGATGTCGGGCCGGTCACCGAGATCTGCTGCGACGCCGCCCCGGCCACGCTGCTGCTGCCGCCGAAGCCCGAGGCAGACCGCCTGATCGTGCGGCTGGCCCAACTTCCCCGTCCCGTCCCCACGCATGTCGCGGTCCTGGGCGAGACCGGCGACGACCGGACGCTGGCGCGCACGGACATCACCATCCCGGCGGGTGCCGCGACCGCCTCGGGCCCGATGGTCCTGCCGCCGGAACTGCGCAACCGGCTGACGCGGCTGGTGCTGGAAGGACCGCCCAGCGCCGGCTCCGTCGTGCTGCTGGACGAACGCTGGCGCCGCCGTCCGGTCGGGCTGGAGGCCGGGGACCTGGCGACCGCCGATACGCCGTTCATCGGGTCGCTGTATTTCCTCCAGCGCGCCCTGGGCCCCTATGACGAGATCCGGACCGGCACCACGGCCGACCTGCTGAAGCGCGACATCTCGGTGATCATCCTGGCCGACCGGCCCCTGCAGGCGGGACCGGAGCGCGACGCGCTGGCCGAATGGGTGCGCAAGGGCGGGCTGCTGATCCGCTTCGCCGGCCCCCGCACCGCCGAGGCGGCCGGCAACGACACCGACACGCTGCTGCCCGTCCGGCTGCTCGCCGGCGACCGCCAGCTTGGCGGCACGATGTCCTGGAGCCAGCCGGCCGGGCTCGCCCCGTTTCCGTCGGACTCGCCATTCGCCGGCCTGGCCCCCAAGGATGAGGTGAAGGTGCATCGGCAGGTCTTGGCCGAACCCAGCGCCGACCTCGCGGCGCACACCTGGGCGACGCTGAAGGACGGCACGCCGCTGGTGACGCAGACCACGCTGGGCGGGGGACGCATCGTGCTGTTCCATGTCACCGCCAACGCAGACTGGTCCGACCTGCCGTTATCGGGCCTGTTCGTCGACATGCTGCGGCGGCTCGTCGCGCTGTCCGTGGGGGTCGCCACGCCGGCCGACAGCACCGTGCTGGCACCCAGCCAGACGCTGGACGGGTTCGGCCTGCTGAACCAGCCGCCGCCCACCGCGACCGGGCTCGCCGCCAACCGGTTCGCCGCCACCCAGGTCTCCGACCAGCATCCGCCGGGGCTCTACGGCCCTGACAGCAGCCGGCAGGTGCTGAACCTCGGCAACGCCCTTCCCACCCTGGAACCCGCCCCGCCGATCCCCGGCGCTCGGCTCGAGGCATTTTCCGGCACGTCGAAGGAACGCGCGCTCGGACCACCGCTGCTGGCGGCGGCGGCGCTGCTGCTTTGCGTCGACATGCTGATCTCCCTGGCTTTGCGCGGGCTGCTGCGCGCCCGGGTGTCGGCGGCGGCCGTCGCGGTGCTGCTGCTGGCGATGCCGGCGGCACATGCGCTGGAGAGCAGCCCCAACCCCGCGATCGCCACTCGCCTTGGCTACATCCTCTCCGGCGATTCGCAGGTGGACGCGATCGCCAAATCGGGGCTGGAGGGGTTGTCGGAATACGTCAACCAGCGCACCGCCGCGACGCTGTACGAACCCGACCCGATCCGGCCGGGGGAGACCGACCTGAGCCTCTACCCGTTGCTCTACTGGCCGATCACCGCCAATGCGCCGGACCTGACCAGCGCACAGGCCTCGGCGCTGAACGACTACATGGCACGGGGCGGCATCATCCTGATCGATACCCGAGGCTCCGGCTCCGGCCAGGGCTTCGCACCCGGCGCCGCCAGCGCGCTGCGCCGGATCGCGCGGTCGCTGAACATCCCGCCGCTCGCGCCGCTGACAACCGAACACGTGCTGTCGCATGCGTTCTATCTGCTGCCGGATTTTCCGGGGCGTTTCACCGGCGACACCGTCTGGGTGCAGCGCGACCAGGACCGGACCAACGACAGCGTCAGCCCGGTGGTGATCGGCGGCAACGACTGGGCGGCGGCCTGGGCCGTCGCACCCGACGGCAGTTTTCCTTACGCGGCAATCCCTGGCGGCCAGCGGCAGCGCACGCTGGCCTATCGGTTCGGGGTCAACCTGGTGATGTACGCCCTGACCGGGAACTACAAAGGCGACCAGGTGCACATTCCCGCCATCCTCCAGCGGTTGGGGCAGTGACATGAGCCAGCCGGAACAGGTCATTGCCGCCCTGCGCTTCGACCCGCTGCTGCCGGTCTGGCTGCTGGTGGCAATCGGTGTCCTCGCCGCCCTGATCGTCATCGCCGGCGTGGCGCGCAAGGCGCGCGGCACGGTCCTGCGGCTCGCGGCGTTCACCGTGCTGGTCCTCTGGCTCTGCGGTCCGCGGCTGGTGCAGGAAACCCGGCAGGGCCTGAACGATATCGGCCTGCTGGTGGTGGACCAGACCGCCTCCATGCAGGTGGGCGACCGCGCCGCCCTTGCCGATGCGGCCCGCCGCTCGATCGAGGCGCAAGCGGCGAAGTTCCCGGGCCTGGAATTGCGAACGGTCACCGTCCCGGAACAGGGCGATGACGGCACCAGGCTGTTCGCCGAGGTGGACAAGGCGCTGGCCGATATCCCCCGCGCGCGGTTCGCCGGCACGATCGCGATCACCGACGGCCAGATCCACGACGTGCCGGCCAAGCCGCCGGGCGGCGCGCCGCTCAATCTGCTGCTGGCCGCCAAGGGCGAGGAGACCGACCGCCGCCTGCGCGTCATCGAGGCCCCCACCTATGGGATCGTCGGCAAGTCCGTCACGCTGCGCATGATCGTGGAGGACCTGGGCGCCACCGGCCATACCGGCCCCGCCACCTTGACCATCCGGCGCGACGGCCAGCCCTTCCGCCAGGAAAGCGTCCCCGTCGGCGTCGAGCAGCAGGTCGAGATCCCGATCACCCGCGCTGGACCGACGGTCATCGAGATGGCCGTCAACGCGCTGCCCGGCGAGGTCTCCCAGATCAACAACCGGGCGGTGGTGGAGATCAACGGCGTTCGGGACCGGCTGCGGGTGCTGCTGATCTCCGGCGAACCGCATCAGGGCGAGCGCACCTGGCGGCGCCTGCTGAAGGCCGATCCTTCGGTCGACCTCGTGCATTTCACCATCCTGCGTCCGCCCGAGAAGGACGACCGAACGCCGCTGAACGAGTTGGCGCTGATCGCCTTTCCGGTGCGGGAACTGTTCGTCGACAAGATCGGCGAGTTCGACCTGATCATCCTGGACCGGTTCCAGAATCGCGGCCTGCTGCCCCTGCCCTATATCGCGAACATCGCCGAGCATGTCCGCGATGGCGGCGCCCTGCTGATGAGCGTGGGGCCGGAATTCGCCGGCGCGACCTCGCTGGCCGCCACGCCTTTGGGTTCCATTTTACCGGGTGCGCCCGCCCGCACAGACGCCGTCGTCGACCAGGCATTCCGGCCGGTGATCTCGGACCTGGGCCAGCGCCATCCGGTGACCGAGGGACTGCCCGACGCGAACCCGCCCGGCAATCCGTCCGCGGCGCCGACCTGGGGTTCGTGGTACCAGCGCATCCAGCCGGGCCCGGTGAACGGCGAGGTGCTGATGCGCGCCCCGGACGGGTCCCCGCTGCTGGTGCTGAACCGTGTCGGGAAGGGGCGCGTCGCGCTGCTGCTGTCGGACCAGATCTGGCTGTGGTCGCGCGGTCACCAGGGCGGAGGACCGCAAGCGGAACTGCTGCGGCGGATTGCCCATTGGCTGATGAAAGAGCCGGACCTGGAGGAGAATGCGCTCACCGCGCACGTCGCCGACGGCGTGCTGAAGATCGAATCGCGATCGACCGACCCGTCGCCGCCGCTGGATGTCCAGGTCACCGACCCGGACGGCAAGACCGAAACGGTGAAGCTGCGGCCGGATAGCCCGGGCCGGGCGATTGCGACGAGACCGGCGCCGACACCCGGCGTCTGGCAGGTGACGCAGGGCGGCCGGTCCGCTTATGCCGCCGCCGGCGCGGCCAACCCGCGGGAGATCGCCGATCTGCGCGCGACCGCCACGCTTGCCGGGAAACTGGCCCGAGCGTCGGCGGGCGGCGTGCATTGGCTCGACGGTCCGGGAACGCCGGAACTGCGCCGGACAGAGGAAGGGCACGCCGCATCCGGCGGTTCCTGGATCGGACTGGAACGCCGGCACGACCACATCGTGACCGGCGTCGCCGCGCTGGACCTGCTGCCGTCCTGGATATCCCTGCCGCTGATGCTGTGCCTGATCCTGGCGGCCTGGCAGCGGGAGTCGCGCTGACAGTCTCTCCTCCACGTCATGGTCGGGCCTGGCCCGACCACCCATGGCTTGCGGCGCCGGGATGGCGGATGACCGGCATGAAGCCGGTCATGGCACGGACCTACCCCAGCACCTCGGGGTTCGTCACCCGCACCGGCTTGCCGTCCAGGAACGCCAGCGCGTTCTCGATCATCTGCGGATAGAACCCGTCCCAGGTCTCCTTCACGCAATAGCCCAGATGCGGGCTGAGCACCGTGTTCGGCGCGCTGCGCAGCGGGTGGTCGACCGGCAGCGGCTCCCGGTCGTAGACGTCCAGGGCCGCGACGATCTTGCCGGCGTGCAGCGCCGACAGCATTGCCGCCTCATCGACGATCGGACCGCGCGAGGTGTTGATCAGGATCGCGCCCGGCTTCATCCGCGCGATGTCCGCCGCGCCCACCAGACCGCGCGACCGTGGCGACAGGACCATGTGGATGCTGATCGCGTCCGAGGTCGCCATCAGCTCATCCTTGCTCACCAGCTTGGCGCCCACCGCCTCGGCCCGTTCGGCGGTCAAGTTCTGGCTCCAGGCCTGGACATGCATGCGCAGGGCCTTGCAATAGGCCGCCATGTAGCCGCCCAGGCGCCCCAGGCCGACCAGGCCGATCGTCTTGTCCGCCAGCCCGATCCCGACCGGCACCCCCATCTGGAACCCGCCCGCCCGGATCTTCGCATCGCCCACCGCCAGACCGCGCGCGGCGGAGATCAGCAGACCCAGCGCCAGCTCCGCCGTCGCCGAATCGGCATAGCCCCCGCCCTGGGTGTTGCAGACGGGAATCTTCCGCGCCGTGCAGGCCGCGGTGTCCAGCGAGAGGTTCCGCGCGCCCGTCATACCCAGCATCTTCAGCTTCGGCAGGCGGTTGATCAAAGAAGCGGGCAGCGGCGTCCGCTCCCGCATCGACAAGACGATTTCAAAATCCTGAAGTTTCGCGGCAGCATCGTCCTCATCGGAGAAGGCGTCGGAGAAAAATACCACCTCGGCGCGCGCCTGCAGCGGCGTCCAGTCGGCCGCCCCGCGCGCAACGCCCTGCCAATCGTCCAGCACGGCAACTTTCGTCATCTTGAACCCCTCCGGATCGGAATGGCGCGACCCTGACGCCGACGCCTCAATCCCGCAAGCGGTTGCCGGGAACTTCGGGAAGTGGCATCTCCGCGGCCATGGCAACACAAGACAAGATCGCGGTCGTCGGCTCTGGCCTGATCGGCAGGGCCTGGGCCATCGTTTTTGCCCGCGCGGGCATGGATGTGACCCTGTGGGACCAGTTTCCCCAGCAGACGACGCAAGCCATGGCCTTCATCGCCGACCGCCTGCCCGAATTGCAGGCCAACGGCCTGCTGTCCGAGGAGCCGGCGACGGTCCTGGCCCGCATCAAGCCGATGCCGTCGTTGTGGGACGCCGTGCACGCAGCGACCCATATCCAGGAAAACGGGCCGGAACGCGTGGAAATCAAGACCGCGGTCTTCGCGGAGCTGGAGCGGGCGGCACAGCCGCATGCGACCATCGCATCGTCGTCGTCCGGCATTCCGGCCAGCGCCTTCACCGAAGGCCTGCGCACGCGCGAACGCTGCCTGATCGCGCATCCGGTCAATCCGCCCTATCTGGTGCCGCTGGTGGAGCTGTGCCCCGCGCCATGGACCGATCCGGCCGCGGTCGCCGCCACGCGGGCACTGATGGAACGCGCGGGACAGGTGCCGGCGACCGTGAAGAAAGAGGTCGACGGTTTCGCGCTCAACCGTCTGCAAGGCGCGCTGCTGGCCGAGGCGTTCCGGCTGCTGGCCGACGACGTGATCTCGCCCGCCGACCTGGACGCGCTGGTCAAGCACGGCCTGGGCCTGCGCTGGAGCTTCATGGGGCCGTTGGAAACGATCGACCTGAACGCACCTGGCGGGCTGGCGGATTATTGCAATCGTTACGGTCCGCTGTACGCGAAGATGCAGGAACAGATGAAACCACTCGATTGGGACAGCGCCCTGGTCGATCGCCTGCACGACGCTCGGCGCACCGAACTGCCGGCGAACATGCAGGCGGTGCGCCAGGAATGGCGGGACCGCCGGTTGATGGCGCTGCTCGCCCACAAAGCCAGCCAGCCCGATTGACCCGCTCCTGACCCTTCGTGGATCCATCGTCCGCCCGCCCGGACACCGACGGCGCGGGACATGGCCGACGTCCCGGACAAGGGCCTCGCCTCCCATTGCAAAACCGCCGGCGTCGACGACATCGTGGACCATGCGCCAGGCGACACGATATCTGGACGTCCCGACCCAGGGACAGGGCTTCCACGACGTGACCGGTCCCATCCGGTCCTGGGTCGCGTCGCAAAAGATCGCTGACGGGCTGCTGACGATCTGGTGTCAGCACACCTCGGCCTCCCTCACGGTGCAGGAAAATGCGGACCCCGACGTGCGGGCCGACCTGCTGGACGCGCTCGACCGCCTCGCGCCGGAGGGCGGCGGCTACCGCCATACGATCGAGGGTGCGGACGACATGCCGGCCCATATCCGGTCCATGCTGACCCAGGTCAGCCTGTCCATTCCCATCATCGGCGGCGGGCTCACCCTGGGCACCTGGCAGGCGATCTATTTGATCGAGCACCGTCGGGCCACGCAGACCCGCCGTCTCGCCCTTCATCTCCTCGGCGCGTGAGCCGGGCGCGGATGTTCCAGCCGTAGATGACTTAGGCGCAGATGACTCAGGCGCGGACGGCCGAGCGCCCGAGGCCGCCATACAGGTCGAGCATCCGCTCGAACCAGCCGGCGACCGGATCGTTCGGCTCCAGCAGCTCAAACCGGCTGGCGCAGCGCGGCCACATCAGCGTGCCGCCCAGGATGTGGTCGGCATAGCTGGGCGCCTCTCCACCGAACCACGGTTGGCGGCGCAGCACCAGGCGCATCGGCATCAGCAGCTCGCGAAAAGCGGCCACCCGATCATCTCGCCCCGCCTGCACCACCTCCAGCGTCACGCCGAAACGCTGCTCGCGGCTCGAGCGGAAATACGCATGGTCCTTCGCGTGGATCACATCCATCAGGTCGCGCACGATGAACCGGGCGATGGCGCCCATCAGGACGCCATCGGCCCAGGCGTTGATGAACTGGGCATGGGCACGGCCGCCCGCGCCGCCGAAGATGGAGGGGGTCGGATACGCGTCCTCCAGGTACTGCGCGATCGTCCAGCTATCGAACACGACCGTTTCGCCGTCGCGGATGACCGGTACCTTCGCTTGGCCGGAGAACGCGAGCGCCTCGCGCTCCGTGAACCGCCACGGCATGGTCTCGACCGGCAGCCCTTTATGCGCCAGCGCGAACCGGGTCCGCCAGCAATACGGGCTGAAACGAAGCGCCGGATCGGCACCGGCGAGATCATAAAGAACGATGCTCATGCCGGCATCATGCGAAGCCGCCCGGCCCGCGGCAAGCCTTCCTCGATTGCGGCGATCAGCGTTTCTCTCGCGCGGCCGCTCTTGCGTGGCGGTGACCCGTCGTTTCGCCCGACTCGTATCGGGCGGGGTATGGTGATGGGATGCAACCCTCGGGACCGATAGACACCGACATCGTCCTGCTGGGCGCTGGGCATGCTCATGTGGAGGTGCTGCGCCGCTTCGCCATGAAGCCCTGGCCCGGCGTCCGCCTGACGCTGATCGGACGCGAGCCGCAGACGCCCTATACCGGGATGCTGCCGGGCCTGATCCGCGGCGACTACACCCATGACCAGGTCCATATCGACCTTGCCCCCCTCACCACGATGGCCGGCGCCCGGCTGATCCTGGCGGAGGCGACAGGCTTCGACCCCGAGGCGCGCACCGTCTCGATCGCCGGACGCCCGGACATCCCGTTCGACCTGCTGTCCATCGATATCGGCGGCGTCCCCGCGATGCCCGAGGAAAGCGGCATCGGGGTGAAACCGATCGGCCGGTTCCTCCAGCAACTCGAACGACTGGAGACCGAATTGCCCGCCGGCGCGCGCGTCGCCGTCGTCGGTGGCGGGGCCGGCGGCGCGGAACTGGCGCTGGCCCTGGTGCAGCGCTTCGCCGGCCACCTGCGGCTGACGCTGGTCTCCGCCACGCCCGACCCGGTCCCCACCGCACCGGCGGCAGCGCGGCGCAGCGTGCGGCAGGCGCTCGTGGAGGCCGGCGTCGAACTCGTCTTCGGCGTCACCGCGTCCGCCCTGCGCGACGGACGGCTGCTGCTGTCCGACGGCAGCTATATCGAGGCCGATACGGCATTGTGGACGACCGGCGTCGTCGGACCGCCGATCCTGGCGGCGTCAGGCGTCGCCTGTGACGAGACCGGCTGCATCCGGGTCGGTCCCACGCTCGCCAGCGTGAGCCATGGCTTCATCTTTGCCGCCGGCGACTGCGCCGCCATCGACGGCGCGCCGCGGCCCAAGGCCGGCGTCTGGGCCGTCCGAGCGGGGGCGCCCCTGGCGGAGAACCTGCGGCGGGCGGCTCGGCGGGAGAGGCTGAGACCGTGGCGGCCGCAGCGCGATGCGCTGGCGATCCTGGGCCTGGGCAACGGCCGCGCCGTCGCCTGGCGCAACGGCGTCACGCTGCAGGGGCATCTGATCTGGCGGCTGAAGGACTTCATCGATCGTCGCTGGATGCGGATGTACGTCGATATGCGCATGCCCGTAGACGCGGACGATCCGATGCGCTGCGGCGGCTGCGGCGCCAAGGTCAGCGCCGAGGTGCTGTCGGCGACGCTCGCCGCCATCCCGCACGATCGCGGCCCGGACCTGCTGGACCACCTTGACGATGCTTCGGTCGTCAAGCCGCCGGCGGGCAAGCTGCTGGTCCAGTCGGTCGATCATTTCCGGGCGTTCCTCGACGATCCTTATGTGTTCGGCCAGATCGCCGCGGCGCACGCATTGTCGGACATCCATGCCATGGGGGCGGCGCCGTGGACGGCGCTGGCCATCGCCTCGGTGCCCTATGCCCCCAGCCAGAAGATGCGTGCCGACCTGACCGCCATGCTGCAGGGTGGGAGCGCGGTGCTGCGCGGCGACGGCTGCGCGCTGGTCGGCGGCCACAGCGCCGAGGCGGCCGAGGCGGCGCTGGGGTTCTCGGTCACCGGCCTGGTCTCCTCGGACGCGGTCCTGCGGAAATCCGGCCTGCGGCCCGGGGACCGGCTGATCCTGACCAAACCGCTGGGCACGGGCGTCATCCTGGCCGGGCACATGCGCGGGCTGACCAAGGCGCCCTGGCTGATGGCGGCGATCGCCTCGATGCGCACCACCAATGCCGAGGCGGCGCGGATCATCCGGAACTTCTCGCCGCACGCCGCCACCGACGTCAGCGGCTTCGGCCTGGCCGGCCACCTGAAGGAGATGCTGGACGCCTCCGACGTCGCCGCCGTCCTGTCATCCGACGCGATCCCCGCCCTGCCCGGCGCTCGGGCCCTGGTCGCGCGAGGGGTCGAAAGCACGCTGGCCGAGGCGAACCAGCGCTGGCTGGGGCGGACGGTGCCGGCCGACCTGCTGGTCGACCCGCAGACCTCGGGCGGACTGCTGGTGGGCGTGCCGCCGAACCGCGCGGCGGGCTGTCTGCAGGCGCTGCGCGACGCGGGGATCGATGCGGCGGAGATCGGGGAGGTAGACGCGGCACGGGACGATCAGCCGCTGATCCGGATGTTCTGATTCGGAAGCGACCGAGTATCTTCCCGCCCGCCTTCCGTCCTGGCCCGGCTTGACCGGGTCCTCTTTCTCCTCAAAGGCGCGGGATGGCCCGGTCAAGCCGGGCCAGGCCGGAAGGCCAGGTCAACGATTCTCGGCGCTTTCGAGTCGAAAGCGGTTGTTCTTCGGCGCTGCCTTGCCTAACTGATGGCCGCCGATCATCCCGTATCAACCAGGACGCGTGACTTTCAACCCGGACCCCAAGGATCGGGGTCCCCAGCCTGACATCAATAGGATCCCATGCAGGACGATAAAGCAGCCCCGGACGACAGCATGCCGCGAGACAAGTCGCAGGAAGCGCCTGTTTCGCCGGAAGCACTGATGCAGGAAGCCACCGCGCGCATCACGGCGCTGGAGGCCGAACTGGCCGAAATGAAGGAGCGCTGGATGCGCGCCGAGGCGGAGAACGCCAACGTCCGCGCCCGTGCCAAGAAGGACGTGGACGACACCCGCCAATACGCGGTGCAGAAATTCGCCGCCGACGTGGTGGAGACGGCCGAGAACCTCAAGCGCGGCATGGACAGCCTGCCGGCCGCCACGGCGGACCAGCCCCCGGTGGTCGCCAAGATCCGGGAAGGGTTGGACGGCATCGAGCGCAGCTTCCTCCAGACGCTGGAGCGCAACGGCATCAAGCGGGAGGACCCGATAGGCAAGCCCTTCGATCCCAACCTGCACCAGGCGATGGCGGAGCAGGAAAGCGAAACCCACGCGCCCGGCACGGTGATCCAGGCGTGGTCGCAGGCCTGGACCTTGAACGGGCGTCTGCTGCGTCCGGCCATGGTGGTCGTCGCCAAGGCACCGGCAGCGGAACTGACAGGCCCGAATGGCTGAGTATTCTCAACATCCAGTCAGGGAAAAATTGCCCGTCGCCCTTGTTCCGGCTAAGCCAGCCCCATACATCCCCACCATTCGAGAATAGGGACAGCGTTGGTGCTTCGGGCCATCCCTGTCCGCTGAAAGGAGCTATGAATGAGCAAAGTGATCGGTATCGATCTTGGTACCACCAATTCCTGCGTCGCCATCCTGGAAGGCAAGGACGTCCGGGTCATCGAGAACTCGGAAGGCGCGCGGACCACGCCCAGCATGGTCGCCTTTACCGACGGCGGTGAACGCCTGGTCGGCCAGGCGGCGAAGCGCCAGGCGGTAACCAATCCGACCAACACCCTGTTCGCGGTCAAGCGCCTGATCGGCCGCCGCTATGACGACCCGCTGGTCGCCAAGGACAAGGGCATGGTCCCCTACTCCATCGTCCGCGGCGACAACGGCGATGCGGCGGTCGAGGTCAAGGGCCAGAAATACGCGCCGAGCCAGATCAGCGCCTTCGTGCTGACGAAGATGAAGGAGACGGCGGAGGCTTACCTGGGTGAGCCGGTCACGCAGGCCGTCATCACCGTTCCCGCCTACTTCAACGACAGCCAGCGCCAGGCCACCAAGGACGCCGGCCGCATCGCCGGGCTGGACGTGCTGCGCATCATCAACGAGCCGACGGCCGCCGCGCTCGCCTACGGCATGGACAAGAAGTCGGCCGGCACCATCGCGGTCTATGACCTTGGCGGTGGCACGTTCGACATCTCGGTGCTGGAGATCGGCGACGGCGTGTTCGAGGTGAAGTCCACCAACGGCGACACGTTCCTGGGCGGTGAGGACTTCGACCTGCGCGTCATCGACTGGCTGGCCGACGAGTTCAAGAAGGACCAGGGCATCGACCTGCGCAAGGACAAGCTGGCCCTGCAGCGCCTGAAGGAAGCCGCGGAGAAGGCGAAGATCGAGCTGTCGTCCTCCAAGGAGACAGAGGTCAACCTGCCGTTCATCACCGCCGACGCCTCCGGGCCGAAGCACCTGGTGATGAAGCTCTCGCGCGCCAAGCTGGAAAGCCTGGTCGACGACCTGATCACCCGCACGCTGGAGCCGTGCAAGGCGGCGTTGAAGGACGCGGGCGTGACGGCCGGCGAAATCCAGGAAGTCATCCTGGTCGGCGGCATGACCCGCATGCCGAAGGTCATCGAGACGGTGAAGTCCTTCTTCGGCAAGGAGCCGGCCCGCAACGTGAACCCGGACGAAGTCGTGGCGATCGGCGCGGCGGTCCAGGGCGGCGTGCTGAAGGGCGACGTCAAGGACGTGCTGCTGCTGGACGTGACGCCTCTGTCGCTGGGCATCGAGACGCTGGGCGGCGTGTTCACGCGGCTGATCGACCGCAACACGACCATCCCGACGAAGAAGTCGCAGACCTTCTCGACGGCGGACGACAACCAGCAGGCGGTGACCATCAAGGTCTACCAGGGCGAGCGCGAGATGGCCGCCGACAACAAGCTGCTGGGCAACTTCGACCTGACCGGCATCCCCCCCGCCCCGCGCGGCGTGCCGCAGATCGAGGTGACGTTCGACATCGACGCCAACGGCATCGTGTCCGTGTCCGCCAAGGACAAGGCCACCGGCAAGGAGCAGCAGATCCGCATCCAGGCCAGCGGCGGCCTGTCGGAAGGCGACATCCAGCGCATGGTCAAGGAAGCCGAAGCGAACGCCGAGGCCGACAAGAAGCGGCGCGAGCAGATCGAGGCCCGCAACCACACCGAGAGCCTGATCCACCAGGTCGAGAAGAACCTGAAGGAGCATGGCGACAAGGTGGGCGCCCAGGACAAGGGCGAAGCCGAGGCGGCGATCGCGGCGGCCAAGTCGGCCCTGGAAGGCTCCGACACCGAGGCGCTGAAATCGGCCGCCGATCGGTTGGGCCAGGCGGCGATGAAGATCGGCGAGGCGATGTACAAGGCCGAACAGGCTGGTGGTGCGGCGGCGCCGGGCGCCGGTCAGCAGCCGGAAGGTGGTGAAAACGTCGTCGACGCCGAGTTCGAGGAAGTCGACGAGAAGAAGAAGTCGGGCTGATCCGGGCGCGGACGGGCATGGCGGACCCGGTTTCCCATCGATACTGGGTTCGCCCGCTCGGCCGAGCTCGTTTCTACCGGCGCAAGTCTGACGCGCTCGCCCTTCCGCGGGGCGAGCGCGATGGCGTTGCGGGGCACGGTTCTTGCTCTGCTATCCCAAGCGACATCGACTGATGCGTTGTTCAAGGACTTTCATGGGCGCTTCCTCCGCGCCATGGACACGGTGAAGGGCTAGATGGCTAAACAAGATTATTACGCCACCCTGGGCGTCACGCGGGACGCCAGCGCCGATGACCTGAAGCGCGCGTATCGCAAATTGGCGATGCAGTATCACCCCGACCGCAATCCGGGCGACAAGCAAGCGGAAACCAAATTCAAGGACGTTAACGAAGCCTACGACGTCCTGAAGGACGACCAGAAGCGCAGCGCCTATGACCGGTTCGGCCATGCGGCGTTCGAGGGCGGTGGCGGCGGCCCGGGCGCCGGCATGGGCGGCTTCGATTTCTCGGCCGCGGGCGACCTTGGCGACATTTTCGACCAGATGTTCGGCATGGGCCGCCGCGGCGGCGCCCGTCCGCGCACCGGCGCCGATCTGCGCCAGGCGGTGGAGATCGACCTGGTGGACGCATTCAACGGCACCAAGGTCAACCTGCGCGTGGCGACGCGGGTCAAATGCGAGAGCTGCGACGGCTCCGGTTCGGCCGACAAGGGCCAGGCCGCGGCCACCTGCCCGACCTGCCAGGGTGCCGGCAAGGTCCGGGCGCAGCAAGGCTTCTTCCTGATCGAACGCACCTGCCCGACCTGCAACGGCCAGGGTCGGGTCATCCGCAACCCCTGCCGGATCTGCCACGGTGCCGGCACGGTGCAGCGGGACCGCAGCCTGTCGGTCTCGATCCCCGCGGGGGTGGAGGACGGCACGCGGATCCGCCTGTCCGGCGAGGGCGAGGCGGGCGGTCCCGGCGCGCAGAACGGCGACCTGTACGTCCATGTCGCCGTCCGGCCGCACGAGTTCTTCCAGCGCGAGCAGGCGAACATCCTGATGCGCGTGCCGCTGCGCATGACCCAGGCGGCGCTGGGCGACGAGGTCGAGGTGCCGGTCATCGACGGGACGCGGGCGAAAGTGAAGATCCCCCCCGGCACGCAGACCGGCGATCAGTTCCGGCTGCGCGGCAAGGGCTTCTCGGTCCTGCGCAGCGCCGTGCGCGGCGATATGTTCATCCAGGTTGCGGTGGAGACGCCGCAGAACCTGACCCCCAAGCAGCGGGAACTGCTGGAAGCGTTCGAGGCGGAGGCCAAGAGCAGCGTCAAGGGGAGCCCCGACCACGAGGGCTTCTTCGCCAAGGTCGCCGCGTTCTTCGAGGGCGGCCGAGGATAGGGGCTGCTCCATCGGTCATGACCGGCCGTGTGCCGGCCATCCGCGGCTCCGGCATTCTCCGCATCGCACGTCATGGAGAGCAGGGCCAGGCCCCGCATTGACGGTCCGCCCCGCGGGCAACAGACTCCGCCCCCAGACTTCGGGGAGGCAGCGCATGGCAATTCGGATCGGCATCGCCGGCATCACAGGCCGGATGGGCAGGCTGCTGACCGAGGAGGTCGCCGCGGCCGGCGCGGATGTCTCCGGCGGCACCTCGCGGGCGAACCCGGACCTGGCGGCGTTGGCCGCCCAGTCCGACGCCGTCATCGATTTCACCAACGCGGCCACCGTGAAGGCAACCGCCGTGGCCATGGCAGCGTCCGGCAAGGCTTGGATCCTGGGGACCTCGGGCCTCGGCGCTGACGACGAGGCCGCTGTCGAGGCGGCCGCCGCCACGATACCGGTGGTGTACGCGGCGAATTTCTCGGCCGGCGTCAACCTGGTGCTGGCGCTCGCCGAACGCATGGGCGCCGCTCTGCCTGCCGACAGCTACGACGCCGAGATCGTCGAGATGCATCACCGCCAGAAGGTCGACGCCCCATCCGGCACGGCGATCGGGATGGGCCGAGCGGTGGCGAAAGGCCGGGGCCAGCGGCTGGAAGACGTGATGGAATCCGGCCGCCATGGCCACACCGGCGCCCGGAAGACCGGCGCGATCGGTTTCGCCGCCCTGCGTGGCGGCCAGGTGGTGGGCGAGCACAGCCTGATCTTCGCCGCCGGCGCGGAGCATATCGTGCTGACCCACCGGTCCTTCGACCGCCGCACCTATGCCACCGGGGCCGTGCGGGCGGCGCTTTGGGCGGTGGGCAAGCCGGCAGGCTTATACACGATGATGGACGTCCTCGGCATGGCATAAGCGCCGCAACGACGATCCAAAACCTTGACCGAACCAGCCGTTTCGGCCAAACACCGCCGACTTCGGCACCCTGCCGGCGACCGTTCGGCCGCACCCCACTTCGACACGAGAGAGACGATCACCCATGCGGGACACGGGCGAGTACCTGTTCACCTCGGAATCGGTTTCCGAAGGTCATCCCGACAAAGTCGCCGACCGGATCAGCGACACGGTGCTGGATGCGTTCCTCGCCGCCGACCCGCAGGCCCGCTGCGCCTGTGAAACGCTGGTGACCACGAATCGGGTGGTGCTGGCCGGCGAGACGCGTGGGCCGGAAACGATCACGCCGGAATTGCTGGCCCACCTGACCCGGATGGCGATCCGCGACATCGGCTACGAGCAGGAAGGCTTCCATTGGCAACACGCCGATATCGCCATCCACCTGCACTCCCAGTCCGCCGATATCGCCCAGGGCGTCGACAGCGCCGGCAACAAGGACGAAGGCGCGGGCGACCAGGGCATCATGTTCGGCTATGCCTGCCGCGAGACCGAGACGCTGATGCCGGCGCCACTGTATTACGCGCATGAGATCCTGCGGCATATGCGGGACCTACGCAAAGCCGGCGACCGCCGCGCCCAGGGTCTGCTGCCGGACGCGAAAAGCCAGGTGACGCTGCGCTACGTCGACGGCAAGCCGGTCTGCGCGACTTCCGTCGTCGTCTCCACCCAGCACGAGGACGGCATGGAGCAGGCCGAGATCAAGCGGCTGCTGTGGCCGCTGGTCGAATCGATCCTGCCGAAGGGTTGGATGTGCCCCGAGGACGAGTTCCACGTGAACCCGACCGGCAAGTTCGTCATCGGCGGCCCCGACGGCGATTGCGGCCTGACGGGGCGCAAGATCATCGTCGATACGTATGGCGGCGCGGCCCCGCATGGCGGCGGCGCCTTCAGCGGCAAGGACCCGACGAAGGTCGATCGCTCCGCCGCCTATGCCTGCCGCTACCTGGCCAAGAACGTCGTCGCCGCCGGGCTGGCGGATCGCTGCACCTTGCAGATCAGCTACGCGATCGGCATCTCCCGCCCGCTGTCGGTCTATGTCGACCTTCACGGCACCGGCAAGGACGTCGACGAGGCTCGGCTGGAGCGCACGCTGCGCGAGGTCATGAACCTCTCGCCCCGCGGCATTCGCGAGCATCTGCGGATGAACCGGCCGATCTATGCGCCGACTTCGGCCTATGGCCATTTCGGGCGTGAGCCGGACGAGGACAAAGGCACCTTCACGTGGGAAATGACGGACCTGGTGCCGGCGCTGAAGGCAGCGTTCGGGCGGTAAAACCGCCGCCGGACCGGCTGTATGGCCGCAGCCGCGGCCATAAGCTGCGGCCCCGCCAGCAGGTGCTTCTGGACGTCACGCTGCCTCGGCTGCGGCTGTCGGCCGGCCTGCCGGCCGGCCCGCTCTGGCTGGAAGTGGGATTCGGCGGGGGCGAACATGCCCTGGCCCAGGTGCGTGCCCATCCGGACGCCACGCTGATCGCCTGCGACGTGTTCGAGAACGGCATCTGCTCGATGCTGTCCGCGCTAGTGCCGGAGGGGGAGGAAGCGACGGCCCCCCTGCCCCCCAATCTCCGGCTCTGGACGGACGACGCGCGCATCCTGCTGCGCGACCTGCCGGACGGATGCCTGGACCGGCTGTTCCTGCTGTTTCCCGATCCCTGGCCAAAGGCACGCCATGCCAAGCGCCGCTTCGTGCATCCGGCAACGCTGCCGCTGCTGGCGCGCGTCCTGAAGCCGGGCGGCGAATGGCGGGTGGCCAGCGACGACCCGACCTATCAGGCCTGGGTCGAGGACGTGATGGCGAACCAGGCGCTGTTCACGGTGGCCGACGCCGCCGGGTCGCGCCCCGCCGACTGGCCGCCGACCCGGTACGAGGCCAAGGCGCTACGCGCTGGCCGGCTGCCAAGGTATTGGTCCTTCACGCGAAAAGCGTGACGCGAAAAATCCGACTGGAAATGCGAGAGACGTACTTGATCGCCCGCATCAGGGTGGCTATACCCCGCGCCTCACGCCGATGGCGTGGATGACGACCAGTCGCTGGGGCCGTAGCTCAGTTGGGAGAGCGCCTGAATGGCATTCAGGAGGTCAGGGGTTCGATTCCCCTCGGCTCCACCAGCCCCGTCCGGCGTCACGTCCCGCAGAACGTCACGCGCACCCGCTCGTGCTCCTCGGCCGGCCGGCTGAACGCTTCCAATCCCGACCGCTCGTCAAACGGGTTCGCCAGCACCGACACCAGCGTCTCGAACGGGACGAAGTCCCCCGCTTCGCCGGCCTTGATCGCCGCCTCCACCAGATGGTTTCGCGGGATATAGATCGGGTTGACGCGGCGCATCGCGGCCGGGTCCATCGCGCCGCCCTCCGCCCGCCGCCGGCGCCAGCGCGCGACCCAGGCGTCGAAGCCCGCGCCGTCGCCGAACATCGCGCGCATCGCCGTATCGCCCCCTTGGCCGCCTTCGGCCGCCGCGCACAGCCCGCGGAACCCTTGCGTGAAATCCACGCCGTGCTCCGCCAGCAGCTTCAGGAAATCCTGCGCCAGGTCAGTGTCGCCGTCCCGCTCCTCCGCCAGCCCCAGCTTGGCACGCAGGCCGGCGTGATAGGCGTCTTCGAACCGCGGACCGAACCGCGACAGCACTGCCTCGGCGACCGGCAGCGCTTTCTCCTGGTCCTCGTTGATCAGCGGCAGCAAGGTCTCGGCCAGGCGCGAGAGGTTCCACAGCACGATCCGCGGCTGGTTGCCGTAGGCGTAGCGCCCGTAATGGTCGATCGAGCTGAACACCGTCGCGGCGTCATAGGCTTCCATGAACGCGCACGGTCCGTAGTCGATGGTTTCGCCTGCAATCGAGCAGTTGTCGGTGTTCATGACCCCATGCACGAACCCGATCGCCAGCCATTGCGCCACGAGCCGCGCCTGCCGGTCAACGATCGCATCCAGCAGCGCCTCGATTGAACCGGCCTGCGGGTAATGCCGGTCGATGACGTGCTTCGCGAGCAGGCGGAGCCCGTCGATGTCGCCGCGCGCGGCGAAATACTGAAACGTCCCGACGCGGACATGGCTGGAGGCGACACGGGTCAGCACCGCGCCGGGCAGGATCTGCTCCCGATAGACCGGCTCGCCCGTCGCCACGGCGGCCAGCGAGCGCGTGGTAGGCACGCCCAGGGCCGCCATCGCCTCGCTGACGATATACTCCCGCAGCACCGGCCCCACCGCCGCCCGGCCGTCCCCACCCCGTGAGAACCGGGTCTGGCCCGAACCCTTCAACTGGATGTCGCGGCGGACGCCGTCGCGACCGATGACCTCGCCCAGCAGATTGGCGCGTCCGTCGCCAAGCTGCGGCACGAACTGCCCGAACTGGTGGCCGGCATAGGCCAAGGCGATCGGTGTCGAGCCGTCGACGACCCGGTTGCCGGCGAGCATCGCCACGCCCTCGGGACTGGCGAGTGCGACGGGATCGAGCCCCAACTCCTCCGCCAGCGCCACATTCAGCTTGATCAGCCGGGGTGCCGCGACAGGCACCGGGTCCTGGCGCGCGTAGAAGCGGTCCGGCAGGCGAGCGTAGCTGTTGTCGAAATCGATCCGCATCGGCACCTCTCCGCATCCGGTTTCCCATCCTATATGGTCAGCATGATCCCGCTATCCATCCTCGATCTGTCACCGGTGCCGGAGGGCAGCGACGCCGGCGCCGCCCTGCGCAACTCGATCGACCTCGCCCGCCATGCCGAGGCACTCGGCTATCGGCGCTACTGGATGGCGGAGCACCACAACATGCCGGGGATCGCCTCGGCGGCGACTTCGGTGGCGCTGGCGCATGTCGCTGTGGCGACCAGGACGATGCGGATCGGCGCCGGCGGCATCATGCTGCCGAACCACGCGCCGCTGCTGATCGCCGAACAGTTCGGCACGCTGGCGGCGCTGCATCCCGGCCGGATCGACCTCGGGCTGGGCCGAGCGCCGGGGTCCGATCAGATCGCGGCGCGGGCGATGCGGCGGAACCTGGCTTCGGACCCCAACCAGTTCCCTCGGGACGTGGTGGAGCTGATGGCCTATTTCGACCCGCCCCAGGCAGGGCAGTCCCTGCGCGCGGTCCCCGGCGCCGGGGAGCAGGTGGAGGTGTGGATCCTCGGGTCCTCCACCTTCGGCGCACAGCTCGCCGCGGTCCTGGGCCTGCCTTACGCCTTCGCCTCGCATTTCGCGCCGGAGCAGATGGAGGAGGCGATCGCCATCTATCGCACGCAGTTCCGGCCGTCGGACCGTCTGGCGGCGCCGCATGTCATGCTGGGGGTGAACGTCTTCGCGGCCGATACGGACCCGGAGGCGCGGCGGCTGTTCACCTCGTTGCAGCAGGCGTTCCTCAATCTCCGCCGAGGCCGTCCGGGCCAGTTGCCGCCGCCGGTGGAGCGGCTGGAGGTCGACCGCTACGGCCAGGCGATGCTCGACAGCGCCCTGGCGTGCAGCGTGGTCGGCGGGCCGGATACGGTGCGCGAGAGGCTCGCCGGGTTCGCCGAAGCGACGGGCGCGGACTCGCTGATGGTGACCGCGCAGATCTTCGATCATGAGGCGCGCAAACGGTCGTTCCAGATACTGGCGGAGGTCGCCGGGGTCGTGCCGTAGCGGGCCCGCGAAATCCCTTGGCAGCAGCGTCCACGCCCGACACACTTCCTCCATGAGTTCGGGCACGCAACGAACCTGCCAGGGCCCACCGTCGGACGATCTCGCCCGCGCGGACACGCTTTATCGCGGCGGCGATTACGCTACGGCGGCCGCCCTGCTTCTGACCCTGCTCTCCTCCGGCCCGCTCCTGCCCGGCGCGCGGCGCCTGCTCGGCCTGTGTCGGCTGCGGGAGGGCCAGGTCCAGGAGGCCATCGACCTGCTCGACGCGGCGCGGACAGAGGAACCCGACAACCCCTGGGCCGCGCTGCATTACGCCTTGGGCCTGCAAGCCGCCGGCCGCCACCGGGACGCCGCCGACCTGCTCCGACCATGTTGTGCCGCCCTCGGCCCCGACCCTACGCCCTGGCTCAACCTGTCCTGTTC
>NZ_DASZTJ010000197.1:0-22235 GCF_035548235.1 Rhodopila sp.
GCTGGGCCGGTTCGCCACCGCCGGGGCCGCCTGGCCGGACCAGGTGGTCGTGCATGTCCGTCTCAGCCGAAACGATCCCAGCGCACCCGAACTCGACTTCGCCGTCTACACACCCAACGGCACATGGCTCGCCGGATGCACGTCGCTGCGATTCCAGAACATCAGCGGCGCTCGGCCCAAGGACGACCTCCAGTCCTGGATGTACGAACTCGGCTGGCAGGCCGCGCCGATCGCGGATGAAAGCCCGGATGGCGACGCCGGCTGGATCGTCGTCGGCGACGGCCGCATCGCGGCGGCGCTGGTTGCCGGCCTTCAGGCCTCGCACCAGTCCGTCACGGCCTGTTCCGCCGATGACCCGGCCCTGGAGCAGATCCTGGAACATCGAGGCCAGGCGCGCGGAGTCATCTTCGTTCCGCCCGACGCGATCGCCGAACCGGGCCCGATGTCGGCCGAACCGGGCGTGCGCGGATTGCTGGCCCTGTCGCGGCATCATGCGAACCGAGCGCTGCTGGCGGGCTGCAGGCTTTACGTGGTGACCCGGAAGGTTCAGGCGGTCGATCCGGACGAGGCCGTGATGCTGACGGATGCGGGACTTTCGGGCCTCGCTGCCACGATCTTCAACGAATTCCCGGAACTGCGCTGCACCCGCATCGACATCGATCCCGCCGATCCCGTCCGGTCCGGCAACGATATCGCTCGGGAAGTCATCGCCGGGGCCGGCGACGATTGGGTCGCCTGGCGGAACGGCCGGCGCTTCGCCGCCCGCCTGCGGCGCGCGCGGGGGATGGAATTCGCGGAGCAGCAGGGCCCGGTGCGCCTGGCGTCCGAACATGGTCTCGACGGGCTGGCATGGCGCCCGGCCGAACGGCGGGACCTCGCGGCGGATGAGGTCGAGATCGAGGTACAAGCCACGCCGCTCAATTTCCACGACGTCGTCAGCGTCGTCGGGCTGATCAGCGGCGGCGCGACTTTGGGCGGCGAGTGCGCGGGCGTGGTCAGCCGTACCGGTGCCTCGGTGACGCGCTTCAAGCCGGGGGACGCGGTCGTCGCCATCACGCCCGGAAGCTTCGCCACCTTCACCGTCGCGCCGCAGGACCGCGTGACCGCCAAGCCGGCGGCGCTGTCGTTCGAGGCGGCGGGCGCGCAGGGCCTTGTCTACCTGACGGCGGATTACTGCCTGAACGCGGTCGCGAAGATGCGGCCGGGCGAGCGTGTGCTGATCCATGCCGCTGCCGGCGGCGTCGGCTATGCCGCGGTGCAGCTTTGCCGGCGTGCCGGCGTCGAGATCTTCGCGACGGCAGGGTCCGACGCGAAACGCGACTTCCTGCGCGGCTTGGGTGTCGAGCATGTGCTGTCGTCGCGCACGCTCGACTTCGCCGAGGAGATCCGGCGCCTGACCGGCGGGAAAGGGGTCGATGTCATCCTCAACTCCCTGTCGGGGGCGTTCGTCGATGCCGGCCTGTCGCTGCTCGCACCCGGTGGGCGGTTCGTGGAGATCGGCAAGACGGACATCCGCGACAAGGCCACGGTGTCCGCCGCGTGGCCGGATGTTGACTATACCGCCGTGGACCTCGCGGATCGGCTGCGGGATGCGCCCGCGGACACGATGGCGCGGCTGGACGCGCTGTTCGACGCGATGACGGCGGGGGACCTGCGGCCGGTTCCGCACAGGGACTATGACTTTGCCGATGCGAAGACGGCGTTCCGCGACCTCGCCTCGGCGCGCAATATCGGCAAGCTCGTGCTGACGCCGCCGCGCCCGGTGGTCCGCGACGATGGCGCTTATATCGTGACCGGCGGCGCTGCGGGGCTTGGTTTCGCGGCGGCCGAATGGCTGGCAGGGCAGGGCGCGCGGCGCGTGCTGCTGCTGGGCCGCCGTCCGCCCGCACCCGACATCGCCGCCCGCATCGCGGCGTGGCGGGAGAAGGGGGTCGACATGACCGCGGTCCAAGGCGACGTGGGCGCCGCCGAGGCCGTCTCGGCGATCGTCGATCAGGCAGGACCGGCGCTGCGGGGCGTGATCCATTGCGCGAATGTCCTGGACGACGCGCCGGTCGGCGAATTGAGCTGGGATCGGTTCGCGCCCGTCATGCAGGCCAAGGCGCAAGGCGCCTGGAACCTCCATCACGCGACGGCTGGCCGGGCGCTGGATTTCTTCGTGCTGTTCTCGTCCTTCGCCGCGATCGCGGGCACGCGCGGCGGCGCGAATTACGCGGCGGCGAACATGGCGCTGGATGGGCTTGCGCATCTGCGCCGGCATCAGGGACTGCCGGCGTTGAGCGTCGACTGGGGCGCCTGGGCCGATATCGGCTGGGCGACCCGCCGCCCCGGCGGTGCATCGGTCGCGCCGGGGTTCAACGCGATGAAGCCGGCGCGCGGTATCGAGGCACTGGGCTTCGCGCTGCGCGGCGCACGCGTGCCGCAGATCGCGATCGCACCGATCGACTGGCCGCGCCTGATCGCCACCATGGGGCGCAACGCCGCGTCGGTCTGGGCGGATTTCGCCAGCGTGCGCGGCGCGGCCGATGCCCAGGGGGCAGGCGCCACGCCAAGCCTGGCCGCGGTGATCGCACGGGCCTCGGGCGAGGAGGCGCGCATGGCGGTCATCGGCCAATTGCAGGTCATCGCCGCGGCTGCCCTGGGGATCGAAGACCCGGGACGCATCGATCCCGGCAAGCCGCTGCAGGAACTTGGACTGGATTCGATATTAGCAGTCGATTTGCGCAACACTTTGGCTTATGCGCTGCAGCGGGAGGTCCCGGCGACGATCCTCTTCGACTGCCCCACGCTCAACGGCCTTGCCGATTACAGTATCGGCCTGGTTGCACCCGTCCCGTCGAAATCCGTGCCGGCCCAGCGCGCAGACGATGGCGAAGACCTGCTCGCCCTGATCGAGGGACTCAGCGACGAGGAGGTTGACGCGCGTTTGATGAACCTCGGCGCCGAAATAGTTGCGTAACGTTTGAAGTCCGTTAAGGATTGACATGATGGAGAACTTCCTCGACCGGATCGGCAAGCTGCCGCCCAAGAAATTGGCGTTGCTGGCGGCCGAGCTCTATGAGCGTTCGCGGGCGGGCAACGGTGCGGCGGAGCCGATCGCGGTGACGGCGATGGCATGCCGGTTCCCTGGCGGATCCGAAACGCCCGAGGCGTTCTGGTCGTTTCTGGAGCGTGGCGGCGACGCGATCCAGCGCGCGCCCGAAGCGCGGCTGGCCATGACCCGTTCGCCGATCGAGGAAATCAACGAGTTGGGTCCCATCTGGGGCGGCTTCCTGAAGCAGGTCGACGAATTCGACCCGTCCGTGTTCGGGATATCGCCCAAGGAAGCCGAGCTGATGGACCCGCAGCAGCGTCTGCTGCTGGAAACCTGCTGGGAGGCGCTGGAGAACACCGGCACGCCGATCGACGCGCTCGACCCCGAGACCGGTGTGTTCATCGGCGTCAGCGGATTCGATTTCTCCATGATCGGCCTGGACTCCGACATGGAGCTGAACGGCTACATGCTGACCGGCGCGGCCCATTCGGTCATTGCGGGGCGGCTTTCCTACATCTTCGGCCTCAATGGCCCCAGCACGGTGATGGACACCGCGTGTGCGGCGGCGGCTTCGGCGATCCACCTGGCCTGCCAGAGCCTGCGGGCGAATGAGTGCGACCAGGCGCTGGCCGGCGGGATCAACCTGCTGCTGATGCCGGAAGTCGCCCATATGCTGGGCTCGATGCAGGTGATGGCGAAAGACGGGCGCTGCAAGGCGTTCTCGGCCGACGCGGATGGTTTCGTGCGTGCCGAAGGCTGCGGCGTGATCGTGCTGCGCCGGCTGTCCGACGCGATGGCGAGCGGCGAGCCGATCCTGGGCGTCATCCGCGGCAGCGCCTGGAACCAGGACGGCAAAAGCGGCGGGCTGACCGCGCCGAACGGGGCGGCGCAGGAGAAAGTCATCAAGGCGGCGCTGGCGAACGCCCGCGTCTCGCCGAACGACGTGTCCTATGTCGAGGCCCACGGCACCGGCACCGCGCTGGGCGATCCGATCGAATTGTCGGCCCTCGCGCGGGTCTTCGGAACGGAGCAGCGGGAGGAGCCGCTGATCGTCGGGTCGGTGAAGACCAATATCGGCCACCTGGAAGCCGCGGCGGGCATGCCCGGCATCATCAAGGTGCTGCTGGCGCTGCGTCACGAGACGATCCCGCGCCACCTGCACGCCGAAACGCTGAGCCCGCGGTTCGACTGGGACAAGCTGCCGCTGCGGGTGCCGCGGCAGGCGGTCGCCTGGCCCAAGGCAGACAAGCCGCGCATCGCCGGCGTCAGCGCGTTCGGCATCAGTGGCACGAACGTCCATCTGGTGGTGTCGGAGCCGCCGCCCCGGGTCGAGCCGGAACCCGGCCGCGCGCGGTCGCGCACGCTGCTGACGCTGTCGGCGAAGTCGAAAGCGGCGCTCGCGGCGCTGGCGGGGCGCCATGCCGACCTGCTGGCGGAACGGCCGGAGACGGACATCGCCGCGCTTGCCGCGGCCGCCAACCTGAAGCGCGCCCATTTCCCGCACCGGCTGGCGCTGGTCACCGCCAGCGCAGCCGATGCCGAGCGGGAGCTGCGCCGGTTCAGCCAGGGGGATGCCAACAGCCGGGTGCGCGCCGCGTTCGTGGCACAGCACCGTCCGCCTCGGGTCGGCATGCTGTTCGGCGACGCTCCGGCCGATCGGGGCCTGATCGTTCGGCTGCACGAGACGGAGCCGGTCTTCCGCGCGGCCTACGACGCCTGGATCGCGGCCCAGCCCGGCCGTGCCGCCGGCGGCGCGTTGTCGGCGGCAGCGACGAAGGTCGGGTTCCAGCTCGCGCTGTGCGGGCTTTGGAAATCGTGGGGCATCTCCCCGGCCCTCGCCGCCGGCGATGGCGCGGGTGAGATCGCGGCGGCGCTGGCCGTCTCCGGCCTGTCGCCGGACGACGCGGCCGTGCTGCTCGATACCGGTGACGGTCGCGGCGTCGTCGCGCGGCCGGTGACGGTGCCGCTGCTGGTCGGTTCTTGCCAAGAAACGGTCGGCGTAGGGCAGTCCCTGCCGGCCGGTGGTCTCGCGGCGATCGGCTCGGGTCACGGCGTGCGGGAGCGGACGAAGGGGCTGGCGGACCAGATGGTCGCGCTGTCCGTGGTCGACGACGAGGGGCTGCTGGGTGAACTGGCCTATGTCTACCTGGCCGGCGCGACGGTGAACTGGCACGCGTTCCATGCCGGCGATCGACCGGATTCCATCGACCTGCCCAACTACCCGTTCCAGCGCGCTCGGTACTGGCCGGCCGAATGGCGCAAGCGGATCGGCCGCAACGAAACGGCCCAGCAGGTGCCGGCCGCGGAGAAGGGGCTGTACCGCGTCGAGTGGCGACCGGCCGAATCCGCCCCGCCGGCCGGCGTGACCGTGGGGCCGGTGCTGGTGCTGCACCGGGACCCCACCGCCGCCCAGGCGGCGAGGGCGGCGCTGGAAGCCGCGGGGCTGCGTGTCGAGGACCGTCCGGTCGTCAACGGCGCCCTGACGCGGCCCGACCTGGAGGCCCTGGTTGCCGGGCATCTCGGCAAGGCGTGGCTGTATGTGCCGGCGCTGGGTGCCGGCATCGCCGATCCGGCTGGGGCCTCGCGCGTCGCGCTGGAAGACCTGCTGGCGATCGTGCAGGTGCTGATGGATCAAGGCCCGTCCGCACCCGCCCTGTACGTGGCGACGACGGGTGCGCAGCCGGCCGGCGGCGTCGCCTCCCCGGCCTTGGCGCCGCTCTGGGGCCTGGGGCGCGTGCTGGTGTCCGAAGCCCCCGACCTGCGCGCCACGCTCATCGACCTGGATGCGGCGGCACCGGACTGGAAAGGTGTTGCCGCGGTGATCGCCGGCGGGCGGGGCGAGGCGGAACTTGCCCTGGTCGACGGGCAGGTCCTGACGCCCACGCTGACGCAAGCCGAACTGCCGGAGCGGCCGGACGGGACGCTGGCGTCGCACGAAGGAAGCTACATCGTCACCGGCGCCTTTGGTTTCATCGGCGACCTGACGTCCCGCTGGCTGGTCAAGCAGGGCGCGGGCAAGCTGTTCCTGGTGGGACGCAACCCGCCCAAGGCCGAGGCGCTGGCCGGGATCGAGGCCGCCCGCGCGGCGGGGACCGAGATCGAGGTCGTCGTCGCCGATATTGGCACCCAGGGGGGCGTGGAGGCCGTGTTCGCGCGGGTGGAGGCGGACTCCCGGCCGCTGAAGGGCATCATCCATTCGGCCGGCGCGCTCGACGACGCCGCCATCAGCCGCCAGACGCCGGCCAGCCTCGCTCATGCCTTCGGCGCGAAGGCGGTCGGCGCATGGCTGCTGCACCAGCGGTCGCGTGCCCACGCGCTCGACTTCTTCGTGCTGTATTCTTCGGCCGCCGCGCTGCTCGGCACGCCCGGCCAGTCGAACTACGCGGCGGCCAATATCTACCTCGATGCGCTGGCGCATCATCGCCGCGCCCAAGGCCTGACCGCCCTTAGCCTCAACTGGGGCCTGTGGACGAGCACCGGTCTCGCCGTCAAGCGCGAGGTGGTGCAAAGCGGCGCATCGACCGGTGCGATCCCGATCACGCCCGAACACGGCATGGCAGTGCTGGAACAGGCGATCGCCTCGGGCGAGACGCAGGTCGCGGTCCTGCCGCTCGACTGGCCGCTGGTGCGCAAGACGATCGGCTCCCGCCGTCCCCCCACCCTGATGAAGGCGCTGCTGATGACAGCCCCGCCGGGCGATTCGACCGGGGTGGTGGAGACGGGCGCCGTCACCCTGCTGGCCGAATACACCCAGTCCTTCGCGGCTGCCGTGGGTACCGAACGGCATGGCGTGCTGGTGGCGTTCGCGCGGCGGCGCGCGGGCGAACTGCTCAATCTCGATCCGGCGTCACCGTTGCCGGACGATCAGCCGTTGCTGGACCTGGGGCTGGACTCGCTGGTCGGATTGGAACTGAAAAACGACCTGCAATCCGTGTCAGGCATGACCTTCCCGTCGACCCTTTTCTTCGATTGCCCGACGATGGCCGATCTCACGCGGTATTTCGAGCTGATGCTGCCGCAGGGTGAGCCGGCCGGAAGCGGGGCCACGCAGGAGCATGAGCGAATACTCCTATGAGGCCGGTCGTCGAATTCCTTCTCGAACTGCGCGAGAAAAGCATCGGCCTTACGGCTGCCGGGAACCAGTTGATCTGCGACGCTCCGCCGGGGGCCCTGACCCCGGATTTGCGGGAACGCATGAGCGTCTACAAGCCGCAGATCCTGCGCCTGCTGTCGGGCGGGTCCGCGCCGGCTGCCGAGGAAGAGGCCGCCAGCCCCCCCGAATCGTTCGCCGTCGAGCCGCCGCCCCGTGAGCAACCTCCCTGTGAGCCGTGCTCCAGGGAACCATCCCTGCGGGGGCCGCTCCCTCTTGGGCTGTCGCGCGCGCAAAGCTCGATCTGGCTGCTGGAGCAGATCAATCCGGGCACGCCGGTCTGGAACATCTCCTGGGCGCTGGATATCCGCGGCACGCTGGACCGCGACGCGCTGGCGGCGAGCTTCCGCGCCCTGCTGAAACGCCAGGCGGCGCTGCGCAGCCGGTTCCTGAACGTCGATGGGACGCCCAAGGTCGAACATGTCCCGGCCACGGACTGGCGGATCGATTACGCCGACCTGCGCGGCGAACCGGATGCCGAGGTCCGGGCGGTGGCGATGGCCCGGACAGAGGTGCAGCGCCCCTTCGACCTCGAGCAAGGACCATTGTTCCGTGTGCAACTTCTGCGCACGGCCGATGAGGCCTATGTGCTGACCGCCGTCGCCCATCACATCGTCGCGGACGGCTGGTCCCTGGGCGTGATCGGTGCGGACCTGAACCGGCTTTACACCGCCTATGCCGCCGGCATCGAACCGTCCCTGCCGCCGCTCCGCGCCGACTACCAGGCCTATGTCGCCCAGGCCAGGAACGACGAAGCAACGACCGAGGCGGACCTGGCCTGGTGGCGCCGGAAACTATCGGGTGAGCTGCCGATCATTTCGCTGGCCGACGACAGCACCCGCACGCCGTCCGGCGCCGGCCGCCGCGTCTCCATCCCTCTCGACGCCGGCCTGACCGCTCGGATCGAAGCGCTGGCGCGCCGCAACCGCGCGACGACGTTCATGGTGCTGCTGGCGGCGTTCAAGCTACTGGTGTTCCGTTACACCGGACAGGCCGACGTGCTGGTCGGCGTCCAGACATCCGGCCGCGACAAGCCCGAATACGCCGACGTCGTCGGCATGTTCGTCAATACGCTCGTATTGCGCACGGGCCTTGATCCCGAGCAGAGCTTCGCCGAACTGCTGGCGTGCGTCCGCCAGACGTCGGTCGACGCGTTCGCGCACCAGCATATCGCGTTCGACCGGATCGTGGAGGCGGTGCAGCCGCGCCGCGTGAAAGGCCACAATCCGATCGTCCGGCACGCGATCGCCTATCAGAACCTGCCCGGTGAGGCATTGCGCCTGGGCGCCGCCGAACTGACCCACAAGCCGCTGGACCTTGCCGGGTCCCGCTACGAGCTGGCAGTCGAGGTCTGGCGCACCGCGACCGGCATGCTGTGCGACTTCGAATACGCCACCGATCTGTTCGAGCCGGAGACGATCGAGCGGATGATGGGTCACTATCGCAACCTTCTCGATGCGGTCACCACGGACCCGGACCAGCCGATCGCCTTGACGCCCCTGATGTCGGAGGCGGAGCGGAAGCGGCTGCTGGTGGATTGGAATGATACGGCGACGGATTATCCGACCGAGCGGCGGCTGGAAGCGCTGGTGGCCGAACAGGCCGCCAGGACCCCCGACGCGATCGCGCTGGTCCACCGCAGCCGCGAACTGACGTATCGGGAGCTGGACCGGCGGGCGAACCAGCTCGCCCATCATCTTCAGGCGCTTGGCGTCACCACCGATGTCCCGGTCGGCATCTGCCTGGACCGGACGCCGGACCTGATCGTCGCCATCCTCGCCGTGCTGAAGGCCGGCGGCGCCTATGTTCCGCTCGACCCGAAATATCCGATGCAGCGCCTGGCCTATATGCTGGCCGATTCCACCGCCCCCGTGCTGATCACCCGCTCCGCCCTGGGATTGAGCCTTGCGCATACGGGGCACATCGTCGACGTCGAAAAAACGCGGGCGGCCGTCGCGGCGCTGCCGGACGTTGCGCCGGTAACCACCGGTTCGGCTGACGACCTGGCCTATGTCATCTATACCTCGGGGTCCACGGGCCGCCCGAAAGGCACGATGCTGCGCCACAGTGCCGGCTATCTGGTGGACTGGGCGCGCCGCACCTTCGCGCCGGCGGAAATCGCCCGCGTCGTCGCCGCGACCTCCATCTGCTTCGACCTGTCGGTGTTCGAGATGTTCGTGCCGCTCTGCACCGGCGGGGCGATGATCCTGGTGGACGATCCGCTCGACCCGCCGGACCCGGCCAGTCGGCCGACGATGCTGAACACGGTCCCCTCGGCGCTGGCGGAGCTGGCGCGGTCGGGTTCCATCCCGGACAGCGTGGTGTCCGTCATCGCCTGCGGCGAGAAACTCGGCAACCCGGTGGTCCAGGCGCTGTATGACGCGGCGAAGATACAGCGGGTCTACAATCTCTACGGCCCGACCGAATACACCACCTATGCCACGGTGGCGCTGGCGGCGCGCGGCGCGGACCGCGATCCGCCGATCGGGCGGCCTTTGACCAACACCCAGGTCTATGTCCTGGACCCGCGCCAGCAGCCGGTGCCGATCGGCGTGGTCGGGGAACTGTATATCGCCGGGCACGGCCTGGCGCGCGGCTATTTCGGCCGGCCGGACCTGACGGCGGACCGGTTCGTCGACAACCCGTTCGGCGCACCCGGATCCCGGATGTACAAAACCGGCGACCTCGTCCGCTGGTCTGCCGCCGGGGAACTGGAGTTCGTCGGCCGCATCGACCACCAGGTCAAGGTCCGCGGCTTCCGCATCGAACTGGGTGAGATCGAAGCGACCCTGCAGCGCCATCCGTCGGTCCGGGACGCCGTGGTCCTGGCGCGCCGCGACCAGCCGAACAACCAGCAACTCGTGGCCTATATCGTCGCCGAGGGGAACGCGCCGTCCAGCGTCGAATTGCGCCAGCATGTGGGCACCTGGTTGCCCGATTACATGATACCCTCGGCCTTTGTCGCGCTGCCCGCCTTCCCCCAGACGGCGAACGGCAAGGTCGACCGCGCTGCCCTGCCGGCGCCCGTCCTGGTCCGATCCCCGCCGCCGGCGGAACCGGACTGGATGCCGCCGATCGAGGAGCTGATCGCGGATAGCTTCAAGCAGGTGCTGGGCATCGACCAATACGGCAGCGAAGACAATTTCTTCGACATGGGCGGCCATTCCCTGCTGGTCATGGAGGCCGCCGCGCTCCTGGGCCGACTGCTGGAACAGCCGGTCTCCCCCGGATGGCTGTTCCAGGCGCCCACGCCGCACCAACTGGCGCCGCTGCTGGAAACGACCCACACCCGCCCCACCAGCCACCTGTCGACGCTCCAGCCGCTGGGTGACAAGACGCCGCTGTTCTGTCTGCACGATCTGTTCAGCCGCACGCTGACCTATGTCAGCCTCGCGCGGCTTCTGGCGCCGGACCAGCCGGTCTATGGCCTGGTGCCCGGACCGCTGGAGAACGCGATCATCGCCAACCCGTCGCTCGACGTCCTGACGCCGGCCTATGTCGCCGCGATCAGAAAGGTTCAGCCGCGGGGACCGTATCGGATCGTCGGCTATTCCTTCGGCGGCGTCCCGGCTTTCGCCGTCGCCCACGCGCTGCAGGACGCGGGCGAGGACGTCACGCTGATCATGATCGACCCGTATATCTACCGGGCGAACATGTCCTTGCCGCAGGTGGGGCGATGGGTGTCGCGGCGCGGCTATGGCGCACTGAAGGAGATCTGGGCGGCCAACCGGCCGGCAGGCCCGAAGATGAAGGAAACCGCAACCTGGGCGAACCGCCAGGCGGAGCGGGTGAAGAAGAAGACGCGCGACGCCATCGTCGCCCTGGGCCAGCCGCGGAACGCCGTGCCGCCCGGCCGGGTGCCGGAATGGGTGCCGGACAGCGGCCGGCCGCTGGCGATGAGCCTGCTGCAGGCCGAGGCGAACTACCAGTTCCGGCCGTTCAAGGGTTCGGTGGTGTTCCTGCAGGGCACCATCCGCGACACGCTGTTGGATTTCCTCAACATCGACGGGTTGAACGGCTGGGGCGGGCTGTTCGAGGGGCCGCTGACCCGCCTGGAGATCCCGGCCCGCCATCTGTGGATGATGCGCGATCCGCTGGTTTCCATGGTCGTGGAGAAGCTGCGGGGGCTGACCCTGCCGTCTTGATCCCGTCGTGTGCGCCAGCATACCGTGCCGGACTGAAGCAGTCCGGAGACGCAGATGCCAGGAACCGCCGCTGACTATCTTGCCGAAACCCTTGAAATGGCCGGCGTCAAGCGGGTCTATGGCGTGGTCGGCGACTCCCTGAACGGGTTCACCGACGCGCTGCGGCGGCGGGCGAAGATCGACTGGGTCCATATGCGCCACGAGGAGGCCGGCGCCTTCGCGGCCGGCGCCGAGGCGCACCTGACCGGGGAACTGGCGGTCTGCGCCGGCAGTTGCGGCCCCGGCAACCTGCATCTCATCAACGGGTTGTTCGACTGCCAGCGCAGCCGTGTTCCCGTGCTTGCCATCGCCGCCCATATCCCCAGCAGCGAGATCGGCATCGACTACTTCCAGGCGACGCACCCGGAAATCCTGTTCCGGGAGTGCAGCCACTACTGCGAGCTGGTTTCAAAACCAACGCAACTGCCTCAGATCCTCGAACGCGCGATGCGGACGGCGATCGCGCGGCGCGGCGTGGCGGTGGTCGTCATTCCCGGCGACGTCGCGCTGGGCTCGCTGGACGCCCCGGTTCCGGCCTGGCTGGCGCCGTCGAAACCCGATATCCGCCCGTCCGAGAAGGATCTGGACCGGCTCGCCGCCATCCTGAACGAAGCGAGCCGGGTGACCATCCTGTGCGGTGCCGGCTGCGCGGGCGCGCATGACGCCGTGGTCCGGTGCGCCGGCACGCTGAAGGCGCCGGTGGTGCACGCGCTGCGCGGCAAGGAGCATGTCGAGCACGACAACCCCTATGACGTCGGCATGACCGGGCTGATCGGCTTCGCCTCCGGCTATGCCGCCATGAAAAACTGCGACACGCTCCTGATGCTCGGGACCGACTTTCCGTACCGGCAGTTCTATCCGGAACAGGCGCGGGTCGTGCAGGTCGACATCCGGCCGGAGGCGCTGGGCAATCGCTGTCCGCTGACGCTGGGCGTCGTGGGCGATGTGGGCCAGACGCTGGAACGGCTGTTGCCCAAGCTGCGCGACAAGGCGGACCGCAAGCACCTGGACGCGGCCCTGGCGCATTACGGGAAGGCGCGCGCCGACCTGGACGCCCTGGCGGAAAGCGGGCCGAACACCGCGGTGATCCACCCGCAATATGTCTCGCGGCTGGTGAGCGAACTGGCCGCCGACGATGCCGTTTTCACCTGCGATGTGGGTACGCCGACCGTGTGGGCGGCGCGCTACCTGAAGCTGAACGGGCGGCGCCGGCTGATCGGATCGTTCAACCACGGCTCCATGGCGAACGCGCTGCTGCAGGCGATCGGCGCCCAGTCGGCCTTTCCGGGGCGGCAGGTCGTTTCGATGTCGGGCGATGGCGGGTTCGCCATGATGATGGGCGACTTCATCACGCTGACCCAGATGGGCCTGCCCATCAAGGTCGTCGTCCTCAACAACGGGACGCTGGGATTCGTCGAGCTGGAGATGAAGGCGAACGGGTTCCTCGACACCGGTTGCGACCTGAAGAACCCGGATTTCGCGGCGATGGCCGAGGCGATGGGGATCAAGGGACTCCGCGTGGAGAAGCCGCAAGCGCTGGAAGCCGCCCTGACCGACGCCTTCCGCCATCCCGGCCCCGTGCTGGTCGACGTCGTCAGCGCCCGGCAGGAGCTCGTCATGCCCCCCAAGACGTCCTTCCAGGACGCTCGGAATTTCGGACTGTTTCTATTGAAAGCAGTGATGAACGGCAGGGCGACGCAGGTCGTGGACCTGGCGAGGGTGAACCTGCAGCGGTAACGGCTATCGTTTCGATTTCGGCGCGGCTTTTCCCGGGGCGGGTTTCGCCGGGATGGGCTTGGCCAAGGCGGCGCGGCGGCGTTCGGTGTTGTCGAGATGCACCTGCATCGCCTTCCGCGCGGCCGAACCGTCGCGGACCAGGATCGCATCGCGGATCGCTGCGTGCAGCGGCAGCGTCACCCGCCGGTTCTGCTCGCTGTCCCGATTGGTGATCCGCATCGACGCGATCAGGCTCGCTCTGATCGCGTGCGTGACGGGCAGCAGGAATTCGTTGCGCGCGGCCGTCAGGCAGGCGACGTGGAAGTTGACATCGGCGTCGACGAAGGCCGGGACGTCGTCGCCGGCGGCGACCATGGCGTCATAGGCCTTGGCGATCATGGCATGGTCGTCGGCCGTCCCGCGCCTGGCCGCCAGTTCCGCTGCCGCGGGTTCGATGATCCGCCGCAGTTCCATCAACTGGTCGAGGTTGTCGCCCGCCGGTTGCGCCGGATCGTCGCGCCATCCCAGGATCGCGGGGTCGAGCTGGCTCCAGTCCGACCGCGGCCGCACGATCGTGCCCCGCCGCGGCTTGGCGTCGAGCAGGCCCTTGCCGGACAGGACGTTCAGCGCCTCCCGCAGGACGGTGCGGCTGACGTCGTAGCGGGTCAGCAGTTCTTCTTCGTTCGGCAGCGGATCGCCGGGCCGCAGCCGCCCGCGCACGATATCGCCGCCAAGTTGCTCGACAAGCTGCTCTCGGAGGTTCCGCTTCAGGGGCAGCATGCCAGGGGGAAGCATGCCGGGGGGAGGCTGCGACGACATACAATATTATCGAGTGCCGTCTCGCCAGCGTCAACGAAAACCCGGCGCCGATACGTTTCATGCCGGGCGGCGCCGACCGTGACCTCATCCGTGGCGATCGGGGCGTGCGCAGGTCGGTATCAGATGCCTTCCAGCACATAGTCATGGTCGTGCAGCACGACGCGGCGCTGGAACCGCCATTGCCCGCCGGCCTTGCGCAGCTCGCAGTCGTAACGGCCGGGGGCCAGCAGGCGGCTCTGCCCGTCTTTGGTCAGGAACACGGTCAGGTAGCAGGTGGCATGGGCACGGTCGCCGTCCACCGACATGACCAGGTTGGATATCACGTGCCGTAGCTGCGACCCGCTGGCCTGAAACCGAGCGAACCGGTGCGCGAAGGCGGTGATGGCGGGGCGGCCGGTGTGCTCGCCGACGGCGGGGCTGACCAGCGTGCCGTCCTCGGTGAAGCAGTCGATGACCGTCTCGGCGTCGCCGGCGTCCAGGGCGCAGGTGTAGCGGACGAACAGGTCGTTGATGCCGAAACGATCTTCGATGGAGGGCGCGGCCATCTCAGGCCTCGATCGCGTCGGGGCGGAAGCCGACGATCCGCGCGAACCGGTCGGAATAGGCCGGCCAGGCCTCGGGGTTCACCAGCCGGGGCGGCACGCGTCCGCGCAGCAGCGCGATCCATTGTTCCGCCGCTTTCTTCGACATCTCGTGCATCGTCTCCACCGTGCCGCCGGCGATGTGCGGCGTGGCCATGACGTTGTCGAGGTGCAGCAGCGGATGGTTGGGCGGCGGCGGTTCGACGTCGAACACGTCGATCCCCGCGCCGGCGATGCGCCGGGACGTCAGGGCATCCAGCAGCGCGGTCTCGTCATGGATCCTGCCGCGGGCGGTATTGACGAAATAGGCGTTTGGTTTCATCCGGGAAAATGCCTCGGCACCGAACATGCCGATGGTTTCCTTGCTGCGCGGGCAATGCACGGTGATGAAATCGGACTCGGCCAGCAGGGTCGGGAAGTCCACCTTCCGGGCGCCGCGTTCGGCGACCTGCTGCTCGGTCAGGTAGGGATCGAACGCCAGGACGCGCATGTCGAACGCGCTTGCGTATTTGGCGGTCAGCCGGCCGATCTGGCCGATCCCGACGATGCCGACGGTCTTGCCCTGGATATTGTTGCCCGATAGCTCCAGCCGGTCGTTCGCCTGGCCCTTGATCATCGCCCGGTGCGTGTAGCCGACCCGCTTGGTCAACCCCAGCATCAGGGCGATGGCGTGTTCGGCCACCGGCTCGCTGTTGGTGCCGGACTGGTTGACCACGATCACGCCGGCCGCGTTGCAGGCGTCGACGTCGATCACGTCATAGCCCGCGCCGGCCGAGGACATCGCCAGCAGGTTCGGGCACCGTTCCATCAGCGCCGCGTTGCCGAACCACGGCTCCTGCAGCTCCGTCCGGGCGCTGACCTGGTAGCCCACGGCGGTCGACAGGTCCGCCCAGTTATCGGCCTGGGGATCGGCATAAAGCAGCCGCACGAGTTCGATGTCGTCCTGCCCGCCCAGGATCTGTTCGGCGATCGGGTCGAACCACCGCTCGAAATACACTAGCCGCTTGCGGTTGATTGCCATGTGCGACGCCGCCCTCCTGCCCCTTGCCCTGGTTCCCCAGGCTGTTAGGTTCATATCGTAATACTAAGCGCCGGGGATACTAAGCGCCGAGCCGGGGCTGTCAACGAACGCCGGCCAAGAAGGGAAACCCGAGAAGGGGAAACCCGAAGGGGAAATGATGCGCGACAAACGTCGTTACGTTGTCTACTTGCTGCTGTTCCTGTTCCTGTCGATCTACTCCCTCGATCGGGCGATGATGGGCGTGGTGGGCAGCACCATCGCGAAGGAGATGCGGATCGGCCCCGTCGCGCTGGGGTACCTGTTCTCCTCCTATCTGTGGCTTTACGCGCTCACGCTTCTGCCTGCCGGCGCCATCACCGACAAGGTCGGCGCGCGGCGCATGAGCATGATCGCGGCCGGCGGATGGTCGGTCTTCCAGGGCCTGGGCGGCTTCGCCTCCTCCCTGGTCTTCCTGCTGGTCACCCGGCTCGGCCTCGGCGTCTTCGAGTCCGCGGCGAACCCCTGCGCGCATTCGGCGATCCGCGAATGGACGCCCCGCACCGAACGCGGCTTCGTCACCGCCATCTGGTATGCCGGCACGAACGCGGGCCCGGCGTTGGGCACGCCGCTGGTGGCCTGGCTGACGACGGTCTACGGCTGGCGCTCGTCCTTCTTCGTCACGGGCGTGCTGGGCCTGGTCTGGGTCATGGTGTGGACCGCCGCCTATTATCCCCCGGACCAGGCGGGCTGGCTGACGCAGGCGGAACGATCGAAGATCCTGGCGGAACGCGACAGCGCCCCGAAGATCGAATCCGGCGCCGCTGTCGGCTATCGCGGCCTGCTGACGGAAACGCCGACATTGTGGGGCTTGGCGCTGACCCAGGGCTGCATCAACTACACTTCGTATTTCTTCCTCGCCTGGCTGCCGGGGTTTCTGCAATCGTCCTACCACCTGACGGTGCTGCAGGCCGGCGAATATACCGCCATCCCCTTCGCGCTGAGCATTTTCCTCAGTATCGCGCTGAGCTTCGTCTGCGACCGCATGCTCAGCCCCCAGGCCCTGCGCGACGGCATGCGGCGCTATGCCGTGGCCCTGGGCGCGCTGCTGTCCGCCGCGATCGTGCTGACGCCCTATGTCGGATCGGTGGAGTTGGCGACGGTCGTGCTGACCATCGCACTGACGTTCAACACCTTTGCCCAGTCGATGAACTTCGCGCTGGCGAACGACAGGCTGCGATCGCCGGCCGATGTCGGACGCACCTACGCGTTCTTCACGCTGGGCGGCATATCCTTCGGGATCGCGGGACCGATCGTCACCGGCTACCTCGTCGCCGCGACGGGGGACTTCAAGGTCGCGCTCGTCCTGTGCGGAACGCTATCGATCGTCGCCACCATCGCCGTCTGCACGCTGACCCGGCGGCCCATGGGTGAACCCAGGACAGCCTTAGGAGCAAGGGCATGAAGATCACCGCCGTCCACGCGCACGTTCTGGAAGCGCAACTCTCGGAACCCTTCGCGTATTCGCGCATGTGGTATGCCAAGCGCATGTCGATGATCGTGGAGGTCGCCACCGACGACGGCCTGACCGGCTGGGGCGAATGCTACGGTCCCGCCCATATCAACGCCGCGGTGGTGCGGGAGCTTGGCACCTTCCTGGTCGGCCAGGACCCGCTGCGCACCGAGTATCTGTGGCACGAGCTTTACGCCCGTTTCCGCGACCACGGCCAGAAGGGCGTCGTCATCCAGGGCCTGAGCGGCATCGACATCGCGCTGTGGGACCTGAAGGGGAAAGCCCTCGGCCAGCCCATCCATCGCCTGATGGGCGGCCCGGTGCGCGAGACGGTGCAGGCCTATGCCACCGGCCTCTACCGCCGCGATCGCCCCAACCACGCGGCCTATCTGTGCGAGGAAGCGCTGGAATCCCGCGACCTCGGCTTCACGGCGATGAAGCTGAAAGTGGGGTTCGGGGTGGCGGACGACGTGCGCGCCGTCCATGCCGTCAGGGCGGCGATCGGGCCGGAGATCGGCCTGATGATCGACGCCAACCACGCCTATGACGCCGTGGAGGCCATCCGCCTGGGCCGGCGCATCGAGGACGCGGATATCGGCTGGTTCGAGGAGCCGGTGCCGCCGGAAGACCTCGACGGCCATGCCGCGGTCAAGGCCGCCCTGTCCATCCCCGTCGCCACCGGCGAATGCGAGTTCACCCGCATCGGCTTCCGCGCGCTGCTGGAACGGCGGGCGGCCGACATCATCCAGCCCGACCTCTGCGCCGCCGGCGGGCTGTCGGAGGGCAAGAAGATCGCCGACATGGCCCTGGCCTTCGGCGTCCGCTTCGCCCCGCATGTCTGGGGCACCGGCGTCGCCGTCGCCGCCGCCGTGCAGTTGCTGGCGGTCGTCCCCGCCTGGACCCCGCCGTCGCTGTCGCCGGTCGAGCCGATGCTGGAATTCGACCGCACGGAGCACCCGGTGCGCAGCGCCCTGCTGCAAACGCCGATCGCCCCGGTGAACGGCGCCGTCGCGGTCCCCGCCGGCCCCGGCCTGGGGATCGAGGTCGATCGCGACGCCCTGGTCCGGTTCAAGGCCGATCGGTAACGATCAGGGTAGCGCCCCGCCGCCGCTTATGGCAGGGACAGTGGCCGATGGTCCCGCGCTTCCTCCTGACCCTGCTGCTGGTTCTGGCCGTCCTGCCCGCGCACGCGCAGGACCGGACGGTCAACTTCTATAACTGGACCGACTATATCGATCCGGCCGTGCTGGCGCGGTTCGAGCACGAGACCGGCATCCATGTCCGTTACGACGTCTACGACAGCCTGGAGACGCTGGAAGCCAAGCTGCTCGCCGGTCATTCCGGCTACGACGTCGTGGTGCCGACCAGCGAGCCGACCTTCTCCCGCCTGGTGCGCGCCGGTGCGCTGGCGCCGCTGGACAAGGCGAAGATGCCGAACCTGGGCAATCTCGATCCGGTGCAGATGAAACGGGTCGCCAGCTCCGACCCCGGCAACCGCTACGGCGCCATCTATCTCTGGGGCACCACCGGCTTCGGCTACAACGTCGCGGACGTCAGGAAACTGGCCCCCGGCGCGCCGACGGATTCTTGGGACCTGCTGTTCAAGCCCGAGAACGCCAAGCGCCTCGCCGGTTGCGGGATCACCATCCTCGACTCCGCCATCGACGTCGTCCCCGTCGTCCTCCGCTGGCTCGGCCGCGACCCGAACAGCACCGACCCCAAGGACCTCGCGGCGGTGGAGGCCGCGCTGCACGCGATCCGTCCCTATATCCGCGGCTTCGTCGGCGGCGGCGCGGTGGAGCAGTTGGCGAACGGCGAGACCTGCCTGGCGCTGGATTACTCCGGCGACGTGGTGCAGGCGGCGACGCGGGCGGCGGCGGCCGGGAACGGCGTCCAGGTCCGCTACGTGGCGCCCAAGGAAGGCGCGCAGCTTGCCTTCGACATGCTCGCCGTGCCGGCCGACGCGCCGCACAAGGCCGATGCCATGGCACTGGTCAACTTCCTGATGCAGCCCGACGTGATGGCGGCGATCACCAACAAGGTGCGCTACCCTAACGCCGTCCCGGCCAGCGATGCGCTGATCAACCCTGCCATCCTGAACGACCCGTCGATCTACCCGCCCGCCGCGGCGCAGGCGCATTTCTTCACCGTCGGCCCGGTCCCGCCCGCGGCCGCCCGCGCCCGCAGCCGCATGTGGCTGCGCCTGAAAGCCGGAGGCTGATTGGCGTTCGCGCGGTTCATCGGCATCGCCCTGCGCTACGGCGCCACGCCGGCGCTGCAGGGGCTGGACCTGTCGACCGAACGCGGTGAGATCTTCTGCCTGCTGGGCGCCAGCGGATCGGGCAAGACCACGCTGCTGAAGATCGCCGGCGGCTTCCTGGCGCCCGACGCCGGCCGGGTCGAACTGGACGGCCAGGACATCACCCGCCTGCCGCCCTGGCAGCGGCCGGTCAACACGATGTTCCAGTCCTATGCCCTGTTCCCGCACATGACCGTCGCCGAGAACATCGGCTTCGGCCTCCGCCGGATGGGGATGCGCGGCGCGGCGCTGAAAACCCGGGTGGCTGAACTGCTGACGCTGGTGCGCCTGGACGGGTTCGCCGAACGGCGCATCGACACCATCTCCGGCGGCCAGCAGCAGCGCGTGGCCCTGGCCCGCAGCCTCGCGCGCCGCCCCAAGCTGCTGCTGCTGGACGAGCCGTTCTCGGCGCTGGACCGCAACCTGCGGGAGGAGACGCGGACCGACCTGCTGCGCCTGCTGCGCGACCTGGACATCACCTCCATCATCGTGACCCACGACCAGGAAGAGGCGCTGTCGAGCGCCGACCGCATCGGCGTGCTGCGCGCCGGAAGGCTGGAGCAGGTGGGGACCCCGGCCGCGGTCTACGAACATCCGGTCAACCGCTACGTCGCCGAGTTCCTCGGCGCCGCCACCCTGCTGCCGGGCACGGTGATCGGCGGCGCCGACGAGCTGGTGCGGATCGCGCTGAACTGCGGGACCGAGATGGTGGTCCGGGGTAACGCGCGTGCCGGCGAGCGCGTCCTGCTGGGCGTGCGGCCCGAGAACGTGGTGGCCTCCGCGACGGGAAGCCTTGTCGGCGTCGTCGAGACCATTCTCTACCGGGGCGCGACGCAGGAGATCACGCTGCGCCTGCCGGATGGTTCGGTGCTCCGCATGGCCCGCCCCGTCCAGCGCGGCGCGCTGCCACCCCAGCCCGGCGCAAGGCTGCATGTCGCGATCCCGCTCGACGCCGGCATGCTGCTGAGGGACTGAGCATGCGGCGAGCCCTCGCGGTCCTGCCGGTCTGGGCGTGGCTGGTCGGCTTCGTGGCGCTGCCCGCCGTGCTGATCGCGGTGATGGCGGTCTCGATCAGCGCCGATTCGGTGCCGCCGTTCCGGCTGGGCTTGTCGTTCGAGGCGCTGGCCGCGGTGTTCAGCGATCCCTATTACCGCGACGGGTTCCTGTTCAGCCTGCGCGTGGCGGCGCTGTCGGCGGCGGCGTGCCTCGTCCTGGGCTACCCGATGGCGCTGGCGATCGCCCGCAGCGCCCCCCGGCACCGCCGCCTGCTGCTGTTGCTGGTGATCCTGCCGTTCTGGACCGGGTTCCTGCTGCGGATCACGGCCTGGATCGGCATCCTGCGCGACGAGGGCCTGCTGAACGCCGTCCTGGGCGCGCTGGGCCTGCCCGCGATCCGGCTGCTGCACACCGATGCGGCGATGCTGATCGGCATGGTCTACGGCTACCTTCCCTTCATGATCCTGCCCATCGAGGCGCGGCTGTCCGCCGCCGACCGGACGCTGGAGCAGGCGGCGGCGGACCTCGGCGCCTCGCCCGCGCGGGTGTTCCTGTCGGTGACGTTGCCGCTGTCCCTGCCGGGGGTCTGGGCCGGGCTGGCCCTGGTCTTCGTCCCCGTGGCCGGCGAATACGTGATCCCCGACCTGCTCGGCGGACCGGGCTCGCTGACGATCGGGCGGGTGATCTACGAGGAGTTCTTCCAGAACAACGACTGGCCGCAGGCCGCCGCCCTGGCGCTGGTGCTGCTGCTGGGCCTGGCGCTGCCCGCCAGCCTGGTGCGGCGCCGATGACCCGGTCCCGCTTCCTGACCGCCTGGCTGCTGGGCGGGCTGCTGTTCCTGTACGGCCCGATCGCCGTGCTGGTGGCGACCAGCTTCAACGCGTCCTCATTGATGACCGAATGGACCGGCTTCTCGCTGCGCTGGTATCGCGCGCTGCTGCATGACCGGACGCTGATCGACGCGGCGCTGCTGTCGCTGCGGATCGCGGCGGTCGCGGCGACGGGGGCGACGGTGCTGGGCGGGCTGGCGGGGTTCGCGCTGGCCCGCATGCCGAACCTGGCCGGGCGCCGGACGATGGCGGGACTGCTTGCCGCGCCGCTGGTGCTTCCGGACCTGCTGATCGGGCTGTCGCTGCTGCTGCTGTTCGTCGCGTCGGAGATGCTGCTGGGCGTCCCGAACGGCCGAGGCGCCGGCACCGTCGCGATCGCGCACGCCACGATGTGCCTGTCCTATGTCGCGGTGGTGGTGGAGGCGCGGCTGGCCGCCGGCGGCACGGTGCTGGAGATGGCGGCGATGGACCTGGGTGCCGGGCCGGTCATGGCCTTCCTGCGCATCACCCTGCCGCTGATGGCGCCGGCGCTGGTTTCCGGCTGGCTGCTGGCGTTCACGCTGTCGCTGGACGACGTCGTGGTCGCCAGCTTCACCTCCGGACCCGGCGCGACGACGCTGCCGATGGTGGTCTACTCGACGCTGCGCCTGGGGCCGACGCCGGTATTGAACGCGCTGGCGACGGTGGTGCTGGCGCTGGCCGCCGGGGCGGCGGCGGCGATCTGGGTGCTGGGCAGGCGAGGGGAGGCGGCCGCCGGCTGATGGGTTCGCCGGGGCGATGGCGGGGTGCCTGCCCGTCCATTCATAGGACTAAAGAGAAATTCCTTGACTTGAAGGGGAATATAGACCTAATAGACCGCACCCCATCCCCTCCCGCAGGCCCCCATGCCCATCTCCCTCCTCGACCTCCCCACAGCCTTCGTCCGTGCCGTCCTGTACAACCTCGCCATGCTCATGCTCCAAGGCGCCGGCGGCAACATGGACGAGGCCTGGCAGGCCGCCGTCGACCTCATGCGCGGCCATGACGTGCAGACCGACGTGGAACTCCATTGCTTCGCCCAGGTCATCGGCTTCACCCTGCAATCCGGCGAGGCGCTGGGCCAGGCCGCCAACCCCA
>NZ_DASZTJ010000198.1:0-8303 GCF_035548235.1 Rhodopila sp.
GGGGATCGGCGTTGGAGGGATGGCGGTCCGCTTGTGACCGGGTCGTTCGGGGTTGGCGCCGGACGCTCCGGCCCGGGTGTGTGCTGGCGGAGGGCCAGGTTTTTCACACAGATAAGCTCGGATGGACGCAGATGAACACAGGTTCCGGGGGGGTGAGTGCGGTGTCTCCCGGGTTCGTTATCTCGGACCAGGGGCGTGCCGGCAGGGCACACCGGCAGATGCCGCGGAATCTGCGTGCAGCCGTGTGCATCGCCTGAACAAGCTGCGCTGAATGGCCTTGCCGTCACCCGCCCCGGCGGTCGGCGCACCGCGGACAGCTAGGAAACCCCCGTGGCGGAAGGCCCGCAATCGACGCCTTTCTCCCCGCCGGCAGCGAACCTCATGGGTGGTCGGGCCAAGCCAGACTGCGGCCAGTCGACGCAGGCGTCGCGCGGCCGCTTGTGGAATTACCCCCGCGTCAGCACGATATCGAACGTCACCGCCTGCGCCCCCTTTTCCTTCCCGGTCACCGGCTGGGGGTCGGTGATCAGCAGGTCCTTGCGCGCGGCGCTGTTCAGCCAGGGATCGGTGTCGTTGTATTCCCCGCCGCGGAAATACATCTGCGTCACCAACTGCTCGTATTTCGCCGTCACCGAGAAATGGATGTGCGCCGGCCGCCAGCGGCCGGGCGCGGCGGGATAGGCGGCGGGACGCACGGTCTTGAAGTGATAGCGGCCCTCGGCGTCCGTGCGCGTCACCGCGAAGCCGTGGAATTTCTCATCCAGCCTGGCCGGGTTCTCGTCGTTGGGATGAGCGTAGCGGCCGTCGGCGTTGGCCTGCCAGATCTCCACCTTCGCGCCCACGACCGGTTGTCCTGTCTCGGTCAACACCCGGCCCGATAGGTACAGCACCGTACCCCGCGCGCCGCCGTTGCCGGTCAAGTCGCCGGTCTCGACCGGCGTTTGCATGAACGGATAGAACGGCCCCAGGATCTGGGGCGGCGTGCGCGGCAGTTTGGTTGACGCATCGGCCGGCGCGGTCGCAGCATCGCTCATCGTTTCGCTCCGCTTTTGTCTTTGGTCCCATGCCATGCTGCTCCGATGCTGACCGATCCGCAACGCCGGTTTCTCGACCGCGCCCGCGTGGGGCACCTGGCGACGGCGGACGCCGCCGGGTCGCCGCATTTGGTGCCGGTCTGCTACGCCGTGATCGACGCCTCGCTTTACATATCGGTCGACGAGAAGCCGAAGCGCACCGACATCCCGTTGAAACGGCTGCGCAACATCCTGGCGAACCCGCGGATCGCGGTCACCGTCGACCGCTGGGACGAGGATTGGACGCGCCTGGCCTGGGTCATGCTGCGCGGCGAGGCGGACATCCTCGCCGACGGAGCCGAACACGACGCGGCGCAGGCCGTCCTGCGCGGGCGGTATCCGCAATACCGGACGATGGACCTGGCGCCGCTGCCGGTGATCGCGCTGCGCATCCGCTCCGTCCTGGCCTGGGGCCGGCTGGACCCCGATGCCCCGTGACGTTGCCCTTCCGGATCGGTCAGTGACCCAGGTAATCCATCCGCCCGCCATCCACCGCCAGCACCTGCGCGGTGACGAACCCGGATTCCGGGTCGGCGAGGAAGGTGACCGCGTTGGCCACGTCCTCGACGTCGCCGATCCGCCCGATCATGCCCAGGGCGCCGATCCGCGCCGTGATCTCCCGCCACGCGTCGTCATCCGCATCGCCGCGCGCGAGTTCGGTGTCGATGAAGCCGGGCGCGACGGCGTTGACGGTGATGCCGAACGGCCCGAGTTCCATGGCGAAGCGGCGCGTCAGGATCTGCGCCTCGGCCTTGGTGGCGGCATAGAAGGCGTTGTCCGGCAGCGACGTACCGAAGGCGGCGATCGAGGTGATGTTGACGATACGCCCGTATTTCTGCCGTCGCATCTCGCTCATCACCGCCCGTGTCGTATGGATCAGTCCATCGACATTGACCCGGCGCATGGCGTCGAGGCGGCCGGCGTCGAAATTCTCCAGCCTGAAGCGATCGGACAGGCCGGCATTGTTCACCAGGATGGTGACAGCGCCGAAGGCGGCGGCGATCTGGTCGACCATTCCCTCGACCGCCGCGTCATCGGCGACATCCGCGGCGACCGAGATCGCGCGGCCGCCATGGCCGCGGATATCGGCGACCAGCGATTCGGCGGCGTCCGCGCGTTCGCGATAATTGACGCAGACCGCCGCGCCCTCCCGCGCCAGTCGCCGAGCGATCGCGCGGCCGATTCCACGGCCTCCTCCGGTCACGAGCGCCACCTGGTCCCGCCATGTCGCCATGCATCCCCCAAATCCGTCATGCGATGGGCGGAGGTTACCGCAAGGCGGCGGGGCGCGGTGTCACAAGGCTCTGACGCGGCGGGATCGAACGCTGATTTGACCGGACGCACGCGACTGGCGGCTTGCGCACGGTTCGGCTAAAGCATGACGACTTCGCTTCCGTTCACGCATCATGCCTAATGTATTTGCGCGCTTCAGACCTGCGGCGATTCCGGTTCCGGTCATAACGGCCCAGGAACGTCTGGTGTGACGTCATCCGATTCCCCGCCACCCGCTTCCACAAAGATCGAAACGGGGTCGCATCATGTTCGCGCGCCGGAACCGCCGGTGGCTGTCGTCCAGCCGCTGCCGGGCATCGGCGACATGGTCTGGCATGTCGCGCATATCCGCGCGATCGCCGCCTGGGTGGGCGCGCCGGTGACGGTGCTGACCAAGCCCCGGTCGCTGGCCGACCAGTTGTTCGCGGATGAGCCGGCGGTGCAGGACGTGCAATGGATCGACACGAATCCCATCGGCCGGCGGGGCCGGCATGACGGGCTGCTGGGCTTCTTCCGGCTGGTGTCGCTGTTCCGGGCCGGCGGCTATCGGTCGGTGGTGTTCCTGCACCACAGCCGGACGCTGGCGATGGCGGCCAGGCTGGCGGGCATCCGGGACCGGCGCGGCTATGGCTGGGGCTCGCAGCGCCCGTACCTGAACCGCGGGCCGTTCCTGCCCAAATCGATCGCGAAACGACATCAGTTGAAGCGCGCCACCGCGTGGATCGAGGCGGCAGGCATCCCGCTTGCCTCCGACGAGCCGCGGCTTGGCGCTGCCCCTGCCCTTCGCGAGGCCGCGCGTCGACACGGCGGCCTGTCCGAACCGTTCATCGCCATGGGGATCGGCAGCAGCGAGCCAGAGCGCAATTGGGGCGTGGAGAAATTCGCTGCGTTGTCGGAACTGTTCCTCGACGCCGGCTGGCCCGCGATCGTACTGGTCGGTGCCGAGTGGGACGCCGCCAATGCCGAGGCGATCCGGCTGCGATCCGGCCATCCGGACCGGGTGACGGCGGCGCTGGGCTGGCCCCTGCCCGAGGTCATGGGCCTGCTGGCCGAGGCAGCGTTGTGCGTCGCCAACAATACCGGCGTGATGAACCTGGCCGCCGCGCTGGGCACTCGTACTTATGGCGTGTTCGGGACGACGTTCCCGTTCGACCACGCGCGTGAGATCCGCCGCGTGATGTCGCCCGATATCGGCATCGACGACGGCGCCGGGCGGGTGACGCTGGATATGATGGTCGACACCATCCTGGCCGACCGCGGCGACTTGTCGCCGGGTGGAGCCGGTTCTATCGGTAACGCCGCACCTGTCAGGGAAACGTGACCATGAAACTGCTGAGCTTCCGCCGACCCGACGGATCGGCCTCCTGGGGCATCGCCAAGAACGAGGGCGTGATCGACATGGGCGACAAGGCGCCCGGCCTCAAGCACGCGCTCTGGGCCACCACCTCCCTGGCCGAGGAAGCCGCTCGGCATGCCGATTTCAAGCTGTCGGACATCAGCTTCCTGCCGCCGATCCCCGACCCCGAGAAGATCCTGTGCGTCGGCCTGAACTACATGTCGCACATCAAGGAAGGCGGGCGGGAGCCGCCGCCGAAGCCGATCATCTTCACCCGCTACCCGAACTCCCAGGTCGGGCACGGCCAGGCGATGGTGGCGCCGGCCGCGTCGAGGACGTTCGATTACGAGGGCGAACTGGCCGTCGTGATCGGCCGCCGCTGCCGGCACGTGAAGAAAGAGGACTGGCAGAGCGTGGTAGCTGGTTTCAGTTGCTACAATGACGGCTCGATCCGCGAATGGCAGCGGCATTCGACCCAGTTCATTCCGGGGAAGAATTTCTACAGGTCGGGGGCGTTCGGCCCCTGGATCGTGACGCCGGAGGAGACCGGCGACATCACCAAGGCGCACCTCATGAGCCGGCTGAACGGCGTCGAGCAGCAGCACGCGACGATCGACGACCTGTGCTTCGATATCCCGACGCTGATCGAATACTGCTCGACCTTCACGCAGTTGGAACCGGGCGATGTGATCGCGACCGGAACGACCGGCGGCGTGGGCGCGTACCAGACGCCGCCGCTGTGGATGAAGGCCGGGGATACGATCGAGGTGGAGATCACGGGGATCGGGGTGCTGAAGAACCCGATCGTGGCGGAGGGATAGCGCGACGGCCCGTCCGCATCAGCCGGCCCGTTCCATTCGCGCAACGGGCCGCCCATCCTCCATCGTGACGCGGATGGCGAACGGGTAGCGGTCGATATCCAGCGCGATATCGAGATCGCCCGGCGGAAAATGCGGACGCGCGGGATCGCGAAAGCGTTCCGCCTCGGCGCCCGCGAGGATCAGGCGGCGGGCGGCGTCCGGATCGCCACGCCGCCTTTTCCGCTCCGGGCAGCAGGCTTTCGATGGAGATGTCCATGCGTCCCTCCGGCATTCGCCCTGACGCGCCGGATCGCGGTCCCGGCCGCCCGGATCGGGCAAGCGCCAGATATCCGGGACCCGTGCGCTTGTCGATGGTTGGAAGGGCAAGCGTCATCATGCACTATCGATCGTCACCAGGAGGGGATCCATGCATCCGATCGTCGTGATCCCGACCTGGAACGGGCCAGGCTGCTGCTGGCGATGCGGCCGCCGGCCCCGATGTCCGTGACTGCCCAACCTGGAACCTGCCCATGACATCCTACGAGACCGTGCTGACCGAAACGATCGGCGACCACCTGCTGAAGGTCACCCTCAACCGCCCGGAGGTCGGCAACGCCAAGAACACCCAGATGGGCCTCGACCTGCTGGACCTGTGGACCACGCTGATCGACGACCCCGGCGAGATCCGCTGCGTCGTCCTGACCGGCGCCGGCGACCGCATCTTCTGCGCCGGCGGCGACCTGAAGCAGCGCAAGACGCTGACCACCAGGCAATGGCAGCACCAGCACGAGATCTTCGAGCGCGGGCGTGACGCCCTGCTGGAATGCCCTGTCCCGGTGATCGCCGCGATCAACGGCCACGCCTATGCCGGCGGGCTGGAGACGCTGCTGGTCTGCGATTTCGCGTTTGCCGTCCCGACCGCCCGCTTCGCGCTGACCGAGGTCACCATCGGCATCATGCCCGGCGGCGGCGGCACCCAGACGCTCGCCCGGCGGGTCGGCGAGGCGCGCGCGAAGGAGATCATCCTGACCGGCAAGCCCTTCACCGCGCAGCAGGCCCAGGACTGGGGCGTGATCAACCGGGTCTGCGAGCCCGGCACGCTGATGGAGGCGGTGATGGAGACGGCCCGGACGATCTGCGACAACGCACCGCTGTCGGTGCGCCAGGCCAAGAAGTCGATCCATCACGGGCTGCAGATGGACCTGAAGCGCGGGCTGATGTTCGAGATCGAGGCCTATAACCGCCTGGTGGACACCGAGGACCGGCGGGAGGGCGTGCTGGCTTTCAACGAAAAGCGCAAGCCGGTCTTCAAGGGCCGGTAAGGACCCTCCTCCGGGCTTGACCGGGCGCGCGCCGGAGAACATATAGCGCGTCCTGCTCGGGGGTCCGGTGGCAGAGTGGTGATGCATCGGACTGCAAATCCGCGGATGCCGGTTCGATTCCGGCCCGGACCTCCAGTCGTTCCCCAATGATGTCATGCCTTCGGCCGCGGCGCGCGGAGTCACGCTCTGTCTCCGACTCCTCACGAACTTGTCCACAGGAATCTGCATCCCCGGATGCATTCCACCATTGCGCCCTGAAATCAGGCCCAATACTGTATCTAGTATCAACCGGCGGCCAAAGGAGCTGGATATGGTATGGAATGAGGATACGATCCGTCAGCTGAGGGAGCTGTGGGCGGAAGGTCATTCCACTGCCGAAATTGGCAGGCGCCTCGGCGTGTCGAAGAACGCGATCGTCGGCAAGGCGCATCGGCTTGATCTCGATGCGCGTCCATCGCCCATCCGCCGGGAGTCGGGCAAGTCCGAAACCGACCGGCCGCCATCCTATCCGCGTCCGGCGGGCCCCACCCTGCCCCCCCTCGCCAGCGCCAGCGTGCCGCCGCCGGTGGTCAAGCTCGACCCCGCGCCCGCGCTCCGGCCGGTCGTCGCGCCAACGCCGGTCGCCCGCGTGCCCGTCCTCAACCCGCCGCCGGCGCGCGAGGACGCGCCGTCGATGCGGGCGGTGACCTCGCCCTCGTTCCGTCGCTCCGCGCCAACCTGCTGCTGGCCGATCGGGGAGCCGGGGACCCGCGACTTCCGCTTCTGCGACGATGCCTCCCTGCCCGGCAAGCCGTATTGCGACGAACACGCCAAGCTCGCCTATGTCCGGATCAAGGACCGCAAGGAGGACGCGGCGTAGCGCCGGATGGCCGTCACGCCGGCGCGAGAGCGTCACTAGCCGCGCCGCGATGCCGCCGCTATAAGGCCGCAGCGCAGCAAAAGACTGGATCCGATGGCCACCCAAGCCGAAGTTTTCGCCGACGCCCGCAAGAAGATGGTGGACAGCCAGATCCGGCCGAACCGGGTCACCGATCCCCGCATCCTGTCCGCCATGCGCCGGCTGCCGCGCGAACGCTTCCTGCCCCCCTCGGTCCTCGCGATGGCCTATGTCGACGACGACGTGCCGCTGGGCAACGGCCGCTACCTGATGGAGCCGATGGTCCTCGCCCGCATGCTGCAGGCCGCGCAGCCGAGGGAGAACGAGCGGACGCTGGTGGTCGGGTCCGGGACCGGCTATGGCGCCGCGGTGCTTGCCGCCTGCGGCTGCCGCGTCGTCGCGCTGGAAGATGACCCCGCCCTGCTGGGCATCGCCAACGCCGTCCTGCCGACCGAGGCGCCGTCGGTCACCGTCGTCTCCGGCCCGCTCGCCGCGGGCTGGGCGGCCAATGCGCCCTATGACCTGATCCTGATCGAAGGCGCCGTGCCGGAAATCCCGGCCGCCGTGCAGCAGCAGCTGCATCGCGAGGAGGGACGCCTCGTCACCGCGCTGTTCGACACGCTGCGCGACCAGGCCGGCACGACCCGGGCGATCCTGGCCGAAGCGACGGTCGCGGGGCTGAGCATCACGCCGATCTTTGATTGCGCCACCCCGCCGTTACCTGCCTTGCGCCGGACGCCAGCGTTCGAGTTCTGATCCCCGTGGCGGCCGCCTCGGACAGAATGCTGGACATTTCCGTGGGTTTAGGACGATTCTCCACCCGCGATGCCAAGAATGACATCCTCGCCGATAGCGCCGATCGGCCTCCTTGGGCGGAAAATCCGCCCCCGGCGGTCCGATCGCGGGCTAAACGCGGGTGAATGACGGGGGATCCGACCCGTTAATGGAATTTTAAGCATTTGCCCGCACAAAGTCAGCCTAGGCGCTGGCCGTCGATGGAGATGAAAGCCGCATGGGTCCGCGTCATATTCTGATCGGGAGCTTCAGCCTGCTCGCCCTAGCCGCCGCCACCAGCGCCCACGCCCAACCGAAGGCCCCGCCGCCGCCGGGTGCGGCCACGCCCACGATGTTGGTCAGGTCCGCGCAACGCCCCCCGAAGACCACCGCCCGGCCGGTTGCCGCCCGGCCGGCCATCCGGAACGCCGCCAGCGCGCCCCGAACGCTGACCGAGGCGCTGGCCGCCACCTATGCCAACCAGCCGGCCCTCCAGGCCGAACGGGCCAAGCTGCGGGCAACGGACGAAAACGTGCCGACCGCGCTCGCCGGCTGGCGGCCGACGGTCGTGCTGGCCGGCTCGGCCGGCTACGGCGACGGCGTCTCACGGGCCTACACCTCCACGCTGCACGGCTATCTCAATTCCCAGACCGACCGGCTGCTTGGCACCGCGCAGGCGACCGTCACGCAGAACATCTACACCGGCGGCCGCACCCAGGCGAACGTCAACAAGGCGAAGAACCAGGTCTACGCCGAACGCGCCACGTTGCTGGGGCAGGAGCAGACCAGCTTCACCAACGCCGTGCAGGCCTATGTCGGCGTGATCCAGGCCAAGCAGCTTTTGGCCCT